>CALFOS010000315.1 GCA_937919725.1 uncultured Fluviicola sp. | reverse complement strand
CCATTCATCCTTTTTTTAGAACTTCCCTACTAAGAAACCAACTTTTTTTCCACTCGTCATGCGCTTTTTCGAACGGCCATTTGTTTTTCTTGCTGCGCTCTTCATGCTTGGCATCGTGATCGGGGATTTCTTCGCGTGGAATTGGTGGTTTTCAGTTCCAATTATCGGGCTTTTTGCTTGGTCGATTTTTGCTAAGGTGACAAAGAAGTTAAACTCCCCTATTTTCATCACGCTGTTCATTCTTGGCTTTGTGACCTGTGGAATACTCTCCATTCAAACCTCACGAAATACCTATACCGTTCGTCAATACGAGGATAGTACCGCAACCATGATTGTACAAATAACGGAACTTGACGGTGTTAGAAAGCAATGGAAACGCGCCATTTGCGAGGTGCAAGCCATCGTTGATGAGAATAAATTGAGACCACATTCTGAAACAATTTTGTGCTACATAAACGCTGCTGGGCTGGAGGTAAACGACCGGTTGATCATTAGAAGCCCCGTAGGGAAAATTGAAAATCGCAACAATCCTGGTGAATTCGATGCACAACATTACTGGAACAACAAAGGAATTTACTCCACAACGTTTGTAGGCTATTCAGATTTTAAGTTGATTGACAAACTGCCAACTCCGTTCTATGATCAGTGGCGGATGAAGGTGAAGAATTTGTTCCTAAACGTGTTTGAATCACACTTGGATGGGGACGAACTCGCCATCGCATCGGCACTTGTTTTGGGCGATAAATCGCTTCTAAGCCAGGATGTGAGAAAAAGTTTTAGCGCAGCTGGAGCGATGCACGTATTGGCGGTATCCGGATTACACATTGGAATTATTCTCGAAATGCTCCTGTTTTTGTTTGGGCGAATTCCTAAACTGTTCTCAAAAAATAGAGCAATTCTTGTGTCTTTGGTTATTTTATGGTGCTACGCGATGATCATCGGCTTTCCGCCTTCGGTAGTGCGAGCTACGCTTATGTTTAGTGTTCTTTCCATCGGGAGAATGAACAGCGAGCAATCTGATTCACTCAATATTCTCTTCTTTTCGGCTTTTTTGATGCTGCTTTTCGATCCAATTTTACTGTACGATATCGGTTTTCAACTTTCTTATCTGGCGATGTTCGGCATTTTCACGATTTACAAACCAATCGCTGTACTTTTTTACATTCGTAACAAATGGCTTCGAAAACTCTGGGAAGGAACCGCAATTGGGATCGCAGCTCAACTCGTTACATTTCCGCTCACGCTCTACTATTTTCATCAATTTCCGAATTATTTCTTGCTCACAAATATTGGAATGATGGTGTTTGCGGGAATCGTCCTCGGTTTGGGAATTATTCTACTCTCCCTGAACTGGATTGGCCTTTTTGGGAAGATAATTGCGCTCGTTTTTGGATTTAGTCTCGCCGCCATGCTCGTTTTCGTACAAAGTATCGAAGGTATGCCTGGTTCCTTGGCGGAAGGTTTTGTATTCGAACCATGGTTAATTCTTGCCTGTTACCTCATTTTACTCACTTTACTGTTTTTTCGAAAAAATCGAAAAATAGTGACCATTTCGACTATTTCAGGCATTTTTTTACTCATTTTCATTCAATTTGATCGATATTCGCGCATCACGAAATCAGAGATCGTGATTTTTAATGCTTCCCAATTGGTGATCGCCGTGAAGGATCAATCCGCTACTACATTTTTCTTCAAAGCAGTGCCAAGTAAGATCGAAAAAGTAAAATTTCTCGGAGATGCATACCTCAAAACAAATGCTTCACATGGGCGCTTTGTCGAATTGCAAAAAGGAATTACCCATTTCAATTTTGCGAACAAGCACATCTCGTTTGAGGAATCTTGGAATGGTGTTCTAGTGACGATGAAACCTTCGAACAAGCAGTTTTACATTCGCACTTCGCAGCAAGCACCGTATTTGGAGAAGATGACCAATTTGAGCATGAATTATTTGTCAACAACAACCGACGCGATTGCACTAAAAGAAGGAGCATACATCATCGCTCTCTAGAACGAGTGTTTTCTATACTTCACACTAATTGTTGATGAACGTCGATGATCATTTTAGTACTATTATTTTTTACAGAGATAGGAGGTTGATGAGAGATTGAAATTAGTTATGATCCCAAATCCACCTACCGAACGGCACTCAACATTCGTATAATCTTCGCGCGATTTGGTTTCAAAATCGTTTCTGAAAACATCGATCCTTCATCAATCACGACCTTATTCGTTCCCGAAAAATGAATGGCCGTAGGATTGACATCGTCCTTAATTTTGAGGATATTGCCCACGTTCACCCCTCCTCCCACCATAATTTCGATTCGACCAGCTGCGAAGTCGCTCATTGCTTTGAGAACATGAATACCGAGATCGACATCGCGCGCCATTCCCGCCGATAAAAGCCGTTTTACTCCGAGTTTTATGAGCACATTGAGGGATTTTTCGAATTCGTAGGTGTCGTCAAATGCTCGGTGAAACGTAACATCCATTCCATCTGCATGTGCTAAAATTAGCTCCATGGACTTCACGCAAATCTGGTCGCTTTCGTCCAAAACGCCGAGCACAACGCCGTGTGCGCCCATCGCCTTGCTCTCACGTACATCACGTAGAATAATTTCCACTTCTTCGGGTGAGTATCGGAATCCACCTGAACGGGGACGAATCAACACGTGTGTTTCCAAGCCGTTTGCAAGTGCATAATCAATAAAACCAATCGAGGGAGTCATTCCTCCTTGTTCCAAGTTCTGACACAACTCAATGCGATCAAAATTCAGTTCTTTCGCTAAATCAATCGCTTCGATGGATGCTGCACATAGTTCTAGTTTCATATCACTTCAATTGAATCTCATCAATAAATGTCCACGGAGCGAATCCTCCTCCGTCCTGTCCTTCTGGAATGATGTCCATCGCATGAATCATCACGCGAACGTAACGCCCCTTTTTCGAAATTGAAATGGAAAAATTCGATGAATCCACGTCCTTCGAATACATTTTCTTCGATCGCCACTTCGATTCTGTGGAAATTTGAACGGATACAGATTCGGGAAGATAAATCCACGAGCCATTTTGATCAAGAAAGCCCAATTTCAATTCCTGAATTGTTCGAATGGTTCCCAAATCGACGATAAACTCGACATACGAAGTGTCAAAACCGAGCCATTGACTTCCTTTCCACGGCAAAGTTCCCGCAATGCCGTCCACCAAGTTCAAACTTCCATTGTGGTCGTACTTCGGGTGCGGCTGCGTAATCATTTCTATTTCAGCTCCAAGAATGGAATGTACAATGAATTCATTGGTGAAAGGTTGACGGCCCGCTTCATCCAAAACAGAAGTTCGAATGGTTTTCGATTGAGTTCCTGGGAGGCAGTGCTCAAAAAAGAGTGTATCGTTGACGCCCATTGCTTGTTCGCCACTCATGGAAAAACCTCGAATTTCTTTGGTACAAACCATAAAATGATAATTCTCCTCTATTCCTTTGAAATGCACATTGATGCCATTTTTGGCTCGAGTGATCTCCAATTTAGGTTGATGAATCGATCGGGCGTAGTTCACACCGTACCGATCCAAATATTCCTCTTGATACGTTATAAAATCAGTCAAAAATGAATCAAAACTTGGCTTTTCTTTGCACCAGACAGCTTGTGCCAATGCCAATGCCCGCGGATAGGTCATGTATTCCAATTGATTCATGGATGCGATGTATTCCGTCCATAAATTAGCCTGTCCACCAAGTATGTATTTCTCATCCAATTCTGAAAGTTCTTCAGGCAGTGGATTAAATTGATACACTTTTTCCAAAGGAAGAAAACCACCAATGGCTATCGGTTCAGATGGGTGTCCACTTTGGTAATAATCAAAATAACAGTAAGTCGTCGGCGTCATGACAACTTCATGTTTTTGCTTCGCTGCTGCTATTCCACCTTCTACTCCTCTCCACGACATAACGGCAGCGTTCGGCGACAATCCACCTTCCAAAATTTCATCCCAGCCAATCAGTTTTTTTCCTTTTGAGGTGAGAAATTGATCCATTTGACCGATAAAATAACTTTGTAATTCGTGCGCGGTATGCAAGTTATTTTCCGTCATCACTTGTTGACAATTCGCACACTTTTTCCAGCGCGTTTTCGGTGCTTCGTCTCCTCCGATGTGGATGTACTCCGACGGGAAAAGCGTGACTACTTCTTCCAACACATTTTTCATGAACTCAATCGTTTCGGATTTCGAGCAATAAATATCGTCGAACACACCCCATGTTCCTGGCACTTCATTTTGATCTCCTGTACATGACAACTCTGGATAAGCCGCCAAAGCTGCACGACTATGTCCTGGGAGTTCAATTTCTGGAACAACCTTAATAAATCGATCCCTTGCATATTGAACGACCTCACGAATTTGGTCTTGCCTGTAAAATCCACCGTAGGTTGTTTTATCGAACGTTCGGGGTTGATCTGAGTAATGTCCGATCATAGTCCTATCGCGAAATGCACCAATTTCAGTTAGTTTTGGATATTTCTTGATCTCAATGCGCCATCCTTGGTCATCGGTTAAATGCCAATGAAAGGTGTTGAATTTGTAGAGTGCCATCAAGTCAATGTATCGTTTGACCTCATCCACGGTAAAAAAATGCCGACTGACATCGAGGTGCAATCCGCGCCACTCAAATGCTGGCGAATCGGATAACTGGCATCCTTGCAGGTAGAAGATCATTCCATTTTGTCGAATGAGTTGAAGCAAGGAATTAATCGCGTGAAACTTACTTTCCTCGGTAGCGAAATAGATTGTTCTTTTATCAGAATTAAATGAAATTCCATATTCGTTCGAAATTGGAATGGGTTGATTTTGATTTAGACTTTGAAATTCATATTTAAATTGAAGCTCAATAAATGGATTCTCTGCGTTATGAACCAAATCAATTCCCGTTTGTAACTTGAGATTCGATTTAAGGTAATTCCACGTTGCTGAATGGATTGAATTTGAATCTAAACTCAGTTCATTTCCAAGGGGGATTTTCAGATCAATCTGAGTATACTCTTTCGGTGTTGGGATAATTGGACATTGTGCCGATAATTGGCTCCAGACTAAAAAACAAAACAAATACAACACGCACACTTTCATGCATCTAAAGTAGCAATTTCAATCCCAAATAAAGTCCAAAAAAAACCGAAATCTGTTTCCAGACTTCGGTTTCCAATCTGATAAACCAAATTTTACTTCGTAATTAAGAATTTAAGTGTTCCTCTTACTCCATTTTGAGTTGCGTACAGGTAGTAAATGCCTGTTTGTACTTGAAGTAATTCGACTTCTTGCTCTGCAGCTTTCGTTGTTCCATTCGCTACTAGTCGACCGCGCTCATCGAAAATCTCGAACTCTGTACCAATCGCTAGTCCTGAAATCATGAAGATTCCTTCATTCGGATTTGGGAACAGACTTACACCTTCCAAACCGACGTCGTGAACTCCAGCAGAACAATCGGTTACAATTGCAATGACTGTTGTTGTTCCATTACATCCATTTCCATCCGTATACGAATAGGTGATAGTATGCGTTCCAACGCCTGCTCCTGCAGGATCAAAGACACTTCCAATTACACCTGTACCACTAAAGACACCTCCTCCTGGAGTTCCTACTAAGGTAATTGGTGAATCAGAGGTACACAAGCTATCAATCGTCGTTGGAGTGATGCTTACGGTAGGGTTTGCATTTACTGTTAACACAGTTGTTACTGTACTATCACATCCTGCGGCATTCGTAGTTACATTCGTGTATGTACCCGATGTAGTATACGTATTTCCTAGAACAGTGTAGCTCGATCCTGCGCAAATATCAACGTTCTCTGTCGAACTTGTCACTGATAGCATCGAAACAGTTGTTGTCACAGTACTATCACATCCACCAAGTCCAGAGATCACATCAGTATATGTTCCAGCAGAGTTATACGTACTAGTTCCAACCGTTACAGATTGACCAGGACATAAAGACACACTTTGAGACGAACTAGTTGCAGATCCAACCGTAATTGTTACTTGAGCTGTGCTCGAGCATCCACTTGTAGTTCCCGTCACCGTGTACGTGGTTGTCGTAGTGGGTGAAACGGTCGCTGTTGCTGCTGTTCCTGCTCCGTTGTTCCATGAGTACGTTGTAGCTCCAGATGCTGAAATCGTCGTCGACTGTCCCGAACAAATGGTCGATGTTCCAGTCGCCGTAACTGTTGGCGTTGGATTAACAGTAATTGTAACCGATGCGGTATTCGTACATCCTGCCGTTGTTCCTGTTACCGTATATGTCGTTGTAGACGTTGGTGATACAGAAGCCGTAGCTGAAGTACCCGCTCCATTGTTCCAAGAGTACGTCGTTGCGCCAGATGCTGAAATTGACGTTGGCTGTCCTGCGCAAATGGTCGCTGTTCCTGTTGCTGCAACAGTAGGAAATGGATTAACCGTTACCGTTATTGGTGCAGACGCTGCAGAACATCCAGATCCATTCGTGTAAACGACACTGTAAGTTCCAGAGCTTGTAACAGCAATAGCTTGCGAAGTAGCCATCGTGTTCCAAGTATTACCACTAGCATATGAAGAAGTCAACGTGACTGTCCCGCCAGCACAGAAGGTAGTCGGTCCACTCGCAGTAATTGTTGGTGTTGTTGGCGGTGTTGGATCACTCAAACCTTGAGAAACCGTGTTCGAAGAACATCCCACAGCACTTACAAAAGTAATTGAGTAAGAGCCCACTCCAAGACCAGATACCGTATACGGTAAACTTACACCCGTAGCTGAGCTAGAAGCTGTTCCTGTCCAAGAAACATTTCCTGTACCAGAACCTGTAACTTGTATTGAACCAGTTGTCGTAGCGCACGTATTTGGATTTGTTACCGTACCTAATGCTATTGTTGGATTCGGATTAACCGTTACCGTTACTTGCGCGGTATTCGTACAACCGCTCGTCGTTCCTGTTACTGTATACGTTGTTGTTGCAGTCGGAGAAACACTTGCTGTTGCAGATGTTCCTGCTCCATTGTTCCACGAATACGTTGTCGCACCACCAGCCGAAATCGTTGTCGATTGTCCTGGACAAATAGTCGCTGTTCCTGTCGCCGTAACTGTTGGCGCTGGATTAACAGTAATCGTAACTGATGCTGTACTCGTACATCCGCTCGTTGTTCCTGTTACCGTATACGTTGTTGCTGTTGTCGGAGAAACGGTCGTTGTTGCAGCAGTTCCTGCTCCGTTGTTCCATGAATAACTTGTCGCACCTCCAGCCGAAATCGTAGTCGATTGTCCTGCACAAATTGTCGCTGTTCCGGTCGCTGTAACTGTTGGCGTTGGATTAACAGTAATCGTAACTGATGCTGTGTTTGAACAACCGCCTGTAGTTCCTGTTACGATATACGTGGTTGTCGTAGTCGGTGAAACGGTAGCTGTTGCTGCTGTTCCTGCTCCATTGTTCCATGAGTACGTTGTAGCTCCTGATGCTGAAATCGTCGTCGATTGTCCTGAACAAATAGTCGCTGTTCCTGTCGCCGTAACTGTTGGCGCAGAGGGATCAGTTAATGTTATAGTCAAAGTATTCGAAACACATCCTCCACTCGTAGTGAATGCGATAGAATACGTTCCTGCCCCAAGTCCAGTAATCGTATACGGCAGAGTTATCGTAGCAGAAGTTCCACTAGCAGTTCCAGACCAAGCTACTGTTCCTGTGCCCGTTCCACTCACAACGATCGAGCCTGTTGTAGTTGCACAGGCTGTAGGATTGTTTCCAGTTGAAGTAATCGTAGGATTTGCTGGAACCGTTATAGTTCTTGACGTTGAATTGGATACACACCCACCAGAACTTGTGAAAGTTGCTGTAAATGTTCCTGCACCAAGTCCTGTGATTATATAAGGCAAAGTAACCGTTCCAGATGTTCCAGATGTTGGTCCTGTCCAGTTAACTACACCTGTTCCTGTTCCAGACACAGTCATTGTTCCATTAGGAGGTGAACAAGTCGTTGAGTTCACCCGTGATGAGGTAATTGTTGGATTCGCGGGGATTGTAATTGTTTGCGAAGTAGTATTTGAAATACAGCCAGCAGCACTCGTAAAGGTTGCCGTGTACGTTCCTGCTCCCAATCCTGTCAATGTATAAGGAAGTGTCACAGAACCTGACGAACCAGAGGTTGTTCCCGTCCAACTCACTACTCCTGTTCCTGTTCCTGAAACTGTCATCGTTCCATTCGGGGGAGTACACGTTGTTGAGTTCACGCGAGATGACGTAATTACTGGAACTGCGTTAACAGTAATGTAATTTGTTTGCGTGCTCGTGTTCGATCCATTACCGTTCGTAGCAGTTAAAGAAACTGTATAGTTCCCTGCTGTTGCGTATACATGAGAAGGATTTTGAAGCGTTGATGATGTTGCATCTCCAAAGTTCCAAGACCAGCTCGTCGGTGTGTTCGTAGAAGCATCTGTGAACGTCACAGTTTGTCCAGCACAAATTGATGTTGGCGTTCCTGTGAAACTCGCCACGGGCGCACTTCCTGTTGCTGGGTTGTAAACGCCAACTCCGAATCCTGAGAAGCCAGTCGTGAAAGGCGCAGTAAATGTTACGTCACCATTGAAGGCGCCAATTGTTGTAGCAGCATCTCCAATTGCAAATGAACCTGCATTACCAGGATTAACACTCAAAATTTGATTGTTCCCACTAACTTTTACAATTTTTGCTGCAGATCGAACGTTTCCTGTTGCCGCTTCCCAACCCGCTACTTCAGCTTCCTTGTAATATAAGGTAGCAGTGTAGGCTCCTGTTGGATTGGCATTAGTTGGAGTTACTTTGAATGTTTTGGAAGTCAGATAATTCGCTGTGATGGCATTGTTAAATTGAACAGCTCCTGTTCCTGCTCGATCCACTTCCACCGTTACACAACCGTAATTGAACGACGTTGTATTTGCAAGTGTAAGCATCACGTTCCCTGATGTTGGATCGTAAAAATGAACCGTTCCGTTCGGACCGAGATTACCCGTCATTCCTGTTGCCGTATTAACTGCAGACTGCACTGCAATTGGACCAGCACCAGTAACGCTCACATTATCAACAGTACATCCGTAAAGCCATCCTCCACCGTCGCTGTATCGAATTTTCAGCACTACATTGGCATTTCCAACATAAGGAGTGAGGTTGAAACTTTGAGCCGTCCATGACACATCAATTGCTGAAGCCACAAGTGGACCGATGAGTATATTTGCTCCGCCATTCACAGAAACATAAACATCTGCGTTCTCGTTGATCGCTTGGTAGGTGTTGTCTTCAAAATAACTATCAAACGCCAAATTTGCTGAAGAATATCCAGTGAGATTGATTGATGGGAAAACTAAATCTACACTACTTTGATTACAGTTACATGCATCGTCGTTGATCCATGCAAAGTTGGTAGTGTTGGATGTTGGAATCGCGTAAGCTGTAGATGAAGCCGCCGCATTATTCCCAATTTGCCAGGCCGTTGCTGTGGCTAATCCATTGTTCACTGTCGAAAATCCTCCAAAACCTGATTCAAAATTCTGAGTTAAAATAACCGAAGTGTTGGTGGATGCCGCTGGCGTGAAGTCGTTGTCGACAATTGTAATCGTCACTGATTGATTCAATGTCCCTGCTATGGCGTTACCACCATTTGCATTCAAAGTATAACTTAAAATGATCGTCTCGTTTCCTTCGGCGTACGAATCGTTGTATACGCGAACTGTTACGTTAGCCGTGAGGTTTGAACTGTTCAAGGTGAGTGTCCCATTTAATACAGTATAGTCGACATTGTTTGTTGCCGTTCCGCCCGTTGCTGATACAACGATGCTCGCATTTTGGGATGGTGCTGAACCAATCGAAATTGGAACAATCACATCTACATAAGGCAAACATGCGCTCGAAGGGTTGACTGTAACTCCTGCACCCTCATTCACAGAATATGTATTCGAAGCGAAACTTACCTGTGCAGAACAACTTGCAATATCGAAAGATGATATGCGCGTTGACCAGTTCGCAGAAGTATTGAAACATCCTGTATGCCAAAACGTTTCGCCGTCTGTTGGATCACATCCCAATTGGAAATAATCTCCCCAACGGTTCGATGCGTTTGATGCCGTTCCAGCTATAAGAACTGTTTCAGGCTCAGTCATTGTTCCAAGTGGATCACATGATTTACGACCCGTATAACGCAAGGAAGGATAAACCGTTGTTCCGTTCGCAGCACTATATGCTATGCCGATATTCCCTGAAGCTGAAATACCGATAGAAGGCATCCATCTGTTTACAGCATCTGGCGAATAAGTTCCTTGCTGATAAATCGACCAAGTTCCTGACAAACCTCCCGTTCTGCGCAGCTCGTACCAACGAATTCCTCCACGATCTGCACCAGTAACGTCGGTTACATGACAACATACGATGGACTCATGTGTTCCAAAATTTCGGTAATGAATTCGATTCATCAAGAGTTCTCTAAGTGGGTCAAGCGTGACACTCGTTCCGGGTTGAGGAAAACATTGAAAAGATGTATATCCACACAATCCTGAATCGTGGGGAGCGGTCGCTAAGGTTTGAACTTGGGCGAGGGTGCTACTGGCGGGTGTTGTCCAGTTCACCGTTAAATTCCACATTTCCAAAGCATCCGTAGCAGCGCCTGCCCATGCATCGTCGCGCATGCGCATCAAAAGTGCTGGTGCGCCTGCTGGAGGAAGCGCAGTTCCATTCATGCTTACAGGTGTTGAAGCTTGAAAACCAATGGTTCCAAAGTTTGTTTGTGAGAACATTTGCGCAGTAGTTGGTGTTCCAGCTAACATCGCGGTTCGGTTGAGCGCAAAAATATCGGGTGTATTCACGTTCGCGGTCATCACATATTCATTCGCCCAAATAGAGTATTTCGGGTAATCTGGGAAACCTCCTGGAGAGTTGAAGGTATACTTATAATAAGTACCCCCTGGATCGGGAGTTGTTGAAATAGCGACATGCAAGTTATTTCCCGTTGCCGAAAATTCACTTAGGAACCAGCGGTTCGCTCGTTCGTCGTACATTACAATTGGATCACCAGCACCGCCAGGCATAGCCATAAAATTGTCGAAGTACACTTGAGTTCCGATCGGAGCTCCCGCTTTGGTATAAATGCGAATGTAAGCACCAGATCCACCATTGATCATTTGAACCACGTGGTTTGGACCAACATCCACGCTCGGATCGGCAGGATTTACACTTGTGTAGCCCATGCCATTCCAACCAACACCCATTGCTTTGGTCGCTGGGGCTGCAGGAGCATAATCCTGTTGCCAGACAGGGTCATCGCCTTGTGGCAAAGCATTTGGATTGTCGAATGTGTTTCCGACCCAATCACTTTTGGCAGAATAACCGAGTTTTTCTTTTTTGGTAATTTCATTGATCGTACCAGTTGCTTCAACGAATTCGTCGAGCCGTCCTGTTTCACCATGAAATTCAATGGGTAATACCGTGGAATGAATTACATCCGATTTCTGCTGAGCATTGGAGAATGCACTAATTGACACCAGCAAAAGCACGAAGCTTAGCTTTCTCATAAATTGTAGTTTTAACAGTTCTAGGGTCGCAAGGTATTTAAAAAACATGAGTTTTTCAAAAAAATGTTCAGATCCGATTTACATACCCGTAGTATA
>CALFOS010000314.1 GCA_937919725.1 uncultured Fluviicola sp. | reverse complement strand
GCAAATTAATGTAGAAGAAATATAAAATTTAAACATTTTGTGCTAATTCTGTTAAATGCAAACCGTTATCTTTGTACTTAAATAATTTTTGTCTTATTTTATAGGATATAAAAACAACTACACATAAAAAAAATACCACTCTTATTAGTCACTATGGCTAAAGTTTCTGTTGCGTGGGGACAATATTGTCTACCAACCTACAACAGTCAATGTACGTCCGGTGACTTCGTTAATAATGTTACATTTAACACTATTAGCAACCTTGGTACTGGATGCGGTAATCCAAGTGCGAACAACTTCACGGACTACACAGCTATTTCGACGAATGTTACGCAAAACACTTCCTACAATATTTCAGTAACTCCAGGTCCATCTTGGGGTCAGTATTTTGTTGCATTTATCGATTTGAACAATGACCTTGATTTCGCCGATCCAGGTGAATTCTTCAACATTGGATATGCTGCTGCTGGAGTAACGATTAATGCTCCTATTCTTATTCCTAACGGAATTTCTGGTGGACCAACGCGTATGCGTGTAATGTGTCGTTACTCGACTGGTGCTCTTACTGCTGCGGATTATTGTACAACAGGTTTGAGCTTCGGTGAAGTGGAAGATTACACATTGAATATCGCTTCTCCATTAACGGATGACGCGGGTATCTCTGCATTTGTCACTCCAACATAGCCAACATGTAGCTTTACGGATTCAGTTCGCGTAGAATTGAAAAACTTCGGTACGGCTGCGCTTACATCAGCAACCATCAATTTTTCTATTAATGGAACGGTTGCTGAAACAGTGAACTGGACAGGAAATCTTGCTTCTTTTGCAGTTGACACAGTCACTTTGGGTCTTTTCCCATTAGTTTCAGGAGATGGTCTAATCGCGATTTCTTCAATGCCAAACGGTGTTGCTGAAAATCCAGCGAGTGCTTGGAATGATTTCTCGACTATTGCAAGTCTTGAAGCGGGTCTTTCGGGGATCAAAACAATTGGTGGAACTACGCCAGATTATGCAACTTTTGGTGATGCACTTACTGCAATGAACACCTACGGTCTTTGTGGAGCGGTGATCTTTGACGTACGCGATGGTATTTACAACGAACAATTGAACATTGATGCTGCGAATATTGCAACGGATGCAACGAACAACGTAACATTCCGCTCAGAAAACGGTGATGCATCTTTGGTGACGTTGAGCTTTGCGGGTACGGCAATTGCAAACAACTTCGTTGTGAAGTTGGTCGGTGCTGATTACATTACATTTGAGGATTTAACATTGGAGAACACAGGTGCTACATACGGACAAGTTGTTGTCGTGCAAGGTGGCGCTGAAATGAACACATTCGAAAGATGTTACATTCACACAATTGCGAATAACACAACGTCTACGAACTCAGCGGTTATTTACTCGCCATCTGGTTCATTAGATAACGGAAACACATTCATGGACAACATCATTGAAGGTGGAAGTTATGGTGCTTATTGGTACGGAGGTGGAACAACTTCACTTGAAGCTGGTACAGTATTCCAAGGAAACACCTTCATGGATAACTACTACTACGGTGGGCGTTTTGATTTCCAAGATGCACCAATGTTGGTAGGTAACTCATTTGTTGGTGAGTCAGTTTATACTGGTTCACGTTTCGCAATGTACATCAACTACTGTGACAATGGTTTCACTGCTACTGACAACGTTATCTCTGGATCTATGCTTTCAGGGTGGACTTACGGATTGTACATCTTGAATAGTGATGCAACTTCCGCATCACATGCTAGCATTGCAAACAACATGGTGCAAGTGGGTAAAGCGGGTAGCACTGCTACAATGTATGGTTTGTATACGTCGAATGATGGTTATACGGATGTATACCACAACTCGGTATTCGTTTCTGAGGGTGGAGCTCTTTCACGTGCGTTCTACGGAACGGGTGGTGGCGCAAACACTTTGATGAACAACATGTTTGTAAACTATACTGCTGGATTCGCTACGTACCTTGCAAGTAACTACACGGTGATCGCTTCGGATAACAACTTGTTCCACTCTCCAGGTGGTAATGTTGGATACCTTGATGGAAACCTATTGACACTTGCTGATTGGCAATCGTATGTTGGTTCTGACGCAAACAGTGTTGATACGGATCCTATGTTCCATTCTACATATGACTTGCACGTGTGTAACGATTCTGTAAAAGGTCTTGGAGCTCCTTTGGCTTCTGTAACAATGGATATCGATGGGCAACCAAGAAACGCTGCTACTCCTGATATGGGTGCGGATGAGTTCACAGCTTTGTCAACTGATTTCCTTGGTGCTGATCAAGCATTATGTGCTGGTGATGTGTTAATGTTGTATGCTGGTTCCCCTACAGATGCAATTCTTTGGTCAACTGGTGATACAACAATGATGATTGATGCATCAATGCCTGGAACTTACTCTGTTGATATCGTTAGCGTTTGTGGAACAGGTGCTGATACAATAATTGTTTCTGCATCTGCATTGGTTTACACAGATTTCTTAGTAGCTGACGAATTGGAGTTCTGTGCTGGTGACAACGTATTGTTGTATCACATGTTGGGTGAAGAAGTTGCGGTTAAACAAATCAATGCATTGAATGGAATTCATTCAGGTGTTATTGACCTTTCAACTAGCGCTCTAGGAATGTACTTCTTGAAAATCATGTCTGACAACACTGCAATCTCGACGCACGTCTTGGTGAAAAAATAATCAGATTTCAATACTGAAAATCCTGCTTCGTCCCGATGGTTATCGGGATCGAGGCAGGATTTTTTTTGTTTCAGAAAATCCTACCTTTGTCCAAAACCCATAGTCGATGAATGTATTTAAGTTTGGTGGGGCATCCGTGAAAGATGCCGAAGCGGTAAAAAATGTACTCAGCATCCTTCATCTTTTCCGCGGACAAAAACTCGGGATCGTGATTTCGGCGATGGGGAAAACCACCAACGCGATGGAATTAATCGTTGAGGCACTTTGGGCACGGGAGAAAGAAGTGTTCGCGGAAATCGTTGAGGAAAGTCGACGGTACCACTTGGCAATCATGTCCGATCTTTTTCCTGATGCGAATGCGGGAATTTACGCAGACATCAACACCGAGTTCGATCAGCTCCTTGCGAAATTCAACGAGCCAGTAACTGATAATTTCGATTTCGAATACGATCAAATTGTTTCTTTGGGAGAAGTAATCTCAACCAAAATAGTAGCCGCGTACATTCAACAGGAAGGAATTCCATTGAAATGGATGGACGCGCGAAAATTGATCCGAACAGATCGAAAATACCGCGAAGCAGAGGTGAATTGGGAACGAACAACACGCAATTTCCAAGAACGTTTTCTTCCTGAATTTGAGCAAAGTGACGTGCTCGTTACCCAAGGATTTATCGGACATACTTCCGAAGGATTTACAACAACCCTAGGGCGAGAAGGATCCGATTTCACCGCTGGCATTGTCGCGTATTGTTGTAATGCCGAAGCTGTAACGATTTGGAAAGATGTTCCAGGGATGCTTAATGCCGATCCAAAATGGTTTGATAACACTGTGAAATTGGATCAAATCTCCTTCAAAGAAGCGATCGAATTGTCGTACTACGGCGCATCAGTCATTCATCCAAAAACAATCAAACCGCTTCAAAACAAGAAGATTCCGCTCTACGTCAAATCATTCATTCACCCAGAAGCAGAAGGAACGATCATTCAGGAATCAACAGCGACCGATCATTTAGTTCCATCGTTTATTTTTAAGATGAATCAGATTCTTTTCTCCTTCACACCAAAGGATTTTTCATTTCTCGTGGAGAAGAACCTAAGTGACATCTTTGATCGTCTTTCAAAAACGAAGGCAAAAATCAACATCATGCAGAACTCTGCGCTCGATTTTTCTATTCTGGTGGATGCAGATAAAGTGTCAATTCAACGAGTTCTGGAAGTGTTTTCAGATACGTATCACGTGAAGTTTAATGAAGGACTAGAGTTAGTCACCATTCGCCATTACGATCAAGCAACGATCGATAGGGTAACGGTAGATAAACAAATTCTTCTTCAGCAAAAAACGCGCGAAACAGCCCGATTGGTTGTCCGACAGAAATAAGTGATAATACCGCGAAAAGGTGAGTAAATTTTATTCGTCAAGCCGTATTTTTGTCCCACGTGAGTCAATCCTTGGAATCCATATCGAACGGTACAACCGTTTATGTTAAACACATCAAAGCATCCGGTTTGAAGGTGAAACTGCTTGAAATGGGCTTTTGTGAAGGGAAAGAATTGCGTGTGCTTTACCGTGCACCACTTGGAGATCCCATCGCGATCGAAATTGGAAGCTATGTTTTGTCCTTGAGAAAAGATGAAGCACGTGAGATCGAAGTAGAAATGAACGAAACGCTTCGGCCATGAAAATCGCGCTACTCGGAAATCCAAACACGGGAAAAAGCTCGGTTTTCAATCTCCTCACGGGATTGCGTCAGCATGTTGGGAATTTCCCAGGGGTTACTGTGGATCGCAAATTCGGGAAAATAAAAATCAACGATCAAGAATCGACACTGATCGATTTCCCAGGAACCTACAGCATTTATCCGCGCTCGAAGGACGAAAAAGTGGTGTTCGATAGCCTCTCGAATTCAGACAATGCCGATTATCCAGACGTGGTTGCCGTTGTCATCGACGCTGCGAACCTCGAACGAAATTTACTCTTCTTCACGCAAATCTACGATTTGAAATTGCCGACGGTGTTGATCCTCAACATGACGGATATTGCCCAGCGGAAAGCAATTCGCTACAAGCTTGATGGGCTGCAAGCACTTTTCCCGGAAGCGGTGATTGTGGAGTCGAATGCCCGAATTAAATCAGGAAAAGACCGAATTGAACAGGCGCTCGTTTCGGCACCAAAACGAACAGGAGATAACTTTCTCGAAAATGCGTCCCTACTTAGTCCGGAAGATTTGGCAGGACAAGAACAAGAAACAGAATTGCGCTTCGCAAAGATCCGTGATGAGCTTGAAAACCTTCAATCGATAGCAGAAAAGATAAAAACACGTTCAGAAAAAATCGATCGCATTCTCGTACATCCATTTTTTGGATACGTCATTTTCGCAGGAATTCTGATGATCATTTTTCAGTTCATCTATGCATTTTCGTCCTTCCCAATGGATTTCATCGACTCAACATTCATGAGCTTGAGTAGTTGGATCACGAGTTGGATGCCAGCAGGAATTTTCACCGATTTACTTACTCAAGGAATCATCCCCGGAATTGGTGGAGTGGTCATTTTCATTCCGCAAATTGCACTCTTGTTTTTCTTCATCGGAATTTTGGAAGAAACAGGATATTTGTCGCGCGTGGTCTTCATCATGGATCGAATCTTACGTCCGCTGGGCTTGAACGGTAAAAGTGTGGTTCCGCTTTTATCGAGTGTAGCCTGTGCAATTCCTGGCGTGATGGCAGCACGAACCATCTCCGATTGGAAGGAGCGAATGATCACCATCATGGTGGCGCCACTGATGAGTTGTAGCGCTCGAATTCCAGTCTATACCTTGTTAATTGCGATTGTGATTCCGAAGGAAACCGTTGGTGGCATTTTCGGACTTCAAGGCTTGGTTTTATTCGGGTTATATGCGCTCGGAACCATCAGTGCTTTACTCGTTGCCGTTTTACTCAAAGCCATTATCAAAACAAAAGAAAAGGGATTTTTGCTGCTCGAAATGCCGTCGTACAAAATTCCGCGTTGGGGAAATGTGGGCATTACGGTGCTCGAAAAAGTACGTGTGTTTGTGTGGGACGCTGGAAAGATAATTTTGGCAATTTCCATTATTTTATGGGCGCTCGCTACTTATGGACCGAGTGACAACATGGAAAAAGCGAGCAATTTAGCTCAAAAAGAAGCGATCGGAATGCAACTCTCTGAATCTGAAAGCGAACAATTTATCGCCTCGGCGAAACTCGAAAGCTCGTACATTGGCATCATGGGCAAATCGATTGAGCCCGCCATCAAACCACTTGGCTACGATTGGAAAATTGGTATTGCGCTCATCACATCGTTTGCGGCACGCGAAGTGTTCGTTGGGTCGATGGCAACAATATATGCCGTCCACGACGATGGCGAATTCAATTCCACCCTCATGGAAAAAATGAAAGCCTCACGCCATTCCGACGGAACGCCCGTGTACACAATTGCCGCTGGTGTAAGTCTCATGGTATTCTTCGCCTTCGCAATGCAGTGCATGTCGACTTTGGCCGTAGTAAAAAGAGAAACCAAAAGCTGGAAATGGCCACTCATTCAAATGGGATACATGGGAATTTTGGCGTACCTTGGAGCATGGATCACATTTATCATCCTTAGTTAATGCAAAAAATACTCGTCATACTAGCAGTTGCCGCCGCCGCATTTTTCATCGGACGAATGATCTATCGACAGTTTTTTAAGAAGGAATCGGGATGTGGGAGTTGCGGATTGAGTAAGGAGTAGGTTTTGGATTTCTTGAGCGCGTTGCGCTTGGATTAACTCGCTACCTGCGAATCTAGTAATCCAGCGATCCAGCAATCCAACTAACCCCTCACTCCGTCTTCCAGCTTTCTGGAAAATTATCTTCTGGCGAATAGAGTTCATCAAAGCTTGAATTACCGAGATTTTTAAGTTCCTTCAAAGTAGTGCTGAATTCTTTGCTTTCTTCCTTTTTCTGCCAAATAACCTCAATTCCGGCGATGTCTTTTCTACCCAAAGCATAAGAACCCTTATACTCCTTCAAAAGGGTCATCTTGTATGGAACTTTTTGCTTTGTAATATCATATGCCGAGTTACTTGCGGCAAGTGTGATTATAGGAGTTTCATAAGATCTTGTTTTAACGAATACTTAACATAATCAAAGTCAATTTCTTATGTCTAATTTCAAAATAATTCGTTCCAGTTATTCAAAATTGAGGCCTTGCTTCTTTAAGACGCGTTTTACTAGAAACGCAAATCCAGCGAGATAAGCAAAACATATTGCACCCACAAAGAAAGACTCTTGTATCCCTATGATATCTGCAAGTTTCCCTTGTATGGTCGGAATAATTCCACCTCCCAAAATCATCATCACCAAAAATCCTGATCCTTGTGTTTGGAATTTCCCTAGTCCAGCGAGTGAAAGCGAGAAGATGCACGGCCACATGATCGAACAGAAAAGTCCAGCACTTAAGAACGCGTAAATCGTGATCATTCCCGAAGAAGTCAACCCGATGATTACCGCAATGAATGCCAAGGCTCCGAAAACTCCCAAGGTGATTGCAGGACGGTCGTTGGTAAGGTACGTCGCTGCAATTTGAGCTAAAACACAGCCGATGTACCAATAGAATGGAGTTACTTCGTGACCAGCAATAGCAGAAGCTGCGAGCACGACACCGAAGGCAACAAGTGGCACGATGAAGCGCAACATCTGTTTAGTTTGACGTTTCATTTCGAAGGCGTTTATCGCTCCACCCCATCGGCCAATCATCAAACTTCCCCAAAACATCGCCACGTAGGGTGCAATTTCTGAAGAGGTCAATCCACCAAATTTCGGTTGTTTCAATAGTTCACCGAGGTTACTTCCAATGGCAACCTCAACTCCAACATACACGAAAATGGCAAGCATTCCCAATGTGAGCTGCGGATATTGCATCGCTCCCCAACCGTCTTTCACTTTTGGTGCGATTCTATAGATAATAAATAGTCCGAATAAAACTACACATAACGCGCCAAGCAGCCAGTACATCCGCATCCGCTCCAAAGGTTTTTTGATGATGTCTATTTTAGCCGTGTACGAATCAATTGATGCTGATTCTTCGGCACAAGCGTCTTTCGTGATTGTCGTTAATTCTGCCTCTTCTAATTTGTCAACTTCGTAGTTCGCGGCAGTTAATTGCGTTTTAATGTCTTTTTTGAGATCTGAAATCGATGTTTCATAGCCTTCGATCGTCTTAGCGTCTTTGGAAGTATAGCTCGCGAAAACGGGAGCAAAACACGCTACTAGTAATCCTGTGATGATCAATAATGACACAACGGCTTTCTTCGCACGTTCTTGTTTTCCTTCCATTTTTCCAGATGGAACTTTCTTGGAGAAACCAAATAACGCCGCGATTCCGATGAACAGCGCGCCCACGCAGGCGTACAACACAATTACTTTCCACAAGTCGAGGTTCGCAATTTCTTCCTGGGTAAACGTTCCACTTCCAAAGAGTGCAAATGCAACAACCAAAGGTCCAATCGTGGTTCCAAAACTGTTGATTCCTCCTCCCAAATTGATGCGGTTACTCCCCGTTGCTTCATCGCCAAGTGAGATCATGAACGGGTTGGCAGAGGTTTGCTGAAGCGAAAATCCGAGTGCGACGATGAACAATCCGAAGAGCATGCCTGTGAATACGTTTGCGTATACCGAAATGATCATCGCAACGGCTCCAAGTGCGGAGAAGAGAAGACCAAAAATGATGCTTTTCTTGTATCCCCAGCCGCCAACGAGGTCTTTCCCAGTGGATGATCCGTACACAAATAAGGACAGGGCCCCCAAATAGTACGCGCCGTAAAATGCGAAGTCGATGAGCTGACTTTGAAACTGATCGAGTCCGAAATAATCTTTACAAAATGGGATAAAAACGCTGTTTCCAGCAGCAATAAATCCCCAGAAGAAAAAGACAAGGGTTAAGGTTGTGAGTGCGCCATAATTGGTTGGCTTCAGCTTATTGTCCATAGTACATTATCGTTTAGAAGTCCTCAAAATAAGGAAAACTTTGCATATCGATGAAATATATATATTTTTTGCTTAGAAACGCCGATCGGGATGAAAGTTTTCGATGGAAACAGGGGCTTTTTCTTCGCAGATAACTGCCGTAACAATTGCTCCAGTCGCTGGACCTAAACTCAAGCCCATCATGGCGTGACCTGTGGCAATCACCACGTTCGAAAGTTTGCTCGATCTACCGATAAATGGCAATCCGTCGGGTGAACAGGGTCGAAATCCATACCATTGATCATCCGGGTTTGGAAATTGGATCTTCATTTCTGGGTAGAACGAATTCGCCGTTTCCACAATTCCTTGAAGGCGCTTTTGGTTGATTTTTGTGTCGCGCACATGCGTAATTTCCATCGTGCCTCCAAACCTTAAGTCGGAACCCATCGGCGTTACAGCAACTTTTCCTTCGCACAAAATCGATGGAATGAGCGGTCGTTGAGGGGGCTGATTCAAGGTGAAGCTGTAGCCTTTTCCGGCGAGCAAGGAGAGGTGAATTCCGAGTTGTTTCGTTAGTTCGGGACTCCAAGATCCTCCTGCGATCACGAATTCATCACCCGAGATTTTTTCTACGGAAGATGAAACCGATGCGATTTTTCCATTTTCAACTTGGATAGAAGTTACTTCTGTTTCCTCCTTGAACTGAACTCCGTTTTTTCGACAGACTTGAATGAGAAAATCCATCAATTTATTCGGATACAGATGCGCATCCGATTTGAAATAAACTCCACCAATCGCGTTCACCTTCGCACCAGTTTCCAATTTTTGAACAGCATCTTTCGATAAAAAATCGACCGCCAAACCTAGTTTTCGTGCTATCTCACCTGCGTGATTTTCTTCTTCGCCCACCTTGTCTGACTGAAAAAGCATCAGCAACCCCTTTTCTTCGTAGGCGATTTCTGAACTTTTTTGAGCAAGTTCATGGTAGAGTTGTTTGCTCAGCAAAGACACATCTCGAAGTGCTAGCATAGAGCGATCGACGTGTTGTTGATTGGCCGAACGGTAAAAATTTCTTCCCCACGAAAGCAGTTCTTTGTTGAGGCGTGGCTTGATGTAAAATGGACTTTTGGAATTGAGCATCCAACGCATTCCTTGCGAAATCATTCCGGGTGCGGCGAGTGGAATCATGTGACTTGGAACGATCATTCCTGCGTTTCCAAATGAACATCCGCTTGTCAAATTTCCGCGGTCAATTAGCGTTACAGCGTGTCCAGCTTCGCTCAAATAGTAGGCGCAACTCAGTCCAATTATTCCCCCTCCAACGATTACGACCTTCTTTTCCATCGTTCTTAAATTACTTGAAATCCGTGTGCATACGGATCGTCATCATCAATCGTGATTTCGCTGTGACCGTATATCCGTGCCCAACCTTCGATGCTTGGAATGATTGCTGGGCGATTCGCGAGCGTGGTTTCTTCTTCAATTCGACCGACGAAAATAGAACCAATGATACTTTCGTGAATGAATTCGTCGCCTTTTTTCAATTTGCCCTGCGCATACCACTGTGCCATTCGTGCCGAAGTTCCTGTTCCGCACGGTGATCGATCGATGGCTTTATCACCGTAAAAAACAGCATTTCGCGCAGTCGATGTAGGTGAAATTATTTCTCCTGTCCACAGCAAATGACTCAATCCTTTGATCGTTGCATCTTCTGGATGGACAAATGTGTGATGGAGGTTGAGTTCGGTTCGAATCGCGCGACTCCATGATACGAGTTGGTCGGCGGTGAAATTTTGAATTCCCTTGAAATTTTGCTGAGGATCAACAATCGCGTAGAAATTCCCTCCGTAGGAGACATCGACCAAAAGTTCGCCCAAATCTGGACAATTGACGGCAATTTTCTCAGCAGCTAAAAATGATTTCACGTTTGTTAATCTCACTGAAGTGATTTTATCTCTCACTTTCGTGTAAGCAATTTTCACTATGCCTGCAGGCGTTTCTAAGCGGAGTTGACCTTCG
Organism: uncultured Fluviicola sp.; assembly: GCA_937919725.1. GTDB lineage: Bacteria > Bacteroidota > Bacteroidia > Flavobacteriales_D > Crocinitomicaceae > UBA4466. The sequence continues at coordinate 13,335 of CALFOS010000314.1, read as the reverse complement.
GTTTTTGGAATGATAAATCCTTCTTCTAAGGCGATAGTTACTGTTCCAATTGTTCCGTGTCCGCACATCGGCAAGCAACCACTTGTTTCTATAAAAAGTACGCCGCAATCGTTTTGTGGGTCCGATGGGGGATATAAAATACTGCCCGACATCATGTCATGACCGCGCGGTTCAAACATCAATCCTTTCCGAATCCAGTCGTAGTCGCGCAAAAAATGCTGTCGCTTCTCCGACATCGATTTCCCAATGAGCTCTGGCCCACCTTCAGCCACCAAACGCACTGGGTTTCCACAGGTATGCGCATCTACGCATGAAAATGTTGAGATGGACATAATTACGTGATTGCTTCGCGTGAATTTGCACTGTTGAGCAGACGCAAAATTCCAAGAGGATTTTCATTTTTCAATTCGTCGGGCAACAATTCGTTTGGCCAATCTTGGTAGGAAACAGGTCGCACCCAACGTTTGATGGAATCTGTTCCAACTGCGGTAAAACGCGAATCGGACGAGGCGGGATATGGTCCTCCGTGCAACATCGATGGACAAACCTCAACTCCAGTAGGAACGCTGTTGAATATCAATCTTCCAACGCGATCTTGCATCGCACGAATAAGTTCAGGATGCTGCGCAATTTCATCTGTTTCTGTGAGAATAGTTCCTGTCAGTTGACCCTCTAATTGTTCCACAATGTTTGTTAACTCTTCCAAGTTCTCGCATTGAACCACCAGTGAGAAAGGTCCGAAAACTTCTTCGTGCATTTCAGAATTGAGAAGAAAAGTAGCACCGTTTACGGTTGCAATTGCTTGCTGAGCGAAGTTTGCTGGAGCCGACTTTATCGAATGATTCACCACCTTCAATCCTTTTTGTTCGAAGAGTTTCGTTTTTCCACGTTCGAAATTTCTGGCTATGTCGGGGTGAAGCATGCACGATGGATCGAACGCTGTAATCTCAATGCCAAGTTCTTTAGTAAATTGATTGAGTTCCGGAGATTTCACGCCGAGAATCAATCCTGGATTTGTACAAAATTGCCCCGTTCCTAAGGTGATTGATCCAGCATATAATTTGGCAGTTGAACTCACATTTTCTCTCAAATAATTGGGCATCAAAACAACGGGATTGATACTTCCCATTTCGGCAAAAACGGGAATTGGTTCTGCTCGCTTGGCGGCTAAATCCATCAACGCTCGACCTCCGCGAATACTTCCCGTAAATCCAACGCCCTTCACGCTTGGGTGCTCGACTAATTTCGATCCAACTTCGATTCCGCGACTGTTTAAATTCGAGAAAACACCGTTCGGCATGTTCGTTTTTTGCGCTGCTTTGTTTACTGCTGAGCCAACCAACTCTGAAGTTCCAGCGTGCATCGGGTGACTTTTCACGATTACAGGACAGCCTGCTGCAAGCGCACTTGCTGTATCGCCCCCAGCCGTAGAATACGCGAATGGAAAATTACTCGCCCCAAAAACGACAATGGGGCCTAGAGCGATGTTCATTTTTCGCAAATCTACTTTTGGAACCGGTGTTCTGTCTGGAATTGAGGTATCGATTCGAGCTTCGACCCAAGAGCCCTCGCGCAGCAATTCGGAAAACGTACGCAGCTGAAAAATGGTTCGACCTCGCTCGCCAATTGCACGACCTTCGGGCAAACCCGATTCGGACATGAATACTTGGATTAATTCGTCACCGAGTGTTAGAATTTCGTCGGCAATCGCGTCTAGAAACGCTGCTTTTCGTTGACCAGACATCGCTCTAAATTCTGGAAAGCAATCTTTGGCGAGGGTGAGCGCTTCATTGATTTCGGCGTCTGTTGCTTCAGTGAAAAGCTGTTCTGTTTCTGTATTTTTTTGAGGATTGAAGGTGCGAAACTTGATTGTTCCGCTTGCCTTTAGTTCGTTCCCTATTTGATTTTTTCCAGTCATCTACTTATGATGTTTGAAGAAGTTTATATGCTGGCAAGCTCGGCCGTGTCTTCAATCCACTTTGGATAATGTTTAGCACTTTAGATCGTTCTTTGCCGATTAATGGAAGTCGAGGAGCCCGCACATTTTCGGTTCCTATTCCTGTTGCTACTTCTGCCAATTTTATGTTTTGCACCAATTTACTATTTATATCCAACTCAAGGAGCGGTAAAAACCATCGATATATGGAAAGGGCTTCGTCGGTACGACCTGCTTTAGCCAATTCGTAGATCGCGACGGTTTCTTTAGGAAATGCACACACAAGTCCAGCTACCCAGCCATCCGCGCCCATCAACAAACTTTCGAGAGCGAGCGTATCGACTCCAGAGAGAATTGAAATGCGGTTTCCAAAACGGTTTTTCATGCGCGTGATGTTCGACAAATCCCGCGTCGATTCTTTCACTGCTTGGATGTTTTCACAAGCAATTAGCTCCTCGAACATATCCAATGTTACTTCAATTCCGTAATCCACAGGATTGTTGTAGATCATAATAGGCAAACTCGTGCTATCAGCAACAGCCTTGAAATAGGTCACCGTTTCACGATCGTCTGCTTTGTAGCGCATTGGCGGAAGCATCATCAATCCACTCGCTCCGTCTTCTTTCCCTTTTCGCGCTGAATCGATGGCGTTTTTGGTCGTTTGCTCAGCAATGTTGATCACAACAGGAATGCTTCCAGCCACAATTTCGACGGCTTTTCGAACCAGAATGCGTTTTTCGTCGTCGCTCAATGTGCTCGCTTCGCCAAGTGTTCCACCCAAAATAATTCCATGAACACCCGCATCCATTTGTGCGCGAATGTTCGTTTCAAACATCACCAAATCCAATTCGTCATCCGTGGTAAATTTGGTTGTGACAGCAGGCATCACGCCTTTCCAGTTCATTTTCATGCGTTCAAAGTTTATCGATCGAGGCAAATTTAGTGTGAATCCGTCGATTCCATTTTGTGCGAATTACCCAAAAATGATACTATTTTAACATGTTTATTCAATAATTGGATAAATTGAATGAATTTTTGAATAGTTTTAAAAGTATGAAGGCTCTACCATTCACCATTCCAAAGCACGATTCGGCGCTTTTACTCTTTCAGCGAGATCGTGGAGAAAGATTCTATGATCGATTTCACCAGCACGAAGCAATTCAAATTTCTGTGATTTTATCAGGTGAGGGGGATGTGTTGGTAGGAGATCGAATTCGACGGTACGCATCGGGTGACGTTTTTATTTTGGGTTCGTTCTTACCACATTTGTTCAAGACGGATGAATCGAATGGAGAAGAGTCCCACATGATCACCGTGTTTTTTTCTCCTTTAGATTTCTCCAATTTTATGCAATTTGACGAGCTCAACAACCTCGAGGAATTGCTCAATGAAATGGCACACGGAATGGTTTTGGAGGACAATTTCGAAGTGATCGTCAAAATGATTTCAGCGATCGAGTTTTCAACACCGCTCAAACGCGTCGTACTTTTTTTATCCCTTCTTGAAACGATTAGGCATTCGAAACGAAGGTTACTTTCCAGTAATCTATCTCGAAAAATGCTCACCGAAAACGAGGGAATGCGCATGCAATTGGTGATGAATTACACCTTGGATTCGTTCATGAATGTAATTTCTTTGGAAGACGTCGCGGAACTTGCAAACATGTCGACTAATGCGTTTTGTCGGTATTTCAAGCAACGAACGAATAAATCGTATTTCCAGTTTTTGATCGACATTCGGATTGAACATGCCTGTACTTTATTGTCGAACCAAAAAGAACTCCCAATTACAGTAGTAGCCGAATTATCGGGATTTCAAAACTTATCCAACTTCAACCGAAGGTTTAGAAGCGAGAAAGGGATTACTCCATCACAATTTCGGCGGGAGAATATACGTTGACTTATCCACACAAACATGCGATATTCACAACTCACGACAACTTACTTTTGTGAATCAATTCCTATCGTCGATTTCCAGATCATATATTTGTTCTGTAAAACATCACAGAAGAAAATGAGAGGCGCATGATTGACTTTAAATGCAGCAATATAACATCACACTTAATAGTAATTAACGAAATTGGGGAATAGTCCTTATCAGAGAACCGTTATATTTAACCTCAATACAAACGACAATATACTCTAATATGACCAACGAAAACAGTGAAGCCAAAAAGGCATTCGACCATATAAGCAGTACATATAATCTCGAAACGATTATCACGGCTATCAAGGAAAAAGCACCGATCAATGATAATGCGAGCTCCATTCCAATCGAGCTTAAACCAAGCACTGAAGGCACAAAAAACCGCATTGATTTTCTCGCAGAAAGAAATAAGCACTTCAATTTCCTCACAGGTAAAAAGCCATTTTTGGACATCGAGAGCTTGGAAGGAAACATTGAAAATTACCTTGGAATGACCATGGTTCCAACGGGGGTCATTGGTCCGATGCACGTCATCGGAACAGCTGCAAAAGGGGATTACTACGTTCCGTTGGCAACTTCGGAAGGAGCATTGGTGGCGTCATACAACAGAGGCGCACGAGCAACGCGAATGGCTGGCGGAATTACCTCAATTTGCTACCTCGAAGCTTTGCAGAGAAGTCCAGTGTTTAAGTTCAACGACATGGGCGATTTGGGAAAATTCCTTGTTTGGGTGATTCCACAAATGCCACAATTTCAAGCGATCACAGCAGAGAGCAGTCGCTTTGCAAAACTCATTGATCTAGGTGCAAACATCGAAGGAAATCATTTAATTCTCACACTCGAATTTCAAACGGGAGATGCAGCAGGCCAGAACATGGTCACGCTGTGTACGCAGGCTATTTGCGAGTATATTCTCAAGAATACACCGATTCAACCGAATGTGTGGTTCGTAGAGGGAAATTACAGCGGCGATAAAAAAGCTACGGCCCGATCATTCACACATGTACGAGGAAAGAAGGTGTCGGCGGAAGTCACTCTGAATAGAGAAATAGTGGAAAAAGTACTTCGTACATCGCCTGAATTAATGGCGGAATATTGGAGAACATCGACAATCGGTGTCATTCAAAGTGGGGCATTTGGTGCGCAAGGTCACGTAGCGAATGGACTCTGCGCGTTGTTCATGGCAACAGGTCAGGATGTGGCGTGTGTTGCTGAAGCGGCAGTTGGAATTACGCGAATGGAAGTCACGGATGACGGTGGATTGTACGCCTCGGTGACCTTACCGAATTTAGTCGTAGGAACTGTTGGTGGCGGAACCGCGCTACCGACTCAAAAAGAATGCTTGGAATTGATGGGCTGCGCGGGCTCAGGAAACGCTCGGAAGTACGCAGAAATTTGTGGCGCCCTGGTTTTGTCAGGTGAATTGTCTATCGCAGCAGCTTTATCGGCTGGACATTTTGCGAGTGCGCACAAAAAATACGGCAGAAAGTCTTAAATAATGACAGAAATAGGCAATGATTCGGCATTTATTCTTCGTTTTTGGGTGTATCTCAAAGAACGATTTCCACCTCTCAGTCATGGGGTGCTCGTTGCGACGTTTAGTTTTTCGGCGATTTCCTATTCTCGAATTTGTCGCGGAGATGAAGGGTTTATTTCATTACCGAATTTTTTATTGTGTGCATTCACAACGATCACGCTTTTCTTTTTAGTCCGCGTGTTCGATGAATTCAAGGATGCCAAGGACGACGCCGAATTTCGATCTCATTTGCCGATTCCACGTGGATTGATGTCCCTCAAGGAAATTGGAATCGCGGGAGCAGTCGTTTTTCTGATTCAATTGGCCGTCAACCTGATTTTCATCCAAGATTTATTGGTGATTTACGGGATCGTGATGCTCTATTTACTGCTGATGGGAAAAGAGTTTTTCATCGGAAGATGGCTTAAAAAACACCAATTCTTCTACATCACATCGCACATGTTCATCATTCCACTCATCGACATTTACGCCAGCGGATTCGATTGGGAACTCGCCAATGTAGCCGCTCCAGTTGGATTGATTTTCTTCTTCATCGTTTCTTACATGAATGGAATTGTACTCGAAGTGGGACGAAAAATCAAATCGCCTGAGAACGAAGAACACAACACCTACTCGACATCGCTGGGCATGCGAAAAGCGAGTTGGCTTTACATTTTGGTGTTGATCATCGCGCTCGCCAGTAATCTGTTCGCAACCTACTACGCTGGATTCGGAATGACGGGTTATCTCATCGTTGGAAGTCTCTTTTTTCTTTGCCTGCTGGCACCGATTTTCTTCCTTCAAAAATACACGAAAGGCCGCGCGAAAATGCTCGAATTGAGTTCCGCATTGTGGACAATTGGCAGTTATCTAACTCTTGGTGGTGTTCCGATGCTTCTTAAATTCGTCGAACTGTTATGAGAATGCATTCTAAAGCGACCGAAAGTATGGGAGGAAAAGCAAAAAACCTCTTCGAACTGCAAGACTTGGGATGTCGTGTTCCGAAATTTGTCGTGATTCCCGCGGATGAGTTAGAAGCGGAGTTTCCAACTTCGCTTGACCCGTCCAAAATCCTCGAATTCATTGATGCGTTTGAGTTTGATCCAGCGTTTATCGCAGAAATCCTCACTCATTTCAACGGTGAAAACGTGGCGGTCCGTTCGTCTGCTTTGGTGGAAGATGGAAAAACGCACTCGTTTGCTGGTCAGTTCGAATCGGTGCTGCATGTGAATGAATCGAACATAGTTGAAGCGCTAAAAACCGTTTGGAAATCGGGTTATTCGGATCGCGTTTTCGCCTACAAAAAAGCAAACGGACTCGAATTAGCGGGTGGAATTGCTATCGTGATTCAAGAAATGATTGATGCGGATGTGGCAGGAGTCGGTTTTGGTTTCAATCCAGTGACAGGAGATCGATCGCAAGTGATGGTGAGCGCAGTCTACGGTTTGGGGGAAGGATTGGTTTCTGGTGAATTGGATGCCGATACTTATCTGGTTTCAAGATCGGGTAAAATCGAACGCGAGTTAGCGGATAAAAATCGAAAAATGGTTCGAAATCTGGACGCGAATTCTGGAACTATTTATGTGGATGTCGATGAAAATTTGAGAACCAAAAACTCACTTTTTGATGCTCGTTTGATCGAAATTAAAAACTTACTCGCTCGATTGTACACGCATTTCAACTCTTACCAAGACATCGAATTTGCGGTAAAAAACAATACACTTTATTTGCTCCAAACGCGTCCAATTACTACTGTTTCCATTGCGGATTCGAGTGGCGAACGCATCATTTGGGACAGCAGTAACATCATTGAATCCTATCCTGGAATTACGAGTCCGCTCACGTTTTCGTTTATTCGAGATGTGTACGCGGCCGTTTACCGACAGTTCGCGGGAATCATGGGTGTGAACGATAAAATCATTCAAGAAAATTCACCCGTTTTTGAAAACATGCTTGGCTTGTTGAACGGTCGGGTCTATTACAATTTATTGAGTTGGTACCGTGCCCTTGCCATGCTTCCCGGATATGCCTTGAATGCCGAATTCATGGAGAAAATGATGGGCGTCAAAGAACGCTTCGAACTCAACGATTTGCCCAAGCGATCGAAATTTTCGGAGCGAATACGCGTGCTCAACATGGTGCGTATTATGCTCAAGAATTTGCGGCAATTGCCCAAAATGAGTCGGAATTTCCAAGCAGATTTCAACGAGAAAATGGTCGAATACGAAGCAATCGATCTCAATCAGAAATCGGCGTTCGAGCTCATGGTGCTATACGTTAATTTCGAGCAAACGCTCCTCAAAAAATGGAAAGCGCCACTCGTAAATGATTTCTACGCGATGGTTTATTTTGGTGTGCTTCAAAAGTTAACAACGAAATATAAACTCGACGAAGGCGGAAATTTACACAACGATTTGCTCTGTGGAAGCGAGGACATTATTTCAGTAGAACCTATGCATCGCTGTTTGAAAATCGCGCAATTGATCAAGGCAGATGTGAAATCGCACGAGTTGTTTACATCGCTCGTTCCCTCAGAAATTAACAGAAGGAAATCGGAATTGACAGCCGAAATTCAGCAAGAAATTGATGCGTATCTCATCAAATTTGGAAACCGCTGCGTGGGCGAGTTGAAATTAGAAACGATTACCTACAGCGACAATCCGTCGGCATTTTTGAAAATTGTTCAATCCTATGTCAAACAAGATATCAGTGAAGTGAGTACGAATCATTCGGAGAAATTGCGCGCTGATGCGGAACAGCAAGTTGCGCAAAAATTGAAGGGTAAATTCTTCAAAAAGTGGCTCTTCAAGTATGTTCTCAAAAAGGCAAGAACGCTGGTCAGTGGACGTGAAAACCTTCGCTTCGAGCGCACCCGCGGATTTGGAATGGTGCGCAAAATCTTTCTCTCCATCGGACGTCAATTTGCAGCGGAACAGCTCATTGTAGAACAACGCGACATTTTCTACCTCACTAAAGGCGAAATCTTCGATGTGATTCAAGGAACGAGCGTCACGACAGACATTAGAGTGCTCATCTATCTCAGAAAAAAAGAACAAGCCGCACAAGCGAACTTACGGACCAATGAACGTATCACGACATATGGGAACGTTCACGTAGGAAATGATTTCGCGCAGAACATCCAAGAAGGAATTACCGAGGGCGACCTCAAAGGAATCGGATGCTGCGCTGGAATCGTGCGAGGCGAGGTTCAGGTGGTGCTCGACCCAACTGAAATCGAACAATTGAACGGACGAATTTTGGTGACGTCTAGCACTGATCCAGGCTGGGTTCCACTTTTTCCAACGGCCTCTGCTATTTTGGTGGAGCGCGGAAGTTTATTGAGTCACTCGGCAATCGTTTCGCGCGAAATGGGCAAGCCCTGCATCGTCGGAATCACGGGATTGCTGGCAACGCTGAGAACGGGAGATGTGGTTGAAATGGACGGAACAACAGGAGTCGTAAAACGAATAACGAAGGAAGATGTCGGATAACATTTCACATAAAGTGCAACTCGATTTCATTCGCTACGCCAATTGTTGGGAAGATGCAGAGGTGCTCCTAAAAGGCTTGAATTTGGAAAAAGGAAAGCGCATTTTGTCCATTGCCTCGGCGGGAGACAATTCATTTTCACTCCTCGCCACCGAGCCAAAACTTGTTGTTGCCTTCGATTTAAATCCGGCGCAATTGTATTTGGTGGAATTAAAAAAATTGGCGATTCAACACCTCACTCGCGAAGAAGCAATCGCGTTTTTGGGCTTTACCGAAAATGAACATCGATTAAAAATCTATGAATCGTTCAAACCTGAATTGAGTTCAGAAGCTTTCGATTTTTGGGAGAAAAACAAAATTTTTATCCAAACGGGAGTAATTCACTGTGGGAAATTTGAAAAGTACTTTGAGTTGTTTAGCAAACGAATTCTACCTTTTATTCATACTAAGAAGCGCACGTCGATTTTGTTGTCGAAGAAATCCGCGGAGGAACAAAAACAGTACTACGACCAAAAATGGAATACCTGGCGTTGGCGATTGCTCTTCAAAATTTTCTTTTCAAAAGCGGTGATGGGAAAGAAGGGGAGAGATCCTCAATTTTTGAAAGAAGTAAAATTGAGTGTTGGAACCTTCATCTTCAATAAAGCAGCGAAGCAGTTGAGCAGTACTTTGGCACAAGATAATTTCATTCTTCAGTACAATCTCACGGGAAATTTCGGATCGCTTCTGCCGCATTATTTGCTGGAGGAAAACTACGGAATCATCAAAAACCAACTTTCAAAATTGGAAATTTTCAAGGGCTCCACTGATGATGCCATCGCCCAGTACGGAAAATTTGACGGCATGAATCTTTCAGATATCTTTGAGTACATGGACACCAAAATTTTCGAAGAAATCGGGAAATCGTTGCATGCTGGACTCAACGAAAATGGAACAATTGGCTATTGGAATTTGATGGTTCCCCGACGATTAAGCAAGGATTTACCGACACTTTTTGAGTTCAATGAAGTGATTTCGAAAGAACTGACGAGTACAGACAAAGGATTTTTCTACCACGCATTTTACAGCGATAAAGCAATAGTATGAAACAAGATATTCTCCATTCAATTCTTCTCTCTGGGGCTTTTCTGAGTCTCTTTGTGGTAGCAGAGGTATTGTACCATTCGTTCAAAGTAAAGGCGGAACTCACCCGGAAATTGGTGCACTTTGGCACTGGAATTCTGAGTTTGTCATTTCCACTTCTCCTGAGTAAACATTGGTTCGTACTTGCCTTGTGCGCGAGTTTTGCGTTGATTCTCATCTCGAGTTTGCGGTTTAATCTACTGAAATCAATCAACGCAATCGACCGAAAATCCTACGGAAGTTTGTGCTACCCGATCGCGGTCTACAGCTGCTTTTTGATTCAAAGTTGGTACGGAAAACAAAGTAATTTTTATGGCGGATACCTGATCTATTACTTGCCGCTTCTGATTCTTGCAATATCTGACCCTCTTGCCGCGTTAGTTGGGAAACGCTGGAGCTGGCTTCCTTATAAAGTTGGAATAGGAACGAAAACGATGTCTGGAAGTTTGGCGTTTTTTGGAAGTGCATTGTTCATTTCAATCGGCGCTTTCTTCGCTTTTCAAATTTCCCTTTCCTTCGAATTGTTGGTGGGAAGTTGTGTGCTCATCGCTGCAATTACTGCTGTCTCGGAATCCGTCAGTCGAAATGGTTTCGACAACCTGTTCATTCCGCTTTCTGGTTCCACCGTCGTTTATTTCTGCCTCACTCAACTTGCTGTAAATTAGAATGGGGCATATACAAAAACATAGCGCTAGTGATTTTCCTTCTGAACTGTTTTTATCTCTAACGGAAGCAATTTATGGAAGTCAAAGGCCCGATAAAATGCCGAAGCAAAGCGATTACCACGAAAAGAGTTATTTCTCGATGGAGGGCGAAAAAGCAGGCGCAACCGCTACCGTTTACTCGAATTCGGCACTTCAGGTGGATGGGAAATCGGTATGGATGATTGGCAATTTTGAGGCGCTCGATGTCGATTGTCAAGAGTTATTCGCAGCGATAACATTAGACGCTCGTGCAGTAGGAGTTGATCAATTAATTGGACCAATGAATGGATCTACATGGCAGGAATACCGCTTTATTGTTGGCCAATTTGGAGCGCCATTTTTGAGTGAAATGAGTCACCCGAAGTATTATTCCGATTTGTGGAAGCAAAACGAATTTTCGACCTTTCAACGCTATTTTTCGTATAAAGACAGCGCAATTATTGCCAACGTTGAAGGAATTTCGAAATTAGAACAGCATTTTTCATTTCTCAAGGTCACTCTTCGTACCATCGATTTAACGAGTTTCGAGCTGGAACTAGAACGAATCTACGAACTCTGCGTGCGTGCATTCCGAAAAAACATCCTCTATTCTGAAATCAGTAAAGAGCAATTCGTTGCCAGTTATTTGCCGTTTCAGATGTGGTTGAAGGAAGATTATATCTGGATTGCCGAGAACGACCAGAGGGAATGCATAGGATTTTTATTCGCCTTTGAAAATAAGTTGAACCCGACAGAAACCGAGCTAATCGTGAAAACAATTGCCCGATCTCCGGCGTTTGAATACAATGGCTTGGGAACGGTTTTGGGAAATCAATTCATGAAAAAAGCGATTGAAAATGGGGTGACATCGATTCTGCACGCGTTCATGCATGAGAGCAACACATCCAAGAATTTGAGTCGACGTTTCAATGGGGAGTGTGTTCGAACGTATGAACTGTTATCCAAAAATCTCGGCTCAACATGAAACGATTCAAGAAAATAGCTCTATGGATTTTAGTGCTGATCACATTGGCGGTCATTCTATTGATCATCATCAGTCCATACAAATACCACGAGGACGATTTCAGAACGGTGGAGGCTTCCATTGCCATCAACGCGCCTGTTGATTCCGTTTTCGCTTACATGTCCAACTCTGATTATGCCTCAGATTGGTCGAGCTACGTGGATCACATCGAGCCATTGAATTCAGATAAAATCCCTGATGGTAAAAAGTATTCTGTTCGACGTGTTTTCGTTTCAAAAAATGAAAAGGAGGCACGTTGGGATGAGAAAATCAAAGAGGTAGCCCCGGGTAAACTTCGGCGATTATCTATTTACAACATTCAGGGTTTGGCGATGTCTGCCGATGGATTGCTTACTGAACAGCGGTATAAAAAAGTCGGCGCAAATAAAACGCGTTTGTCGTTGGTGTTGTATTTCAAAAAGGAGCACCGCGGACTTTGGAATGGCTTCAAAATGCACCTTGGTTCCTTCGAGATTCGTTCCATTTCCGAGAAGAATTTAGTGAACATCAAACGCGAAATTGAAGAACGATGGAAGAAATGAATTGCGTCCAACATTTTTTTGATGCCGCGAAAAACTTTCCCGATCATCAAGCGATTATTGCGGAAGGAAATAGCATTTCGTATGCCGATTTAAAGGGCGAGGTAATTGCGACGGTTCGCTATTTTGAGGCTATGGGAATCCGTTCGGGGGATCGTGTGTTGGTGTTTGTTCCGATGTCGGTAGATCTTTATCGCATCGTACTTGCGCTTTTTAGCATGGGTGCAACAGCCGTATTTCTGGATGAATGGGTGAGCAAGAAACGTTTGGAAATGTGCTGTAAAATTGCCGATTGTACAGGATTTATTGGAATCACCAAAGCACACATCCTCCGATTTTTCTCAAAGGAATTGAGAGCGATTCCCGTCAAATTGAAAATTCGACACTCCTTCAAGTCAGACAAACAGTTCGAACTGTTTTCCCCAACGATCGATCACACAGCACTCATCACCTTTACGACGGGAAGCACGGGAACACCAAAAGCGGCGAATCGAACGCATGCATTTCTAATTGCGCAGTTTGAGGCGATCAAACACAAAATTAAGCCCGAGCCAACGGATGTCGTGATGCCTGTTTTGCCAATTGTGTTGTTCATCAATTTGGGAGTTGGGTCAACTTCGGTTATCTATCGGTACAAATCCACTAAGTTGAGTTCCATTCATCCGAAAGATGTGTTCGACTTGATCAAATTACACGAAGTCAATCAGTTGATTTCTTCGCCTTCTTTTGTTACATCATTAGCAAATTACGCGATCCAAAACTCAGATTCAACGTCCTCTTTAACCACCATCTACACGGGTGGCGCACCGGTATTTCCGAGGGAGGCTAGACGGTTTGAGAAGGCTTTCCCAACGTCTAAAATCGAGATCATTTACGGTTCCACGGAAGCCGAGCCGATTTCTGCCGTGCCTGTTGAAGAGTTAATTTCTTCTGAGGGAAAACAAAATGGATTGCTCGTTGGATTTCCAGATTCGTCCGCTGAGGTTAAAATTATTCCTTTCCGTGATGAGGTCATAGAGGTAGGGTTAACCGATGAACTGGAGCTTTGTCCAAAAGGAGAAATAGGGGAAATTATCGTGGCCGGAAATCATGTCCTAACA
>CALFOS010000313.1 GCA_937919725.1 uncultured Fluviicola sp. | reverse complement strand
AATCGATTCCGCCGTTTCATTGTCTGTCGATCTACCGAGAATGTAAACTGTGAAGAGCACATAGAGCAAGATCAAAAGTAGAGCAGTTCGGAGTCCCAATTTTTTTGGCAGGATATAAATGAAGAAAGCGACCACGGTAAGTAACAATAATAGAATTCGAAGTTCCGTAACATTGATCACCGTCTCGGGCGACATTGTAATGGGACCATAAATCAATGTGAACAACAATAATGGCAATCCTAACGCGAAGCACACATCAAAAATGTTACTTCCGAGTGCATTTGAAACTGCGTCGTCGTAATTTCCCTTTTTGGCATCTTTCATCGAAAGAATGGTGTCCGGAACACTCGTTGCAGCACTCGCAAGAATTACCGCGATGAAGTAAATCGGCATTCCTATCGCTTCACCTAGCCAGTCACACGATTTAACGAGAAGGAAACACGCTGCTCCCACAACTACCACAGAAAGTAGGATTAGCGCCCAAGCATTGTGTGTGTGAATTTCTTTCTTGATAACCAATGGCTCAAGGTTGAGTGTGCGAATATTTTTAGACGTAGATGACTTTTTTGGTGCCTCTTCTTCCTCATCTTCATTCTCATCTTCAGATTCTCCTCCAGCCAGTGTTCTCGCTCTCTGTTTTCTCTTCATGGAAGTGATCATATACACCATGTAAATGAGATAAAGTAAGATCAAAACAAATCCATGAATCCAAGTTAAGCTATCTCCACCAACGATCCAAATTAGAATAAATTCGCAGATCAGCAACGCGATCCCGTCGCGCAAAAGTACGCTTCTAGAAACTGAAATTGAACTAGTCACACCTTTCAGAACAACCACGAGAATTACAGCGGCAGGAATAATCATTCCATTAAAAATGGCAGATCCAGCAGTAGTACCTACTCCACCCGAAAATCCATCGCTTTCTTGCAGAACGAAGAGGAAAAATACGGTCGTGAGGAGCTCAGGGATAGAAGATCCAATAGCGTTGATGGTCGCACCGCGCACGCCTTCACTCAAGTTTCGTCCCAAATATTCGGAGGCAGTTTCAAAGCCATCACTTGCCTTCCAGATAATGAGGCAGCTCACTATAATTAGACCAATTGATAAAGCAATCATGTTTTCGTTTGTTAGTTTTTGTTTGTGATGGAGATGAGAGCGAACCTGCCGCTATCTTTTTTTGAAAGAAGTAATTTCTTTCCTTCTGTTAATTCTACGAACTCATCGATTGCAATGTCTTTGTCTTCGGTTAAATCTTTCAAATCGGGTAAATTTTCGTTCACTAACATCCATTTGCCATTTTGAAACGATAAGTAGCCCATTCGTTTCTTATCGGCGTCCATGTGGAAACGAACAGTTTCATACGTTGCTTTTGATAAATTTCTATACAAAATACACGAATTCTTTCTGGATAAGCTAGTTGAAGGCGAGATAGTTTGATTTTCACTTCAACTTATCATTGTCCAAGTGTCTCGTTCCATCGCGCTTCGTTTTCTTGTCCAAGTTTTTCCGCAACGCTTCTTCTAGGTCGATTCCCGTTTGATTGGCCAAACAAATTAACACAAACATCACGTCCGCCATTTCGTCGCCGAGGTCCTTGTTTTTGTCGCTCTCTTTCTCGCTTTGTTCGCCGTATCTCCTCGCCATGATCCGAGCAACTTCTCCCACTTCTTCCATCAGCATCGCCGTATTGGTGAGTTCATCGAAGTAGCGAACGCCAAATTCCTTGATCCAATCGTCTACAATTTTTTGTGCTTCTTTGATTTCCATTATTCGCGGTTTTTTGAGTCGATCCAAATAGTAACAGGACCATCGTTGATCAATTGTACCTTCATATCTGCACCAAAAACACCTATTTCCACCTTCAAATTCGATTCTTTTCGCAATGTTCGAATAAACTCTTCGTAAAATGGAATAGCAATCTCTGGTCGTGCGGCTTTGATGTAACTCGGTCGGTTTCCTTTTTTGGTGGATGCGTGCAGCGTAAATTGACTGATTACGAGAAACGATCCGTGGACATCTGCAATCGAGTGATTCATTTTCCCATCCACATCGTTGAAGATGCGAAGGGAACAAATTTTTCGGACAAGCCAGTCGATGTCTTCCGAAGCGTCTTCTGTTTCAATTCCTAGTAAAATCAACAAGCCATTGTGAATTTTTCCGTGGATTTCGCCACCACCGCCGGAGGCAACAGCGGAGCTAATTGTCACAGAAGCTTCGCTCACTCGTTGAATTAACACTCTCATCCAAACACGCTTTTTCGGTAGGTTTCGTTCTGATCTTCTTCCATCAACTGCATGTACGTGATGTAGCGACTTTCGTCAATTTCGCACGATTCAACGGCATCTTTGATCGCGCACTTCGGCTCGTTCATGTGCTGACAGTTGTGGTATTTGCACTCGTTCAGACGTTCGCGCATTTCTGGAAAATAATGAGACATCACACTTTTATCGAGCTCGGTAATTCCAAATGCACGAATTCCAGGCGTGTCCACGATGTATCCTCCGCTTGCAACTTTGTGCATTTCTGCAAAAGTCGTGGTGTGTTGTCCTTGCTGGTGTGCCTTCGAAATTTCACCCACTCGAATGTCCAAATTGGAGTCGATTGCATTAATCAAGGTCGATTTCCCAACTCCCGAGTGACCTGAAATCATCACTTGATTGCCGTTCACCTCCTCTCTCAAAAAATCGATATTTTCTTTATTCGTTGCACAAATTTGAACGCACGGGTAACCGATGTTTTCGTACATGTGGCATAATGCATCGGCGTATTCTTGATCGTCGGGAGTGTACAAATCCGTTTTGTTAAAAAGCAAGGTGACAGGAATGCGGAACGATTCGGCCGAAACCAAAAATCGATCGATAAATGCCAAGTGCGTTTCTGGTGATTTTAGCGTAACTATCAGGTAAGCCCGATCGATGTTTGCCGCTAAAATTTGCATTTGCTTCGATAAGTTTGTCGATTTCCGCACGATGTAGTTGCGCCGTTTATCAAATCCAGTAATAACACGGTTCCCTTCTCCATCTATCTCATCTGCAAGAGAAACCACATCACCCACCGACACAGGATTGGTTGTACGCAAACCGTCCAAGCGCAATTTTCCACGCATGCGACAGTTCACAATTTCACCGTCTTCCAATTCAACGATGTACCACTTTCCAGTCGATTTTAATATTTTGCCCTTCACAGCCATGTTCCAAAGATAATCAGCTTATTCGATATATTGTCGAGCAGAAGTTCTAATGTAAGGCCATTAAAAGTGATCAAAGAATGCGCGAAAGGCACATTTCGCTCATTAATATCCACAAAGCTGCTTTGTGGAACGAGGAAGAGTGAAATATTCCTTAACTTCGTTTTCTCAAAATTGATTGCATGTCCATAGAGGTAAAAAATCTTTTCAAATACTACGGCGAACAAGCCGCGGTGAAAGATATTTCGTTCAACGTGAAGAGCGGTGAAATTGTTGGTTTTCTCGGTCCGAATGGTGCTGGAAAGTCGACAACAATGAAAATCATTACAGGCTACATTCCTTCGTCGGCTGGTGAAGTGAAAGTATGCGGTTTACCTGTATCTGTCGATAGCTTGGACACCCGAAAATTGATCGGTTATCTACCCGAAAACAATCCCTTGTATTTGGACATGTACGTGAAGGAATATTTGACCTTCGTGGGGAATATCTACAAAGTTCCAAACATCAAAGATCGCGTAGCAGAAATGATCAAATCTGTTGGTTTGGAAGTGGAGCAAGACAAGAAAATCGGCATGCTTTCGAAAGGATATCGCCAACGTGTTGGATTAGCACAAGCGATCATTCACGATCCACAAGTACTCATTTTGGATGAGCCAACCTCTGGGTTAGACCCAAATCAACTGGTGGAAATCAGAAATTTGATCAAGGAAATTGGCAAGGAAAAAACGGTGATGCTGTCCACACACATCATGCAAGAAGTGGAGGCAATTTGCGACCGAGTGGTGATCATCAACCGCGGTGAAATTGTAGCAGACGATAAAGCCTCTCAGTTGCAGAGCACAATTGGTTCTCAAACAGTGTATGTTGAGTTCGAAGGAACTGTGAGCAGAGGTCAATTGCAAAAGATCAACTCAGTGAGTAAAGTGGAGAAAATTGAAGCTGGCTGGCTCGTGGAATCGAAGGAAGATGTGGATTTGCGAAAGGTGCTAGCACAATTTGCACAGCAGAACAATTTGTTGATTTTAACCTTGAAGAAGGAAGAAAAATCATTGGAAAACGTATTTAAATCGCTTACAGGCGGTAAATAAAGATAAAAATGCCCAAGAATTTTATTGAAGAATTGCAGTGGAGAGGAATGATCCACGATATGATGCCAGGAACGGAGGAAGCTTTGAATAAGAAAGTATCTTCAGGATACATTGGTTTCGATCCAACGGCTGATTCATTGCATGTTGGACATTTGGTTCAAATCATGACACTAGTTCATTTTCAACTTGCTGGACACAAACCGTATGCTTTGGTTGGAGGTGCAACGGGTATGGTCGGGGATCCATCAGGAAAATCGCAAGAACGAAATTTATTGGACGCTGAAACATTGAATCACAATGTAGCATGCGTTCAGAAGCAACTCGAAAGTTTCCTTGATTTCAGCGGTGAAAATGCTGCAGAAATGGTCAACAACTACGATTGGTTCAAGGAAATGAGTTTTTTGGATTTCATTCGTGATATCGGAAAACATCTTTCCGTAAACTACATGATGGCAAAAGACTCCGTGAAATCGCGCTTGGAAACGGGGATGTCATTTACGGAATTTTCATACCAACTCGTGCAAGGCTACGATTTCTACTACTTGAATCAAAACAAAAACTGCATTGTGCAGATGGGCGGCTCTGACCAGTGGGGAAATATTGTAACGGGAACTGAACTCATCCGCAGAAAAGGAGGAGGTGAAGCTTACGCAGTAACAACTCCACTTATCAAGAAAGCAGATGGGACAAAATTTGGCAAAACGGAGGGAGGCAGTGTTTGGCTGGATCCAGAAAGAACTTCACCATATGAATTTTACCAATTTTGGCTCCGATCATCAGATGAAGATGCGGAGAAATACATTCGGATTTTTACCTTGTTGGAGCGCGATGAAATCGAACAATTGATTGCAACGCACAATGAGGCACCTCATCTACGGGTACTTCAATCTGCATTGGCAGAGGACATCACGCGACGTGTTCACGGTCAAGATGCGCTAAACACAGCGATTGCAGCTTCACGAATTCTTTTTGGTAAATCCACTTCAGATGATTTGAAACAACTTTCAGAACGTGATTTCTTTACAGTTTTTGACGGAGTTCCTCAAGCTACAATCTCGCGAACTGAATTAAATGAAGGTTTAGGAATCATCGATGCACTATCGGCAAAATCTGGTTTTTTAGCTTCAAATGGTGAAGCTCGACGTGAATTGAAGGCGAATGCGATTTCTGTTAACAAGGAAAAAGTAGCAGACGATTTTATTATTTCTGAAGATGTTTTGATCAATAACAAGTATGTTCTTCTCGGAAAAGGCAAGAAGAACAATTACATTTTGATCGTAGAATAGGATGCTCAAACATTACCTCAAGAAATATCTGAAATATTATAAAGTTCGAGGTAGGATGACCTTGAATGTAAATCTACAGCAGCAGCGTCTGTATTTGCACTATCAAGACATGCAGAAAGAACGAGCTTTATGTTCGGTCCAAGACACTGGTTTACGTGTTTTCTCTCAATTTGAAGAAGATGGAATGCTGCTGTTTCTCTTTGCGCTGTTAGACATGCCGAATCGGACCTTCATTGAATTCGGTTCAGATGATGGTATCAATAGTAACTCTGCGAACTTGTATTATCACCATCGATTTACGGGATTGTTCATGGATGGAAACCCATTGGCGATTGATCGTGGAAGGCACTTTTACAGTCGACACAAAAACACGAATCCAGCTCCTGTCATCTTTAAAGAGACAATGATTACTGCCGAAAACATCAACGAATTGATCAAAAGTGCTGGATTTGAAGGTGAAATCGGCCTACTTTCGATTGATATCGACGGAAATGATTATTGGGTTTGGAAAGCGATCGATGTTGTGCAACCGCTTGTTGTAATTATTGAAACGCACAACGAATTTGGAATGAATGATATTGTTGTGCCATACGATCCTGAGTACATGTACCCAGGAAAACATCCAACATATCATGGAGCATCTCCCGTTGCAATGACGAAATTAGCTAACCATAAAGGCTATCGTCTAGTAGGCGCAAATGATCTTGGATTCAACTTCATTTTCATTCGAGAAGATTTATTGGTGAATGAAGTTCCAACAGTTACTGTAGAATCGCTTTTGCAACATCCTTCAAACAATGAAGCTCAGGCACGCTTTGAAGAAGTGAAAGATTGGGAATTTATTACTGAGTCTTTCTAACAGCGCGATAATCAATTTACATCGCCAATCCATCTAAATCCTCCCAAAACTTTGGATAACTTTTTGAAACTGATTCTGCACCGGCAATGGTAGTCGAACCACTTAAATTGATCGCGGCTATTCCGAGACACATTGCAATGCGATGATCGTTGTGTGAATCGACTTCCGCCCCGTGCAATTTCACGCCACCATGGATCGTCATTTTATCCCCCTCAAGATCAATTTTCAATCCTAACTTCTCAAACTCTTGTTGAAGGGCAATTCCACGATTACTCTCTTTGTTTTTTAGACGATCTACTCCTGAAATTGTTGAGATACCATCACAAAAAGCAGCCATGGTTACCAATGCCGGAAATAAATCTGGAGAATGGGTAGCATCAACATGAAAAGGAATTCGATTGGAGCCATCCACTGAAATCGCATTCTCCTCAAACACTATTGAACAGTTCGCCATTTGGAGCATATCCAATAACGATTTGTCGGCTTGAGCACTTTCCATATTTAGTCCTGAAATTGAAACGTGGTGACCAAGAGCTGACGCGACGAGCCAATAACTTGCTGCACTCCAATCTCCCTCCACAGTGTATTCTTTACAGTTATAATGCTGATTTCCAGGAATCATAAAGCGTTCAAAATTTTCATGGTTCACATCAATCCCAAAAGAATTCAGGGTATTAAGTGTCATTTGAACGTAGGGAATGCTTTTGAGATTTCGAACAACGAGCACAGAATCCTGTTCAACTAATGGCAATGACATTAACATTCCAGACAAAAACTGAGAGGACGCACTTCCATCAATATCCAATTCTCCCCCGATCAATTTACCGTGAACGGTTAACGGTAAAAATCCGTCATTCGAAACTACTCGCACACCCATTTGTGTGAGATGCTCTTCAAAAAATAGTTGCGGTCTTTGGAGTAATGATCCTTCGCCATCAATTGTAAAAACACCATTATGACCTGCACACACACCCGTTATTAGGCGCATGCCAAGACCGCTTTCGCCTGCGTTTAAACTCGCCTTGTTCGGAAATTCTTGAATTCCTTGAATCTGGGTGGAGGAAGTGCTAAGTATAGTTACGTGAGCCCCTAATTTTTGAATGTTTTCGAGCATTGATTTTTCATCATCACTCTCTCCGACAGCATGAATTATCGTTATATTTTTACTCAATGCTGCGGCTAAAATCGCACGTTGACCATCACTTTTTGAAGAGGGCACCACGATTATTCCTGTCAAATCGCATTTCGACACCAACTGAATCATGACGCGCCTTTTTCAATGTTCATCACCTTGGTTTGGTGGCGAATCGATTCTTGATGAATTGCATCCATCAACTGTCGAACAAACTGCTGTGTCAATCGATGTTCACCACGGTTTTCAATCCGCGAAGCGATGACCTGTTTCCAGTGGTCTTGCTGCAAGATCGTAATGTTGTTTTCGCGTTTCAATTGTCCCACTTCTTCACTAATTTCCATACGAGCTCCCATCAATTCAAAGATGCGATCATCCAAAATTGAAATTTTCGAACGGAGTTCTTGCAACATTCCTTGGACGCTTTCCGACACTTCTGAGGAGCGGAGTACGAGTTGAGACAAGATCTCATTCAAGCCATGCGCCGTCACTTGTTGCGCAGCATCAGACCATGCTTCGTCCGGATTTGGGTGAGTTTCAATCATCAATCCATCGAAATTCAAATCCATCGCTTTTTGACTCACTTCCAGCAACAACGAACGCCTACCGGTGATGTGGCTCGGATCGCAAATTATCGGTAAATCAGGTCGTTCTTCTTTGAGTCCAATCGGAATTTGCCACGTAGGAACATTTCGATACTTCGGATGTTTGTACACCGAAAACCCACGGTGAATCGCTGTTAAATCTGTCAATCCAGCTTGTTCAAATCGTTCGAATGCACCGATCCACAACTGCAAATCAGGATTTACCGGATTTTTTATCATTACAGGGATATTCACACCACGCAATGCATCCGCAATTTCTTGCACGGCAAATGGATTGACGGTTGTTCGGGCACCGAGCCATAAAACATCAATTCCCGCTTTCAGAGCCGCTTCTACATGTTTTTGGTTCGCAACTTCCGTTGTTGTCGGCAAATTGGTCGCTTTTCCAGCCTGCACCAACCAAGGAAGTGCAATTTCTCCCAAGCCTTCAAAGCTATTCGGACGCGTACGTGGTTTCCAGATTCCAGCACGAAGCAATTGAACAGATGGATTTTGTGCAATTTGACTACAAATCGACATCACTTGCTCCTCACTTTCGGCGCTACATGGACCTGCGACCACAAACGGTCGGTCTCCCCTTCTAATCTTCTCTGCTAATTTCATACTTCCAATTCCTCATTAAAAGTAGGTATTTCGATATGATTCTGACGGATTTAGGGTGATTTTTTGGGAGTCGAGCAGACAGAACGAGGCGTGAATTTCATCAAAATAAATCAATTTAGTGCGATCTAAATGAGGTCGTTAAGAATTGATGGGGTAAAAATAGTGTGCTGTTTCTACGGGATAACTTTCTTCCCCGCGATAAAATCCTTCAAGTAAAACGGTTCGAAATACGCCACATCCTCAAACTCTGAGTTGAGAAATTTTTGATACGTGATGCTCACCTGTCCGAGTGCGGAAGATTTTATTTTTATGTTGATTTCACAGTTTCGATCCGCCCAAATTTCACGCAATTTCTCTGCCCCATCGCCAAAATAAACGAAGGGTTCGAATTCCCGATACGATTCTGCATCGATGATATCTGCCGAAATTTCTTTGAGTTTTTTTCCGTTGGAGTCGAAAAAACAATTGTACACTTCCATTCGTCTAGCGTCGATAACGGTACATTTCGTGAGCTTGGAATCGACTTGTGCAGCGAGTGCAGTGAGGCTATCAACCGCGATAAGTGGGATTTTGAGTGCGTAGCACAATCCTTTTGCTGTTGCCACTCCGATGCGCAATCCCGTGTAGGAACCTGGACCCGAAGTAAGTGAAATCGCATTCAAGTCTTTCACCGAAACTCCAGCTTTCGCAAGTACACGTTCAACAAAAATCGTTAAGTTTTCGCCATGCGAATAGCCATCCTCTTCCATTTCTTCGAGTGCGCAAAGCTCCCCGTTTTTGGAAAGTGCGACCGAACAAACTTTCGTCGATGTTTCGAGGTGAAGAATAAAGGTCATTTAAACGTCGTTTTCCTGTTTTTTAGGATTGTTCCAATCTTTTGGCCTGTTGCAATAATCGTGCTCCAGTCCGAGCAATTTTCCAATGGTTTTAGAACCGAAAAGTCCCTTTTTCCATACGTAAGCCAAATCTATAGGTGTGTTGCGGGTGATTCCGTCTTCATCCAAATACTCAATGTACACTTCCCAGTATTCTTCGTGTCCGGTCGCAACTGCATATACTTTAATTAGTTGAACTTTAACCGGTTTCTCGAGCGAACAGCATCCACAAAATAGGTGAATAGTTTTCATTTTTTCCAATTTGACAACTGCACGGTCGGCATCTGTTTTGGAAATGTAGGCTAGTTGATCTGCGAAACTCATCGTTGAGACCGCTAAAAATAAGATTGTTAGAACTTTTTTCATTCTGCTATTTCTAATTTAAATCCGATGCCGTGCACATTTGTGATTTGTACCCGCTCATCTTGCTTGAGGTATTTTCTCAATTTGGTGATAAACACATCCAAACTGCGACCTACGAAGTAATCATCTTGACCCCACACAGCATTTAGAACCACTTCACGTGCAACCACTTGGTTTGCAAATTTACACAAGATCTTTAGGATTTGTGCTTCTTTTTTGGTGAGAATTTTCTCGAATTCGGAATGCCTTAGTTCGTAGTTGATTGTGTCAAAATGATAGCTCGCGATTTCATAAATCTCCTTCTCTTTCGCTTCTGGCTGAATGTCAACTCGCCTCAATAAAGCTGCTACGCGCAATTGCAATTCCTCCACATTGAATGGTTTTGTGAGGTAATCATCTCCACCCGATTTGAATCCCTCCACTTTGTCATGGTCGTTGGATTTCGCCGTGAGAAACAAAATAGGAATGTTTGAATTGATCTTTCGAACGTCCTTTGCGAGTGTGAACCCGTCCTTTTTAGGCATCATCACATCGAAAATACACATGTGAAAATCGTTCTTGTTGAAGGTCTTCAAACCTTCTGCACCGTCGGTGCATAATGTAACTTCGTAGCCATTGGACTTGAGGGAATCTGCTATGATAAATCCCAGGCTCGTGTCATCTTCAACAAGTAGAATTTTGACTTTCATAGTGCGTGCTTTGTCTACTAAGTTAAAAGAAAAAGCGGGACGGAGTAAAGCCACGAATGTAATTGATTCATCTTTAACAAGAAATTAAGATTTTAAAAAAAATCTCATCCGTCAGCTGAGGTATGAGACTTTCAATTCATTGTGCGAATTGACTAAAAATGGAGGTCGACTTGTAGTCGGTACATCAATCCTCTCGTTAAACTTCCGTCCGTAGTGAGGTAGCTCAGATCCGTTTGCACTTTCAGTGCAT
Organism: uncultured Fluviicola sp.; assembly: GCA_937919725.1. Lineage (GTDB taxonomy): Bacteria > Bacteroidota > Bacteroidia > Flavobacteriales_D > Crocinitomicaceae > UBA4466. The sequence goes on along the minus strand of CALFOS010000313.1, from coordinate 14,601 downwards.
GTCCAACGAAAAATTTAGAGATGCCCATTGTATATTGCTGTTGACTCGCTCTGCCCGTAATTGCTAAGGGATCAATTTGAGTATAACGACCTGCCAACTCCCAATTATTTTTGAACAGATACCCAGCTTGAAGATTCAATCCAGTGCCTACGCGTTCGGTTCGGGTAGTAATAGAAAGATCATCGTTCACAATGCTTTGTTTTACGTCGTGGTCGTTTGAGGTACGATTTGCATACTCTCCCATGAACGAAAACCCCTTGTATTTGAACATCATATCGATGAAGACCGTGCTCACGGTCGCTTCAAAATAACCGTCAATAGTGCCGTCTAAATTGGTGTCGTAACTCATGTAATTCCCTTGATTACTTCTATCTCTCACTGCGCGGTCATGATAATCATATGCAGCTCCAATAGCTAATTTCGGCTTACTCTCTCTTGAAATATCACTTCCACTGTAATCTCCTTTTTTTGTAAACTCGCCAAAAGGTAGCACCTCCACTCGACCTGTATATTGGTATCCACCGAGATTTCGTTGAGTTAAATTTCGCCCTTCGCCTTGCGATATTGCAACAATTTCTTTGATCTTGAACTGGTCACCAAGACTGATGAAGTGATGCAATTGAAACCCGACATCACGGTCAATATTATACGTACTATTCAATATCGAGCGATCCACTAATTGAAGATTCGCAGAAGAAATAACGCGCTCTCTGTTGCCCGGCAATTTCGTTTGACCTCCCCACAATTCAAAATTCTGGTAAAAGTTCCATTTTAATACGGCGTCTAGAATCATGCGTGGCGCAAAATTGGTGCGATCCGATGCCTGGCCTAGATCACTGTTAGAAACTCCGAGTTCGAATTTATATTCCAGTTTCGGACTGTACGCGAATCCATCAAACTTCAACCGAGCTCTTCGAATCAAAAACTGTGAGCTCCCGTTTCCGATGCCGTCAACGTCATCAACGTCCCATGTTCCGTTAAATTGAGTTTGAAACCGAAGCCCAAATTTCATGCTCCAAGAGCTGTCCTTTGCGGTAACATTATAAAGTCCTTTACCAAAGGGTGCATCAACTATACTTTGTCCAAATAAGGCTGTAGTTAGCCAAAAGCTTGATAATAATAGTAGTATTTTGTTCATATTTTCACGTTGATATGTGGGGCAAAGATGGGAAGTTTTAATATTCGCTTAACAATTTTCACACAGACTTAACATAATCTTAATGATCGGAAATTTTGATAACGTTTCCTTAATATGCGATTGCATCAATAATTAAAAGTATGGAATAACTTTGTAGCACATTTTATGAAAACTAGTAAACGGATGTTCAAAAAATTAAATTTAGCGCTACTTACCTTTTTGGCAATTGGCTTTTTAGGCTTTGGTCAGGCATCGATTGACGATACCATGGCAGTAGCAGAAATCTTTCAGGTAGTAGAAAAAAACACTCCCACGCTTGACGCGTCGCTCAGCAATTGGTCCACTTCACTCTTTAAGAATGACAAGGATCCGAAGGATAAGTCGAAGAAAATTGAGATCGGCTCGGTTGAGTTGAGCTGGAAAACTTCGCTAAAAGGAAAAACAATCTTTGTACGTTACCGAGAAGAAGGAACAGGTAAATGGACGGTTTCCAAAGGATTTAGTTCCGATATTACGAGCTACGAATTCACCCTACTCCCTGAAAACAAATTCTACGAATATTCCGTTGGCGATGGCACACAATGGACTTCGCGTCGCGAATTTCATACACTTGGCATGCACCTCTTCCATAATTTGAAGATTGAGTCAGGAGAAGAATCGCTGGCATTGACATGGAGTATTGATTACGATGTTGCTACGAAATTAAAGGATCGAAACATCCAAGCCGTGATCGCATACATTACGGATGTAAATAAAGAACGTGGTAAAAAAGGACTTTCTGGAGGTGAGTGGTCGTACACAAAGCCATTCTCTTTACTTGACAAGAAATACGAGCTGGAGGAGTTGATTGGGAACGAAAAATACCATATTCAAATTGGATTTGCTCCAGCGGGAGAAACGGTAATTAACCAGGGTGACAAAGAGAAAATGGTCTGGTCGGAAACTAAAAAGGAAACGACCGATCGCGCCTGGGGAATACTTAAACTTCTGATCCTAATCGGTTCGTTGGCATTCTTCATCTTCGGAATGAAATTGATGAGTGAAGGACTTCAGCAAGCATCTGGAAAAGGACTGCGCCGTATGCTCGGATCGATTACATCGAATCGAGTGAAAGGTGTTTTGACGGGTTTCGGAATCACTTCAATTGTTCAATCATCGTCGGTTACGACTGTAATGACCGTTAGTTTCGTGAATGCTGGATTGATGACGCTACGTCAGTCTGCGGGCGTGATGATGGGAGCAAATATTGGAACCACGATCACAGCTTGGATTGTTGTTCTGCTTGGTTTCAAGTTGAACATCTCAAGTTATGCGTATATGATGCTAGCCATTGCTGCCCCACTCCTATTTATGTCAAAAGGAAAATCAAAAGCATGGTTATCTGCCATCTTCGGATTCTGTATCCTCTTTATGGGTCTGGGTGCGTTAAAAGACGCTGTTCCAGAATTGACATCTGATTCAGGATTGGTACATTTCTTTATACACTTCAAGGATGCTTGGTACGGTCCAGTTATGTTCGTGTGTCTTGGCGCTTTGATCACCATCGTGATACAATCATCCTCGGCCGCCATGGCACTGACTCTTGCCCTTGTAGCTGCCGGCACGATTCCTTTTGACGTGGCCTGTGCAATGGTACTTGGTGAAAATATCGGTACTACCATTACCGCTGAACTTGCATCTCTTATCGCCAACGTACACGCCAAACGATCGGCAAGGATTCACTCCTTATTTAATCTCATTGGTGTCGGGTGGATGCTACTCATTTTCCACTTTTTCATCGATGGACTTAATTATTTCCTGCCAGGAGATCCGTACACCGATGTAACTGTAGCAGCAACGGCCATTGCGCTCTTTCACACCATGTTTAATCTGATAAACGTGTTAATTTTAATCTGGTTTGTTCCACAGTTGGTGAACCTGGCAACACGCACAGTTAAATCACGCGGTGAATCAGATGAGGAATTCCACTTAGGTTTCATCAGCGGTCCACTCGGGTCGACTTCTGAAATGTGCATCCTCGAAGCTCAAAAAGAAGTTGCCAAGTTCGGTCAAATTACGAGTAAAATGAATGGTTTCGTGCTCAATTACATCAATTCATCAGATCGTAAAGTGAAGAACAAAATGATTCGGAAAATTTCTAAATACGAGGAAATAACGGATCGTGTTGAGGTTGAAATTGCAGAATACCTTGGAGAAACGGCACAACTCGAAATGAGTCCTGATGCGTCATCTCAAATGCGGAGTATGTTGAACACGACGACTGATTTGGAACGCATAGGTGACATTTACTATCAAATAAGTAAGACCCTTGAAAATAAGGACAGCGACAAAATCTATTTCACACCAGAACAGCGAGAAGGCATTAACAAGATGCTGAAAGCAATTGATTCCGCTTTTGACGTTATGAATGAAAACCTTAACTCGGAGTATGGTGAAATTTCAATGGATAGAGCTGTTGCCAAAGAGCAAACCATCAATCAATTAAGAGACCAACTTCGTGTTGAACATTTAGCACAAATTGGTGTTGGCTCAAACATGGAAAACTACCTGATTTATAGTAATTTGTTCTCATCACTTGAAAAAGTGGGAGACCACATCATTAATGTTTCTGAGCACGTAGCATTAAAGAATCTACATTAGAATTAACTTGATAAAAAAAGCAGCCTCGAGCTGCTTTTTTTATGCCATATAAGATCAATATTGAAGAATACAACAAAATTATTGGAAGTCGCGGGTGTTTTTTTTAAACTCGGCGCTGTAGCCTTTGGAGGACCTGCTGCGCACATTGCACTGATGGAAGACGAGATTATCACACGCAGAAAGTGGATGGATCGTCAGCACTTTTTGGATTTAATCGGTGCCACCAATTTGATTCCTGGCCCCAACTCCACAGAAATGACAATGCATTGCGGACACGAGCGCGCGGGTGTCTTGGGGTTATTCGTAGCAGGTTTTTCGTTCATTTTTCCAGCCGTCATAATCACCGGAGTTTTGGCGTGGCTCTACGGCGAATACGGAACAGTCCCAGAAGTGATCCCATTCATTGCAGGAATCAAACCAACAGTGATCGCGATTATCGCATCGGCGGTATTCAAACTGGGAAAGAAAGCACTCAAGGGTTGGGAACTGGGCGTGCTGGGCGTTATAGTGATCGTTGCAGCATTCTTTGGAGTGAATGAAGTGATCGCGCTCTTGTCCGCAGGGTTGCTAGGAATGCTCTATTTTCACCTCACTACGAAGTCAGACGACACTGCAGCAACTAAATCGAACACCTCCAAAAAAGCACTCCTTCCATTGATCTTGCTCCAAACATCCGGTGCAGCAATCGCAAAGATAACTGCGCTCAAAGTGTTCTTTACCTTTCTGAAAGTTGGAGCGATACTCTACGGAAGTGGCTACGTCCTCTTTGCCTATTTGGACGCCGAATTGGTGAGTTCTGGAATGCTTTCGCGTCAGGAATTGATTGATGCCATCGCGATCGGACAATTTACACCTGGGCCTGTGCTGTCGACCGCGACCTTTATTGGCTACCAGCTCAATGGATTCCCTGGAGCGATTGCCGCTTCGATTGGAATTTTCCTTCCGTCGTTTCTCTTTGTCCTCATCTTAAACCCACTGATTCCACGCATGCGAAATTCGAAAATTCTTCGTGGTTTTTTGGATTCAGTTAACATTGCGGCCGTTGCGGTAATGGTTTCCGTATTGTTCGAAATTACCCGCGAATCCTTAGTGAACTGGCAAACGGTTACCATTGCCACGTTGAGTGTGATTATCACCTTTGGATTCCCAAAAGTAAGTAGTATTTGGCTCGTACTTGGTGGAGCGTTGATGGGATATTTGTTGTATTTGATTTAAGTCGTTAATGGACCGAAAAAAGAACGAGAACTTAAGACTGGCGTCTAAAGTTCTCGTTACACTAATCAACCTAACCTACTACTACATTACAAAGTTAGCGTTCCATTTTGTTTATCAAAGGCAATCGCGCCTTTTTTTGAGGTCAATATGTTATGTTAGCATAATAAGCGTTTTTGGCAAAAATCGCATTCTTATGCACTACACTTACCCTTGTTCGTAGTCGAAAAAAACCTGTTCAGCGCAAATATTAATCACTTAACGGATTTAGTATTAATCAACCCGCGTAAATATTCATTCAGTTGAGATTCCAATATTCTACTTATATTTATCCCAAGTTCAGACATTATATTGCTTAAAATCGCCGCATGGAATCCGTATTGATAATTGACGACGAAGCTGATATCCGAGACATACTCGCGTACAACCTCAAAAAAGAAGGTTTTTCCGTCAGCACCGCCTCAAATGGTAAAGATGGAATCGCGATCGCTCGTGCCGAGAAACCCGACCTAATCATTTTGGATGTGATGATGCCCGAAATGGATGGAATTGAAGTGTGCGAGGTACTCCGCAATGATGAGACAACGAAACACATTCGCATCTGTTTTCTGACTGCGCGTAGTGAAGACTACAGTCAAATAGCTGGATTGGATGCTGGCGCCGACGATTATGTGACTAAGCCCATTAAGCCGCGCGTACTTATCAGCAGAATAAAAGCAGTACTCCGACGAAACACCAACCTAGAGACTTCAGAACAGGACGAAAAGCCTAAGGAATTGCAGATTGACCGTGAGAAATACCTTGTGCTGAAAAACGGAGAACCCATTCACCTGCCGCGTAAAGAATTTGAACTTTTGGCTCTTTTGGCATCCAAACCAGAGAAAGTTTTCGACCGTGATTTCATTTTGGAATCCGTTTGGGGACTTGGGGTGATTGTTGGCGATCGAACGATTGATGTTCACGTGCGCAAGCTCCGTGGAAAAATTGGCGACGATTATATCAAGACTGTGAAGGGCGTTGGGTATAAATTCTCTTATCATGATGATTAACTCGAACTGCGCAACAAAAAAATGCACGCCTTTTGAGCGTGAATCTTTTGTTGAATCCAACTGATTATCCTTAGTTAATCGTATACGATATAGCTGCCGAAACCGTAATTCCTCTGTGGAGATAATCAAAAATCTGCGGTGTAGCATTATAGGATTCATACCATCTTCTGCGTGCCGCGTTCAATAAATTCTGACCAGTAATACTTGCGTTCCAGCGTGGAGCGCTTTCGTTCGTGTGAATTTTACCTAGACCCTTCGAGATTTTCAAATTTAAACTATGAAACGGTTGCTCGAATACATCCGGAAGTGATCCGACTCCAATTACTGCCAATTTTTTCCCTTGCACATTGTAAGATACATTGCACGATAATGCCAATGAATCGTTACTGAAATTAAGGAATCCATTGATGATATATGGAGATTGACCATACATAGAGCGATAATCACCAATCACTTCACCTACTCGAGCGTTTGCTTGACGCACTTCTTTTTCTGTCTTTACGACGCCTCCCACCTCAGTTTCAACTTTATTCATGTCGATTCTTGAAACAACATATGTAAAGTTACCGCCAACGACAAGTCGAATGTGGGCCTGATCTTCACGATTAAACCCAATCGCTTTACGGAATTCAAATTCGGCACCATAAATATCAGCAACACCTGCATTCACAGGAATAAACTCATTCGGAGCAGCGACGTTTGCTACAATTTCAATTGGATTGATAAATCGTTTGTAGAACGCACTCGCAGAGATTAACTCTGTTCTTCCAAAGAAGCTCTCCCAACGCAAATCTGCATTATGGATAAGCGTTTGCTTTAAATTGATATTCCCTAAGTAACGCCGACCTTGGATTGGATCATAGATTTGCGAGATCGAAATTTCCCGAAACGATGGCCGAGCAACTGTTTGCGTGTACGATCCACGGAAATTCGTTTTACGCTCGTAATGCAATGAATCGGCTTCTTTCCGAATTTTATAAACCATGTTGAGCGACGGCAACAAATTGATCTTGTTCAACACTATCTCATTAAAATAGCGAGGTGCGGCTGTGTCAAACTCAGCATTTGTAGACTGACCTGTGTAGCGATTTACATTTCGTTCTACACGCGCTCCATATGTCGCGCTGAAGTTTTTAGTCAATGGAAGCTCATTCATGGCATAAGCAGCGTTGATCATCTGATTTGCCTCATAAATGTTTGCTCTTTCCTGTTGACCTGTTGCGTATGTTCCTTGATTCGTTTCTGGCGTCCAGATGTTCTCATCTTCGAAAAAATAATTTGGATCATTCGGCACTATGTTCGAAACACCATATTGCTTGAATACATATTCAGAAACATCGAATGATCGGTTTTTGTAAGTCGTCAATCCTCCAAACGACAATGTGCTTTCCAGCGAATCCCATTGCATAAACTTGCGCTCTAGGTCGAAGCGTCCACTTAAATTATACTCATTGAGTGATCTATAAATTCTGCGGATTTCTGCACCAACAGATTCTTCCAGTTTATATTGAATTTCTCCGTTAGGACCTAATTGATCAGACAATTCCAAGGCAGTTGATCGAATATCGGGATCTGAAATACGAGAATAGGTAGGGCTCAATTTCCAAATTAATTTCCATTTATTCAACGAATCAAGGTAATGCGTTCCCGTTAGATTCGCATTCGAAATAGATCGTTGTGTAAATTGTAATCCCTGCTTAACAAGCACCGCCTGATTACTCTCGTAGTTCGTTTCTATCAGGTTCGCTGCAGAACGCGTTGCATTTTGAGTTTGAAATAAAGTAAGGGTGATCTTACTTTTTCCAAATTTAACAGATTGACCTAACAATGCAGTCCAAAGAACATCCATCTCAGTCTGTTCGCCACGTGACGAACGATCACGGAATAATTCTGTTTCTGTAGAATCTGTATCACGCATGAACTCATTGTACTGCACGTCCTTGTAGTAAGTGTTGGCCGTTCTATAATTGAGTACGCCATTGTATCCATATACGACTTTAGTAGAATCTTTAGTAAATAGATCTTTCTGGTTTCCAATTGCAAACGCGTAATTCTGATTCAAGAAGCTGAAGGCTTTATCCGTTGCCATCGTTTCACCAAAACTTTGTGTTGCAATAGTTGTTGCTAAATCTCCGACAACAGGATTGGGAATAGCGAAATTTGGATTGATCCCCAATTGTCTACCTCCATCATCAAATCCTAAAAGATCAAGCTTTCCTCCCTGGTATGAGATAAAATCTGGATTGAATGTTGCATTTGTGTTGTAACCAAAACCTCCTTTAAAATAGAGCGTCTTCTTTGATGGAAAATCCTTCGTAACGATATCAATTAATCCCCCTGTGAAATCAGCAGAAAGATTAGGCGTAAATGTTTTGTAGACGGTTATGTTATCCACTAAAACCGTTGGGAAAATGTCCAGCTGCACCGAGTTTCTATCTGGATCAAGTCCAGGAATATCCATACCATTCAAAATCGTTTTCGTGTACCGATCCCCCAATCCGCGGATGTATACATTCTTACCATCTTCAACCGATGCTCCAGGTGTAGTTGCGACAGCCGAAGCAGCATCAACAATTCCCTTCTGCTGCATCGCATCGTTTCCAACAATATCAGTTGTCACATTCTCGTCCGCTCTTTTATCATCGATTGCTTTATCAGATGTTGGAGGCCCATTTTTTTGACCGGTTGCCGTTGCACCCTCAACGAGTACAACACCCACTTCCAGTTCCATCTCAACATTGACCAATAACATGCTCTCGCTAATTACTTCAATTTCTCTAGAAAAATCCACGAAACCCTCAAGAGAATTTGAAAAACCGAGTGTATACGTTCCTGGCATTAATTTTAAACTATATGCTCCATCGAAATCGGTCCGCGTTTTACCCGCTCCATTGACAGAGACAACGGCATCATAGATAGGTTCCCCGTTTTTTTTATTGGTTACAACTCCGCGAACAATCTCTTGTGCGTTTGATGTAAAAGAAATTAGAAGAATAACAAGGGAGAAAATATTTTTGACAATCATCATTTTCAATTTAACACAAAATGCCTATGGTCGAAACCATAGACATCCTACTTAATAATTGGTTTTTATATTATTGATAACTAGTGCATTATTATAATTTACCGTTCACTGAACACCATGTCCATCCTGAGAATGGAGATGAAGATGCTCCTGTTGCTGAAGTGGAAGTCATAGCCGCTTCAGCTGCTGTTTGATCCGCTGCAAATACAGTACATCCGTTTGTTCCAGCGTTATCTGTTGAAGCTGTATAAACTGATACTGATGTGAATTGAGAACCAGCGAATATCAATTTTGGAGAAGCAGAAGTCAAGTAAGTGAAGGCATCTGATTTTGGATCAGCACAATCATTTTGGTATGATGCACGGATTTTAGTTGTTCCAAAGTTTACGTTTGTAACTGTCCCTTGAGCTTTCGCTTTAAAGTCACTTGTTGCAGTTGCTCCACCAAACGTGTAACACGTTCCATTTTGAAGTGCAAACAAACCCGTTGTATACGTTATTCCTTCTGGTCCATCTACTTCCATTGCTTCATCAGAATTACTTCCGCTGATTACCATAAAATTAGAAACAGTTCCAGAGTAGTTCATATCGATATCCACTCCATCGTCTCCTTGGAAACCAACCAAGATATTAGTTACGTTCACTGTACCACCAAAGAACTCAATACCATCATCCAAGTTTGAAACGATTTCAATGTTTGAGATAGATGTTCCAGATCCAACACCACCAAGTGTTAATCCGTTGATTTCGTTCCCTGCTCCGATCAAAGCACCACCATGACGGATAGAAACATACGCCATTGTTCCAGAGTTATCTGTTGGGTTTGTTCCTCCAAAAGCACCATACGATTCAGAAACTGGAATTCCTTCAATTTGTGAAAGAACATCACCATCTGCCGCAGAAATTGGCGCGTTTCCTAGAATGATTATCCCTCCCCACAAACCTTGATCTGTTTCTGTAAGATTTGTCCCTGTCAATTGCCCTGGTTGAATGTTATCCAACATAGACGTAAAAATAATCGGCAATGAAGCAGTACCCGCTGCATTGATTTGAGCACCTTGCGCGATCACAAGAGCAGAAGCTAATGTACCCGATCCTTCTTTACCTTTAATAATAGTACCCGGCTGAATTGTAAGAGTCACGCCACTTTCAACGACAACCTTACCTACAAGTTGATAAACATTATCAGCGGTCCAAGTTTCGTTAGCAGAAATAGATCCTGTTTTTTGTACAGTTCCATCAGTTACGATCGGAGTTTCAATACATGACCCGTCGTCTTTCTTTGCTTTTTCGTCATAGTTAACAGACGTTGGATCAGTACATCCTTTCTTACAAGAAGTAGTTCCTAATGCTAGTGACGCTACCATGACCATCACTCCGAATTTCATTTTGTTTGTTTTCATCTTTTTTGAGTTCTTCAAATTTCTTACTGCAAAGATGGGGGCTACTTATGAAATCTGCTTTCCCTTACTCTTACCATTGCAATAAAGTTACGTTACCTCAATATTAACAAAAGCTATAATTAACTCATTTAGAAATAGTTACATCGTAATATCTCGAAATTACAGCGCTCATTTCCACCTTTTTTTCAGCGTAACAAATTGATAACATAGCGTCTTATAACTTAACCTTGAGGTAAGGTCACGTTAAACGAGATTGAAAATATCCGCTCTATCTTTGTGCAAAAGATAGCCCATTGAATTCAAAAAATCATACCATATTATTAGTTGACGACGAACCAGACGTACTCGAGTTTTTATCGTACACGATCCAAAAAGAAGGTTACCGCGTTTTCACAGCATCCAACGGCATGGAAGCCGTACAAAAAGCAAAAGATCTGTCTCCTTCGCTCATTCTAATGGATTTGATGATGCCAGAAATGGACGGGATAGAAGCATGTATTGCCATTCGCAACATCGAAACAATTGATCAGCCCATTATCTCATTGCTCACCTCTCGCTCAGAAGATTATTCACAAATCGCAGGGTTTGAAGCTGGTGCCGATGATTACATCACCAAGCCGATCCGACCACGTTTACTGATTAGTAAATTGTCCGCTTTGCTCAGGCGACCAGCTCAAGATGAGAACAAACAAGTAGAGAAGGCGGGTATTGAAATCGACCGAACACAATTTTTAGTGCGGAAAGATGGCGAACCAATTATTCTCCCCAAAAAGGAATTCGAATTGCTTGAACTCTTAGCCAGCAGACCCGGAAAAGTGTTTAACCGTGAGCAAATCATGGCCATCGTTTGGGGAGACGACGCGATAGTAGGTGAACGAACAATTGATGTTCACATCCGAAAATTGCGTGAGAAATTTGGTAATACGTATATTCGTACTGTTAAAGGAGTAGGATATACATACAACGTCGATTGAGAAATTTAAGACCCATTACGTTATTATTAGGAGGAAGTGCCATCATCGGTGCCACGCTATTTGCATTTATGCTTCTCATCAATTATACATACGTTGAACTCGACCCCTTGCTCCTTCTCATCATTCCAACGATTGCGGCAGGAGTAACGTACATTGTCTTCTATTTCTTCATCAAATATTTCATCACAGAGCGATTACGCGTTTTATACCGATCCATTAGAACGGGGAAATCTGGCGGGAAATCCGTTAAGCATATAAATTTATCCGACGATATTATTGGCAATGCCGAATTGGATGCCCAGCGCTGGACCGATGCTCAAGTAGAGGAAATAAGTAGTTTGAAAGAACAAGCCGCATTTCGTCGTGAATTTTTGGGAAACCTAGCGCACGAGCTCAAAACTCCCGTTTTCTCAATCCAAGGGTATATTTTGACCTTGCTCGAAGGTGGATTGGAGGATAAAACAGTGAACCGAAAATTTCTGGAACGCGCATCAAAAGCAACCGATCGCATGTCGGCGATACTCGAAGATTTGGACCAGCTCACCAAAATAGGGATCAACGATGTTCAACTCGACCTTACAAATTTCGACATCAAAGAACTCGTTCAGGATCTATTCGAAGACCTGGAAATGACAGCGAAAAAGAATGGGATTAAACTCAAATTTATACGCGAGTACACGCCGATTATCGTGCGAGCCGATCGAGGGAAAATCGGACAAGTCATTACCAACCTCCTCAACAACTCCATCGCCTACGGAAATAAAAAAGGGACAACTCAAGTTCGATTCGACAGCATCGACGACATCGTAACGATTGAAGTTTCCGACGACGGACTCGGAATTGGTGCCGCGGACCTTTCCCGATTATTTGAACGCTTTTACCGCGTAGAGAAAAGTCGAAATCGGAACGAAGGCGGATCAGGACTCGGTTTAGCAATCGCAAAGCACTTCATTGAAGCGCATGGGCAGACCATTAACGTAAGGAGTACCCTTGGCGTGGGAAGTACGTTTACCTTTAGTTTAGATCGCGGGAAGCGGTAATTTTTCTGTGGGCGCCTCTCGTCATTTCTTTCTCTCGATTCAACACTCATTCAGAACGGTCTACCGGCTTTAGTTCCGTCATAAAAAGGAGCATTCCTAGGCTTTTGCTGGTAATAAGTTACGCGCAAACGCCAAGCACTGCAACGCATTTTGTTTCCGGAAGCTACCACCGTTCGCCCTGGCACGGATTGGTTTTTTTGGATCAACTTCGCTGCTGGCTTCGGCGGTGCTGGCTTCGGCAGCGCCTGTTAGATGGCTGGATCGCTAAGCTCGAATGATCCAATCACCCAGCGCCCGGGGTAGACGGATATCCTTTTTCTTTTTCAGAAAAAGATAGCAGGCGGACACGGAAATAGCGCCCCAAACAAGAAACAGCACGCTGGTATACGAATTCGATCATTTAGAAATCTAATCCCGAAGCAGCCACCGCCAAAGGTAGGCACAGGGTGAGTCTAGGAGCAAGAGAAAGTAACACTTTCGAAAGAGAACGGAAGCTCTCCTAGGATCTAAAAGCGCCTGCTGTCTATCTATCTATCTATCTATAGGCGCAGCCGTATCTAATGATGCCCCCCACCCAAATACGACATCGCCTCGCCTTTTCCAAAGCTGTAGCTAAATCCTAGCGTGATAAACCGACCTCGTTTGGAAAAACTATATAGGTAATACGCCGATTGATCGATCACCGTCTCTCTAATTCTGGAAGCAAACAGATCACGTACGGATAAATTGACCATGCCTTTTCCTTTCCACAATTTCTTTCTTAATCCGACATCAGCAAACGCAAATCCAGAAACATTACTCTGCACGGTTTTGTACGCCGATTCATAATTTCCAGACAGTTCAAAATCGATCCCACCCTTTAGTTTGAATTTCGTCGTCACTCTCGTCGACCACTGCTCTCCTTGGAAATTAAAATTCTGCGTTTCAAATTCACCCACGCGCTTGAAATAACCGTAATTAAAATCCCCGTTTGCCGTGAACCAGTTGTTGGCGGTATATTTCCAATTCAGCTCCACCCCAACTTTCTGATTCGTGCCAATGTTCACCGGTTTGGTGATGGAAATATCATCTTCAAAAACAGTGATGTTTTCTTTTACGTTGGTTGTATACAAATAATACAAACTCGCATTCAACATCACCTTCTTCCAATAAAAAATACTCGTGAGTTCATACGAATCAGCAAATTCCGGCAACAACTTCGGGTTTCCCGTTCGGATGTTGTAATTGTTTTGAATGTTGAAAAATGGATTCAAATCCCACAATCTCGGTCTGAAAATTCTCTTCGAATACCCTGCTTGAAATTGCACTTTCTTAGAAATTTTGTAGGACGTGTGTACACTTGGAAACAGATTCGTGTATGCTTGTTTGCTGGTTTCATTCGTGTTCGTGAGCACAGTTGTCAAATTTGTATTTTCCACACGCGCACCCAACTTGGCTCCCCATTTCTTCCCCTCATACGCACCTGTTGAATAGGCCGCAATCACTTTCTGATTGTACTCAAAATTATTCGTGAAGGCATCGTCTACCACATAAATCCCGTTCTCATCATTGTACACCGCGTAGTTGTTTCCCACATCGTTCAATTCGTACATCGCGCCAGCTTCTAGGGTCCAATTCTTTTTGAACGGATTCACGTAATCCAATTGAACTGTTTGATCCAATTGATAGAACTTCGTTTCCGTTTTTTGATTTCTGTTGTTGGTGGTTCCCAAGCTGTAGTTATTCGTAAAATTAGACGATTGTGTTTTACCAAAATATCGACCCAAGGCACTTAATTGGAGGCTGTGCTCCTTGTTGTTTTTGAACTGTTTCTTGTAATTCAAATCATATTGGTACTTGGGATTCAAAGCAGAAGTTACCTCTGTTCTTTTATACTGAGCAATCAACGCGCTGTTCTCATCGTAAATAGAAATATTGGTTTCCGAAGGCTGCTGCTCGATTTCGTAGGCCACATTTCCGGATATGGTGATCGTGTTCCAATCGTTGATATAGAAATCCGATCCGAGTGTGAGATTATAAAAATTCTCGTTTCTATAGCCCACGCCATGACTCAAGACTGACGATCCTGAGAGTATATTTCTATTTTCATTATTGTTGTAATTCGGGAGCGAGCGATATCCA
>CALFOS010000312.1 GCA_937919725.1 uncultured Fluviicola sp. | reverse complement strand
TCGATCAAGGGATCGTTTAAGAAGATAAAAGATGTATAGAAGGTCGATCTTGAGTTAATTCTCGGGATCGACCTTTTTTTTATTCTCCAAATTTCACACGGCACGTGGCATTTTGTTAGTTTTGTTCTTCTATTAAGAAGATATGGAAGTTCAGGACAAACGAATGATCGCCTTCGATCGAACAGGATTTGATGACGTGGAATTGTTGGAAATCTATTGCAAAATTCTCAAACCGAGAATGATCGAGGAAAAAATGCTCATCCTCCTCCGTCAGGGGAAAATCTCGAAATGGTTTTCTGGATGGGGACAAGAAGCAGTGTCGGTTGGATCGGCGTACGCTATGGATCGCGAAGAGTACATTCTTCCAATGCATAGAAATTTAGGCGTTTTCACAACACGTGATATTCCACTCACGCGCCTTTTTGCCCAATTTCAGGGAAAAGCATCTGGATTTACCAATGGACGAGATCGTTCGTTTCACTTCGGTACTCAAGAGTATAAAATTGTCGGGATGATTTCACACCTTGGTCCTCAGTTGGGCTTGGCAGATGGAATCGCATTGGCATCTTTGGTGCGCGACGAGAAAAAGGCAACGCTTGTGTTTACGGGAGATGGTGGCGCAAGCGAGGGAGATTTCCACGAGGCACTCAACGTGGCTTCGGTATGGGATTTACCCGTTATTTTTGGAATTGAGAACAATTGCTGGGGACTTTCAACTCCATCCAACGAGCAATTTCGTTGCAAGCAATTTATCGACAAAGGAATCGGATATGGAATGGAAGCTGTTCAAGTGAACGGAAATAACATTCTCGAAGTGATCACGACCATTCGCAAAATCGCCAAAGAAATGCGCGAAACGCCAAAGCCGGTCTTGTTAGAATTTATGACTTTCCGGATGCGCGGGCATGAGGAAGCGTCTGGCACAAAATATTATCCTGAAGGTTTGCAAGATGAGTGGGAAACGTACGATCCATTGACCAATTATTCAGAATTTCTCTACAAAGAAGGAATATTAACGGAGGAGATTGAAGCAAACTACCGCGAGGAAATCAAAAACGACATTCAAGATAGCTTCGATGCTGCGAATGCCGAAGCGGATATTGTTCCGAATGGGGTAACCGAATTGAAAGACGTGTACTCCGATTTCACGCAAGTGGTTCAAACTCCCAATGGAGCTAAAACTGAAAAAAGATTCGTGGACGCCATTCAGGATGGATTGCGCCAATCGATGGAGAAATACGACGATCTGATCATCATGGGACAGGATATCGCTGAATACGGTGGGGTTTTTAAAGTCACTGAAGGATTTGTGGAGCAGTTTGGCAAAGCACGGGTTAGAAATACACCGATTTGCGAAAGTGCGATTGTTGGCGCGGGACTTGGATTGTCCATTGCAGGAATGAAAGCAGTGGTTGAAATGCAATTCGCCGATTTCGTAACCTGTGGATTCAACCAAATCGTTAATAACTTGGCGAAAATGCACTGGCGTTGGGGACAAAATGCCGACGTAGTTGTTCGGATGCCGACAGGTGGAGGTGCAGCGGCGGGTCCGTTTCACTCGCAAAGCAATGAAGCATGGTTTTTCCATACTCCAGGATTGAAAATTGTGTATGCCTCGTCTCCCTACGACGCAAAAGGTTTGTTGAACGCAGCCATTGAAGATCCAAATCCTGTCATGGTATTCGAACACAAAGGTTTGTACCGAAGCATTCGCGAAGAAATCCCAGACGATTACTATACAGTAGAAATTGGAAAAGCAAAAACCGTGCGCGAAGGATCGGATGTAACGATTATCACGTATGGACTTGGCGTTCATTGGGCGATGGAATACGCTGATAATCATTCGGACTTATCTATCGAAATTTTGGATTTGCGAACGCTACTTCCACTCGATATAGAGGCAATTTACGCAGCTGCGCGAAAAACAGGTCGAGTAGTGGTGTTGCACGAAGATTGCATGACTGGAGGAATTGGCGGTGAGTTGGTCGCATTGATCACAGAAAACTGCTTCGAAGCACTAGATGCACCTGTAAAACGTGTGGCATCTATGGATACTCCTGTTCCTTTCGCAGCCCAACTCGAACAGCAGTTTTTCCCCAAAGAACGATTGCAATCAGCCGTGGAAGCGGTGATGAATTACTGAAAACAGAAGGCACAAAAAAAACCTCCGATATTCGCTATCGGAGGTTTTTTTGTTGTGTAGATCGAAGACTAATCTTCAATCACCGTATATCCTGCGTATTTTGATTGCTCGAATACAAATTTCGAATCTTCAACCGTTGGATTGGCCGTAAATTTCTTCAAGCTGTACGTCATTTTTGTTTGATCGCGCATCGACATAATCACACGCTTCAACTCGTTGCTCGACACAGAAATGTAGAGGCAAATGTACGTGTAATCAGTACCTTTGTTCTTTGGATATAAATAAATTTGGTGAACTGCTTCTCCACTCAACGTTGTTTGCTTTGTGTATTTATTCGTAAATCCAGTTTCCCAAATCGTCATCAATTTCTTAGGGTTCACAGATTCTTCATCATCTTCGTCTGCATCAGTTACGTAAACTGTTTTCTCTTCTTTGATAATCGTCCATGTTTTAATTCCATTCGAGATCACCGTGTTGTCGCCAAACGAAGCATAGTATTTATCGCCCTTCACCCAACCTTTTCCAGAAAAGGCAGATTTCGAATCGGAATCACTATTGCTTGTTGAAGCGCTAAATTCTAGGTAAAAAGAACTCTGATCCTTGATCTTTTTCGAAAGTTTATCAAGTATTCCTTGTGCTTTTGCATCCTGTCCAAACGATGTGAATGAAAATGCGGCGAATGTCAGTATGATTGTAAATAATCTCATGTCAATATGTTTTTCAGTGCAAATATCGAAAATTGTGCCAAGATATTTGGTAAAACTTTATTTTCTCGATAATTCAGCTAGTATTTCTGTTAAAGTGCTGTTAACGATATCGTGTTTTCCGGCGTAGCGCTTGACCTTATAATTCTTAGAGGAATAATCGGAAATGACTTGTTCCTGCTCAGCTGGCGAAAAGAACTCGTCTTGGTCGCCAATCACAAAGTAGTGCGGATTTCCCGAACGTTTTCCAGCCATCGGAGGAAGGTCGGGAGGAAACACGGATGCCCACAAAATCAATCCGTCGAATTTCGTTTTCCCTAGCTGATTCCATCGCGCAGCAGTTGCTCCTCCTTGCGAAAATCCGAGTAAATATTTTTTTTCAACTTCAACTGTTTTCGTCAGATGATCGTCCAAGGCGTCCAAATAATTCATAGTATCAGAAATATCAATCTCTCTGGCCTCTTTTGTCATCCACGAGGCACCAACTCGACCACTCGTTCCGTTTAAGTAAAATCGATGCATTCCTTCGGGCGCAACAATCAGGTAATCTTCATCCACCTCGGAAAATTTCCGAATGAAGTGCTCCACAAGCTGACCGTAGCCGTGCAAAACGTACAAGATTTTCGTCGAATGTTGTACATCGTTCAAAACGCGGTAGCGGAATGTTTTGTGATGTATGAAGTGATGTTCCATTTTTCAAAGATAAGTACAATATCGGCATGAAAATTGCTGTAAATTTTCTTTTTAATACAGCATTTTTCTACTTGTTTATGATTTCTCGTTTCGATTTATTTCTACTCTTTACCACCTTTTTTTGCCTTACTTCAGCTCAATCCTATGCGCAGGAGATTACTGTCAGAGACAAAATCACGCAGCAAGTGATTCCAAATGCCAAAATAGTTTCGATAAATCCGAAAGTGCAAAGACTGGCAGATGTAAACGGTCGGTTCAAATTGGATCCATTCATCGGATGTGATAGTATCGAAATTTCATTTACACAATATGAAAGCATCGTGAATAGCTATGCCGAAATAAAGGCGGCAGGAACAATCGAGTTGATCGACGAACCACTTTCATTTTCGGACATTGTTATTTCTGTCAATCGCTGGGACGAAGAAAAACTAAAGGTTCCCAACCGCATCACGACAATCAATATGAAAGAAGCGGAGTTGCTCGCACCTCAAACTTCTGCCGATCTACTCGAAGCAAGTGGTTACGTGTTCATTCAAAAAAGTCAACTCGCTGGCGGTTCGCCACAATTGCGTGGATTTGGAACCAACCGTGTGCTCATTTCCGTGGATGGTGTGCGAATGAACAACGCTATTTTCAGGTCAGGAAATCTCCAAAATGTCATTTCTCTGGATGCGAACTCACTCGAATCTGTGGAAGTGTTGTTCGGTCCAGGAGCAGTTATTTATGGAAGCGATGCCATCGGTGGGGTGATGAATTTTAATACCAAAGAAGCAAAATTTTCGACCGATTCCTCCAAAACTTATTTACCCACGCATTTTGCTACGCGTTATTCATCGGCTTCCAATGAGTTGATGGGACACGTCGATTTCAACATCGGAAAAGAGAAATGGGCGTTTCTTACTTCGCTCACTTTTTCACGCTACGGCGATTTGCGCATTGGCGTTCACGGCGATTCTACCTTCCTGCGACCGAACTACCAGCAGCGAATTGATGGGGTCGATTCTACCTTGGTCAACAACGATCCAACCTTACAAATCGGGTCGGGCTTCGCTCAAATGAATGCCATCCAAAAAATTAAGTTTCAGGCATCCGAAAACTGGTTGCTCGACTATTCCTTTATCTATTCGGCAACCACGGACGCTCCACGCTACGACCGACTCATCCTTGACGCGAAAAACGATGGAATCCTCGACAACGCCGAGTGGTACTACGGTCCACAAAAATGGATGATGCATAAATTTGGCGCAGTAAATAGGCGTAAATCAGACATCTACAACGACATGCGCATTACCGCGGCCTACCAAAATTTTCAGGAAAGTCGCCACGATCGCAAAACAGGATCATCCAACATTCGCCGTCAGTTCGAAAATGTGGATGCGTACTCCGTCAACCTCGATTTCGATAAACGCGTAAGTAAAAGAATTGCGCTTTTTTATGGTGCCGAAGCAATTGGGAACATGGTAGGATCGAAGGCTTACCGCGAAAACATCAACACCGGCGAACAGACCATTATCAATTCACGCTATCCCGATGGTTCAACTTGGTTTTCAACGGGTACTTACGTTAATGGGAAGTACAGTTTTAGTGATAAATGGAGCCTGAATGGCGGAATTTGCTACAGTTTTTATTCGATTGCTGCTCAATTCGACACTTCTTTGTTTGCTTTTCCAGTTACGGAGACGACCAACAGAAATGGCGCTTTGAATGGAAGTCTAGGTTTAGTCTTCAATCCGAGCGATCACTTCCAAATATATGCCAATGGAGCCACTGGATTCCGTGCGCCCAACATCGATGATTTGGGCAAAGTATTCGATTCACAGCCCGGCGCTGTGGTAATTCCGAACGTTAACCTGCGACCAGAATATGTGTATAATGCCGAAATTGGCTTTGTGTCTGCTGTTTTCAAACGTATCAAAATTGATGGAGTCGTTTATTACACCTATTTGAAAGATGCACTCGCTCGGGCGAATTTCAGTTTCAATGGTCAGGATAGTATCTTGTACGATGGCGTGATGAGTCGCATACAAGCCGTGCAAAACGTGTCCGACGCGTGGGTATATGGTGTGCAAGCAGGAATTGAAGTGGTAATTGCCAAAGGTTTGTCGCTGCGCAGCACAATCAGCTTCCAAAAAGGAATGGAATTCAACATCGACAGTTCCCGCTATTTCCCGAAAAATCATGTGGCACCAACTTTTGGTAGAACATCGCTCACCTACAAAACGCGCCAATTCAAAGTGGACGTTTACAGCGCATACCAGATGCAGATTCTACCCGACGATCTTCCATTGGGCGAATCACCACACTTATATGCACTTGATGAAGATGGAAGAGCATTTGTTCCAGCTTGGTACACTGTAAACATCAAAGCAGCGTTCTTTTTCAATAAACATTTATCGATGTCTGCAGGCGTAGAGAATATCACCAATCAGCTCTACAGAACTGCCGGATCGGGAATTAGTGCCCCAGGTCGAAATTTTGTGATCGGCTTGAAAGTTTCATTGTAAGTTTTTTTGGCCTGCCCACCTATATTGAGCATTTTCATTATAGGTGGGCGTTTCCCCAACGAGTCCGTAAACACGTTTCTCAATCCTCCGAAACTAATGATCAGTTCGGCCTGTCTGGGTCGGGCTAACATTGCAAGTCCTGAAGCGAGCATCAGGAGCTTTTCATTCATATCCCTAACGCGCTTCGCAAAACGATCCGTTTCAAAGAAATAGAACCAATCTGGAACCGACGCAGTCAGCAGCGAAGTTAATAGGATGATCGAATCTACCACCGAATCCCTTCGCTTCCTTGCTCCGCCAAGTACGAATTCGCACTGGAAAATGGTTTACTCCCAAAAAATCCACGATAAGATGAAAGTGGCGAGGGATGTGGCGAGCTAAGAATGAGATTTTTAGTCGGGTCGACAGATTTTGCCTTTTCGAGTGCTTTTGCGCCCCACAAAATGTACACAATGCCCGATTTCTTGGATGCAAGTTGATCGATTACCTCATCGGTGAAGGTTTCCCAGCCTTGTTTCGCGTGACTATTTGCTTCGCCTTTGCGCACGGTGAGAACAGAATTGAGCAGCAGCACGCCTTGATTTGCCCAATGTATGAGGTTTCCGTTTTCGGGTGGAGCGATTCCAACATCGCTTTGGAGTTCCTTGAAAATATTGATCAAACTTTTTGGAAGTGGGCGCACATCTGGTTCAACGGAAAAAGACAGTCCGTGTGCATGTCCGCGCGTAGGATAAGGATCTTGACCCAAAATGACCACTTTTACCTCATCGAACGAACACGCATCAAATGCTCGGAAAACTTGATTTTCAAGCGGAAAAATGGCAGTTGGATGTGCTTGGCGTTCACGCTCAATAAATTGCATCAACTGTTTGAAATACGGTTTCTTGAATTCGTCGGAAATGTGTGCTTGCCAAGACTGGTTTAATTTGAGCTCCATTTGACGAATTTACGGATTGATTTTCATTTTTACGCGTATCTTTGAAGTATGAAATACCTTTGGATTTTGAGTTTGACTCTGCTTGTCGGCTGCGGACAAGATGAAGAAATTGTGGTTCCCAACGAACTCGATAAAGAAGTGGAAATAGGCGATCCGTATGAAGGAATGTCAATGAAAGCGGCTGTGGAATTGCACATTCGTCGTGAGTTTTCCATTGCTGCCGACCAACCGATTGAGTACCAAATTTACCAAGGTAATTGCGATGGCGACGACAGTTTGGATGCTGTGATTACCGTAAACCTTCTCGACAAGGCAGTGGATGAGGCAATCAAATCGGGGAAAGTTACCCAGATGGCGGATCTTGGCTACATGGGAAATTACAATTTCATCATATACCGCGACGGTTTTTCGGGAAAATTTAGCTCATCGAAAGTAATACCGTCTAGTCCGAAGGCAAAACTCGCGATTCGATTTGAACACATTCTCACGGAAAGACATAAGGACATTATAGTAGAATACCGAATCTTGAATGCTGCCTATTGCAATTTTTACACCATCGTAAATGGACAGCCTACACAAATTAATCAGGTGAAGTTGTTCGATGGAATTGGAACGAAAGATGCGATGGCATTTGTCCTGAACTACGAACCTGGAATGATTTCGGAATCCAGGGATATTGTGGCGTACGAAGGTACTTTCACGAATCCGAGTTTCAAAAATGAAGATGAAGTCTACACGTTTATCCCGAAGATTACGAAAACGAGCCGCGTGCACGAGCGCTGGTTTTTTAATCCGCAGGATTTTAAGTATTATTTGAAGAAGGAGTAGATAGATCGCCGCGCTCCTAGATTGTCAGATAATCGGATCATCAGATGATCGGATAATCGAACTTTCCCTATCTTTGCACTAATGAAATTTTACAACGACTTAGTTTTAAGAGCAGCACGCGGAGAATCGATCGAACGATATCCCGTTTGGCTCATGCGTCAGGCTGGAAGAATCTTGCCTGAATACCGCGCTGTTAGGGCTCAACTTTCTGGCTTCAAGGAGCTTGTAGAAACGCCCGAACGCGCCGCTGAGGTGACTGTTCAACCCGTTGATTTGTTGGGAGTAGATGCTGCAATTATCTTTTCAGATATTTTGGTGGTTCCTGAAGCAATGGGATTGACCTACGAAATGGTAGAGAAAAAAGGACCGTGGTTCAACCAAACGATTAATTGCGAAGAAGAATTGAAATTTGCACAAACCAATTTTGACATTGAGGACAGATTGGGCTATGTGCTCGAAGCGATAAAATTGACAAACAAAGAATTGGCAGGACGCGTTCCATTGATCGGTTTTGCAGGAGCACCATGGACGATTTTCTGTTATATGACGGAAGGTCAGGGCTCAAAAACCTTCTCGAAAGCACGCAAGCTTTTGTACACCAATCCAACTTTGGCACACGAGTTGCTTAATCGTATCACGGAAGTGACAATTCAGTACCTCAAAGCACAAATCAATGCTGGAGCTCACATGATTCAAGTGTTTGATTCGTGGGCAGGGATTTTAGGCCAAGAGCAGTATACTGAATTCGGATTGAAATACATACAACGAATAACCGAAGCAATTAATGAAGTTCCGGTAACGCTGTTTGCAAAAGGTGCTTACAATTCGGTGCGCGATTTAGCGTCATTAAAGTGCAACACCATCGGAGTTGATTGGAATATGAACATCAATGAAATCCGATACGCAGTAGGTGATACACGAACACTGCAAGGGAATTTGGACCCATGCGTGCTCTATGCAAATCACCAAGAGGTTGAGAAACAAACAAATATTATGTTGGATTCTTTTAAAAGTAAACGACATATTGTTAATTTAGGGCACGGAGTTTATCCGGATGTTGATCCAGAAAAAGTAAAAACATTTATTAAAACAGTAAAGAGTTATGAAATTCAGTACTAAAAAGGTGATCACATTAGCATCCGCAATAGGATTTGTACTATGTGCGCCTAACACTTTCGCACAAGATGGCGAAAACTTAGTTGTCAACGGAAGTTTCGAATCGATCGATAAGAAACCAAAAAGTTTAGGTAGCATCGAAAGTGCCACAGGGTGGGTGTCGCCAACTGGCGTACGCTCGGATTTGTTCACCGATACAAAATTGGAGGAAATTGCTGTCCCAGATAATATCTACGGAAGAGAAACCGCACACGAAGGTGACAATTATGCCGGAATTGTAGGTTTTTCCTATAGCGAAACACCGTATCGTTCGTATATTATGACACGCTTGGATTCTCCCTTGAAAAAAGGAATGACCTATTGCGTGAAAATGTATGTTTCGCTTGCTGAAGCTTCAAAATATGCTTCGAACAACGTGGGTGTGCACTTTTCGAATAGAGTGTTGGGAACAGATTCAAAAGTTCCCATGATTCTAGAGCCAAGCGTGTTGCACCGCCAAAATGAATACGAAGCTATTTCAGCTCGTTTCAATTGGACGGAAATTTGCGGTGTTTTTGTGGCAGAAGGAGGAGAGAAATACATCACCATAGGAAACTTTGACACAAATACCGATACGCGCTACGAATCAATGAAGAAGGACAAAGCGATGGAAGGCATCAAAGTGAAACAAATTGCTTCGGCATATTATTACATCGACGATATTTCTGTTCGAATGTTGGATCAAGATCGTGGAGAAAAATGCGATTGCGCCGCTGGCGATGAGGGTGAAGAGTACTCGAAAATGATCTACCAAAAAGTAATCAACGAAACAGAGAAAACAACGCCGAAAGATCGTGTGGAAATGCAACAAGTTTTCTTCGCATTCGGGAAAAGTGCCATTACGCCTGAAGGCGAGCGTTCTTTGAACATCGTTACCGATTACTTGAAAGCGAATCCAG
This sequence comes from uncultured Fluviicola sp., assembly GCA_937919725.1. Lineage (GTDB taxonomy): Bacteria > Bacteroidota > Bacteroidia > Flavobacteriales_D > Crocinitomicaceae > UBA4466. The sequence continues at coordinate 326 of CALFOS010000312.1, read as the reverse complement.
CGGCAAAACTTCAAGTTAAAGGTTTCTGCAATACATATGAGAACGAAGTGGGAGCTAAAAATGATTACTACGCCGACATGGACAACAAGCGAATTGCTGAGGTGATGGCATACTTGAAAGAAAAGGGAATTGACGAATCGCGCATAATTCCAACACGCAAGCGAGATGAATTCCCAAACACAGCCGAACATTCAGCAACAGACGACGACGAAGTGAAACAAGCGAAAAATCGCCGAGTTGAATTCGTTTTAATGTAGAAAATATTAAAATTAGTAAGCGAACCCGATTCTAATAAAGAGTCGGGTTTTCTTTTTTAAAACCGATGA
>CALFOS010000311.1 GCA_937919725.1 uncultured Fluviicola sp. | reverse complement strand
TCAATGTGTATGTCGCTGACTTTTTGCGTGCGATTCCGCTTGAGCATTGAACGGTAACTATAATCGAAAATGCTGTGCCAGATTTTAACCCTTGAATGTGCGCCAAGGACTCATCCGAAAGTATACTTCCATAACCCGAGATGTCTAGTCCAGCATCGGCAAATTCCCAGTTGAGAATGTGAAAATTACTCGTGAGTGTTACTTTCGGCGGATAAGCAATGATCAGTTCTCCAGTGTTCAACAAGTTTGATTTATCGATGTGAGCACCCGATTCAACGCCGTTCAAATACAAATTTGGATCAGGTAGATTTCGAACTTCGAATACTTGTCGTATCGTATCTTTTCCAGGTCGGATATACTCCAAAATTGCTTGTCGCCCGCTCTCAGGGTAGATGATAAATTCTTGTTTCGGAAGGTTTTCGTCTGTGGATACAAAATTCACTTTGCAGCTGATACAATTGAGGGTGAACAGTTCATTTTCCCACGTAGGATCGATTACCTCAAAGTGATTAGGAAATCCGCGGTATAGAACCAAATTATTGGAATCGTTGAGGTTTTTCGTCTGCTGCCCGAATGAGAGTGCCCCAAAAAAGACCGAATAGATGAGAATAGTGAACTGTTTCATGTTCTAAATTTATACTTTTTATTCCATATTTCAATCATGCGTTTTGTACGAAATGAGTGAATTTGATGCTGATCTGATCGCCTATTTTAGTAGATTCATTCTTCTTCGTTCATAAGTTGTTGATGATCCCTTAATCGTATCGTAAGCTATTCAATTTAACTTGCTGTATCTTTGTACTGGAAATGACATCCTAAAGGAAGGCTTGAGAGCTCGATTCCGAAACCGTTTCCCGTTTTAAATGTATGCCCGTGAGTGATGCTGAGACGTTTAGCTATTGGACACCCTGCAATTATTCGGTTTTGTAGCCTTCAACGGTTGCTTTCTGCAATTGCGCTCATCCTTTTCGCTTCACAAAATCATGCACAGGTAATCTTCAATGAGCCTTTCGATGAACCCAATACCAGCACAACGGGTGTCGATAATGTGGGCGGAGTTGTGTGGACGTCCAGTTGTCCTACCTGTTTGGTTGGTGATTATTGGCATGTCAACAATGGTGTCTTTGAGGGAAACGACACAAACGGCGATGCGATTTGGGAAACGGGACTAATCGATATTAGTTCGCTCTGCAACGATCAGGTTGAAATCTCCCTGACTATTTCGGAAGTCGGAGACCTAGAGGCGTGCGGAACTGGATGCAATTCTGTAGATTGGATTCGTCTTCAATACAACATTAACGGAACGGGATGGCAAAATCCTGTAAATTCGTTTCTCTGTGCAGGAGCATGCGCTGGTATTAATGTGATCCAAGCCGACGATATTCTTCCTTCGGGCTCGATGAGCTATACAACCGGATGCATTGGTCCAGGTTCAACGCTCCAAGTTCGAATCGGCGTTCAGTGCTGGGCACAAAATGAGTTTTGGCGAATCGATAATGTAAACGTTTCGTTTTGTCCTATTGTTTCAACGTTAACCATCACCGATCCTGCACCAGTGTGTGCTCCTGCAACGGTAAATCTAACAGCTGCGGCAGTAACGGCTGGAAGTAGTGCTGGAGCTTTAACTTATTGGACGAATGCGACGGCTACAAATCCGCTCGCTTCATCAAATGCGGTCGCAGTAAGCGGAACCTATTATATTCAACTCGATAATGGCGGTTGCCCTGTGATCATGCCTGTCATCGTGGTAGTGAATCCCTTGATAACTCCGACATTCAGCGCAATTCCAAATGTGTGTCAAGGTTCTACAGCGCCCGTTCTTCCTACTACTTCAACGAATGCCATTACCGGATCGTGGTCACCTGCCGTTTCTACGGCTTCTGCTGGAACAACAAGCTACACGTTCACGCCATCTGCTGGACAATGTGCTTCGACAACAACCTTGAGTATCACCGTTAATCCTTTGCTTGCGCCAACATTTACTACGGTTGGAACTATCTGCCAAGGCGGAACGGCCCCTGTTCTCCCAACAACTTCAACAAACGGCATTAATGGTTCATGGTCACCAGCGGTCTCAACGGCTTCGGCTGGAACAACGAGCCATACGTTTACGCCAACTTCAGGGCAATGTGCTTCAACAGCAACGATGACTATTACGGTCAGTTCATTGATTACGCCAACATTTGCACCGATCGGAACCCTATGCCAAGGCTCGACAGCGCCCGTTCTTCCAACAACATCAACCAATGCGATTTCGGGAATATGGGCTCCTGCCGTTTCAACAGCGAATACAGGAACAACAACGTACACCTTCACGCCAAATGCGGGGCAATGTGCTTCATCAACAACACTCGATATCACAGTTGATGTATCGATTATACCCACATTTGTTGCGGTTTCACCCATTTGTCAAGGTGATGCTGCACCCGTTCTTCCCACTACATCAACGAATGCAATCAATGGAACTTGGTCGCCAGCAGTTTCAACGAACACCGCTGGAACAACGACGTACACCTTCACTCCGAATGCTGGACAATGCGCCTCGATCACCACCCTCGACATGATCATTGATCCGCTTCCCATGATAGACGCAGGACTTGACCAAACGATTTGTGAAGGAACGGCCATTACCTTAAATGTGACCACATCTGTTCCGTATGTTTGGGACAATGGCGTGACGGATGGTGTACCTTTCACACCTGCAGCAGGAACGATCACGTACACGGTTACGGGCACGGGTGCCAGCGGGTGCGTGAACTCCGATCAAGTAGATGTCGCCGTGATTCCCTTGCCTCTGGTGAATGCAGGAGCTGATCAGACGATGTGTGATGGAACGCCCTTAAGCTTGAACGGTGGGGGAGCGGTCACCTATGTTTGGGACAATGGCGTGACGAACGGCGTACCTTTTTCACCTGCGATCGGAACGATAACGTATACCGTAATTGGTTCAGATGCATTTGGTTGTATGAATACGGATGAGGTGAATGTGACAGTTGAGCCGAGTCCAGTAGTTTCATTTACGGCCGATGTCACCGGAGGATGCGCGCCACTCGAGGTCACGTTCACGAATACAACTCCCGGAATTTTATCGAATTGTGAATGGTTATTTGGAAATGGATTGAGCGCAAACGGATGTGGAAGCGTCACAGCGAACTATTCTTCAAGCGGCATGTTCGACGTCACCCTCACCACGACTTCTGTTAACGGTTGTTCAAATTCCGATACCTACGTAGATTATATCAGCGTCGAGGCAGCTCCTGTGGCCTCCTTCAACCAATCATCCAATTCCATTACCACCTTAAATTCTAACATTCTCTTCTTCAACACCTCAACGGGCGCGACGAATTACCTGTGGAATTTTGAAGATGGACAATCGACCGCCACAACAGCCAATGCCTCGCACACCTTTCCCAATCAAAGTCAAGGAGTGTATAACGTAGAGTTGATCGCGTACTCCGCATTTGGATGCACGGATACGGCTTCAGCAACGATTTCGGTACTCGACGAAGTCTTATTTTATGTTCCTAATTCATTTACACCCGACGGCGATGCGTTCAACCAGACCTTCCAACCTGTGTTCACATCCGGCTTCGATGCCTACGACTTCGACATGTACATTTTTAATCGCTACGGCGAAATCATCTTCGAATCCCACGATGCAACGATCGGCTGGGACGGAACGTATGGGGTTGGCAACAAGTCGCGAAGCGTTCAAGACGCTACCTATGTCTGGAAGATAGCATTCAAAACCACGCTTTCCGACGAACGGATTGAAGTGATGGGGCACGTGAACCTTATTCGGTAGGGAGTATAAAATTAACTCTAACTGTTGGGGCCGATTTCTTGTAAAGAAGAAGCGAGTGAAATGCAGGATTATTCCGATTCGCTCCATGCTTTCGCCGTTCCTCCTCAGGTCGCCCTAGGTTCTCAACTCTAATTTCCAAGCACAAAAAAAAGCACCTACTTCCGTAAATGCTTTTTCTTCGTGGGAACTGTAGGATTCGAACCTACGACCCTCTGCTTGTAAGGCAGATGCTCTAAACCAACTGAGCTAAGCTCCCGATTTCATTGGCTCGTTCGCCAAATGCGTGTGCAAATATACACTTGATTTTCGTAATCACAAGGAAAAAAAAGGAAATAATTTAAAAAAAGTCGGACACCAAAAAGAAGCTGCCAATAATCAGGATAGTATCCGTTTGTTTTGCAGTATTTTGGGCTGTAAGCAGGGCTTGGGGTGCGCGATCGAAAAATTGAACAGATCGGTAGCCGCTGTGCGAAACAACTTCTTTCAACTGCCTTAGCTTCGCGCTGCGTGGATTCGTGAACTCGGTCAAATACAGATGAGAGTCCAATGGAAATTCTTGTATAATTGCCGAAATGTCCTTGTCCGAACTCGTTCCGTAAATCACGTGTAATTCACCACGGTTCAGCTCGCGGATAGTTTCCAATGTTGCAACGATCCCCGCTGGATTGTGCGATACGTCCAAAATAGTGAGCGGATCGGTTTTCCAAATTTGTAAACGCGCCTTGAGTCCAGAGTTTTGATGTAGATTTTTCAGTCCTTCATGCAGATCGTTTGACGTGGATTGAATACCAAGATCATTCAGTTCATTCAAAGCGGCAAATGCGAGGCGATAATTCGCGTGCTGGTAACTGCCGAGCAAGGGGAAATCGGTGGGAATTATCAACGTGTGGCCGATCTGCGCAAATCGGGAAGACAATTCATTCGCTCGTGTTCGAAAAATGTCACTGATCACAGGATTTTCCTCTGCGGTGATAATCGGCACATCAGATTTAATGATTCCTGCTTTTTCGAACGCGATTTTCTCGAGCGTATCCCCTAAAATGGCTGTGTGTTCGAGACTGATATTCGTAATCAAACTAAGTAGGGGAGTGATCACATTCGTGGCATCCAAGCGTCCTCCCAAGCCGGTTTCAATCACGCAAATGTCGCAGTTCGATGCTTCAAAGTGTTGCAAAGCAAGCGCAAAAGTCATTTCAAAAAAGGAGGGTGCAAAGTCGAGGTTTTGGTTTTGAAGCTGTTCCACAAATTGGATCACGCTTTCTTCCGGAATCGGAACGCCATTCACACGAATTCGTTCGGTGTAATCTTCGATGTGGGGTGATGTGAACAATCCAACTTTATGTCCCGCTTCTGTGAGAGCGGACGCAATCATCGAACAAGTAGATCCTTTGCCGTTGCTTCCTGCTACGTGGACGAATTTCAAGTGCAAATGCGGATCGTCAATGTAAGCGAGGATTTTCTGCGTGTTCTCCAACGTGGGTTTATACGCAACCGAACCAAGAAGTTGATACGACGGGAATTGCTCAAAAAGCCATGTTACAGCCTTCGAATAGGTCAAATTATTGTGCTTTAACGGTGATCGGGTAATCTTGATAAACAAGTGGTGAGCCTGGTGAGCGACTGAATTTCACTTGCTTTTTGATCTCGTACCCAATTTTATTGATCAGCGTTTGATCCGTTGTCGTCGTTTTAGAAGCGTAGTGAGAAAAATCAACCACATTTCCTTCGGCGTCAACCGTCAATTTGTAATAAATTTTCGCATCTGTTTCAATCGAAATATTGTCAACATTTACGTTGCTCAAGCGCGATCTTCCTTTCCAG
>CALFOS010000310.1 GCA_937919725.1 uncultured Fluviicola sp. | reverse complement strand
TCATCAGTGGAGCTTCGGCTGCTTCTTCGAACACGCGAACGTTTGCGCCAAAGAGGGTTCGGTACCATTTCCAAACTTTTTGTACATCAGGAACGCCGATTCCCATTTGTTGAATTCCGCAAATAATTTTCTCCATAGCTCACAAATTGAACGCAAATATAGCATTCTGCGAAAAATTAGCGGATGGCGCGTTCGTTAAAAAGTACGTATCCAAAGGAAATTTGAAAGGAAAGCGGGGTGGTTTGTTTTGGGAAATAGTTGAGCGTTGCACGAATAGGTCCAAGAAAGCTATTATAAATCAAGGATGCAGATGCCATGATCGATCTACCTACGAAGTAGTCTGAAAAAATGAGCGATCCGTTATCAGTTTGTAGAATTTGAACAATAGGTTGGTAGAAATAGCCGTCAATTCTTAAGTCAACGTTTTTGCGAATCGAGGCGATGAGGTTAATTCCAACCCCTCCAAATTGCGGCGAGCGGTACTCGGGCAAAAAGAATGTTTGGGCATCGGGAATGGGCGAATACTCGGTCATAGTGAGAATCGTCGCTGTATAATTGGCGAACAAACTTTGGCTATTGAAGACCAATCGTCCGTTGAGTCCCAAATGGAAATGTGGTCGATCGAGTACAAAGGTTTGATATTTGAGGTCGAGATTTACCCAGGAATGATTCTTCACCAGATCGAAATTTTGAAACGACGTGGATCCAGGAATGCTGTGCTCCTGTCCATAAACATACCGCGCTTTAAATTCAAAAAGATGGCCGCTCGACGCAAATTGTTTACGGTTGAGTGAATTTTTGACAAGACTAAAACTACTAGAAAACCCATCGAATTTCGTCAAGTCTGATGTATCCTTCGATGAAAAATTCGGGGTTTGATAATACTCATCTTCGAGTGCAAAGAATCGGGCATCTAAAGAAGCTTTAACGGTATTTCCGATCGGGAGATTAAATTTCAAGCCTCCGTAAATTTCATTTTGAACGAGAAAGGATGGATGAACATCTTCAAAAAATGTAGCGAAGCTCCTGAAATAATCCCACCGATTGAGCGTAAAATAACCAGTAACCGAAATGGGAATTACCGCTGGAAATTCGATCGTTACATCCGCTTTTGCTGATCCATAAAACTTGCCAAAGTATGATTCTACATGCGATTTGGTAATGATTTTCCCGATCGTTTGATACGTTAAACCGAAGTAACCAGTATTCACGGGTCTCGATGAAATATGTCCGCCAATGTCCGCACGGAAATCCTTTGACTTTCGCACGTCGAGCGCCAAATTATGTGTGCCATCCGCTTTTTTTTCGAGTCGAGGGAAAATAAAGTCAACTTGCTGAGTCGCGTACAAACGGAAGTAGCGTTTTTCCAATTCTTTTTCGTCGAGCACTTCCGTTTTTTTCCGTTTGATCATCGACAATCGTGTATATCGAAGCTCTTTGTCGTCCGATTTTGTAGAAACGGAGGTGACTTGAATGGGGGCTATTTTCGCCTTAAACGCTTTTCTTTTAGCCTCCAATTCCTCGGGTGATGAGCGTCGTGAAATTTGCATCTTTAAGGAGTCGATGATCAAGAGCGTTGAGTTGTATCCATCCAAAATTGCTTGTCGAACGCCTGTAAAGCTAAATGTGGAAACGTCTGTTTTTGGAATAATGATGAAGCCTTCATCACAGGGAAGCGAGAAATCGGAATTGGTAGAAAGCATGTGCGTGAGCTGACTGATCAAATTGTCTGCTTCGGGTGGCTCCGCATTAAACGATACATTGGACCCAATAATATAGTCAGGATCGAATTCCATGTACATAATGTTTGCAGGAAAATTATTGTACAATCCACCATCGAACAACAAAACATTGTCTACTCGAATGGGTTTAATGAAAAATGGAAATGTCATCGACGCGCGAACGGCGGCATTGAGAAATCCTTTATCGAAAACTATACTCTTTTCATTCTGAATATCCGAAGCCACGCAACGAAATGGGACAAATAGACTGTCGAAATCATTCACCGAAGCGCTCACAATTCCGAAATTTTTCATCATTTCGAAGTCCAAATAGGCGGATGAGTTAAAGTTGGTAGGCAGCGATTTACGCAAAATACTGTCTTTCGAAAACGAAAAACTAAACATTCCACTATGAGCATCATCTTCCCGAAATAAAAAATGTTGTGTAGGTTTCAAGCCACCCGATGACATTGTTTGGAAATCTTCGCTGAGCACATATGCTTCCATTTCCGCAGGACTCAAACCAATCGAATACATACTGCCAACCAACGCCCCAGCGGATGTCCCCGTGATACAGTCGATCGGAATATTGTTCTCTTCAAGTGCTTTAATTACCCCAATATGAGCCAAGCCAGTTGCGCCTCCGCCACTTAGCACGAGCCCAATTTTCTGTTCTTGCCCAAAACTGAATTGCCCAATCAGTAAACAAAACAGAAGCAAGTATCGACAGTTTGTGATCAATTTCGTTCTTTTGTACAAAAATAGACGAAAAATGGACATGCTCGGAGTTGAAGAGAAAGAAGGTAAGATGTGGATCACTTTGAAAACCATTTTTGGCTTAGAAGAAACACTTGCCGAAGAGTTGAAGGAAATGGGCTTCGAGGAGGTGGAACTGTTGAACCGTGCGGTGCGCGTAAAGGGTACATGGCGAGATGTTTACTATTTGAATTATCATGTTCGATGCGCTATTGCTGTGCTCGTGGAGGTGAAAAAATTTAAAATTCGCAACGAAGAAGATTTGTACGAGCGTTGTATGAAGATAAAATGGACACAGTATTTTACCAAAGACAAAACTTTTGCTGTCCGAGGTGCAGTCTTCTCCGATTTGTTCCGACATTCTCAATATCCACACCTAGTGGTGAAGGATGCCATTGCCGATACATTTAGAAAAGAATTCGATGAACGCCCAGATGTGAACACGAAAGCTCCACAAGTGATGTTTGATGTGTACATTCGAAACACGGAAGTAACCATTTCTCTCAACACAAGTGGGGTCCCCTTGTTTCAACGTGGTTACCGTGAGGCAGTTGGATTGGCGCCACTCAACGAAGTAGTAGCCGCAGGACTGATCCGTATGTCGGGTTGGGACATGAAATCTACCTTTGTGGATCCATTTTGTGGATCGGGAACTATTTTGATAGAAGCGGCATTGATGGCTGCGGGACTTCCACCACAATTAGAGAGAACGCATTTCGCCTTTAAAAACTTTTCGAACTTCATGCCAGAAGTATGGGAAGAAATTTTAGACGCTGTTCCGAAACGTATCACAGAATTACCGTGCAAAATTATTGGCTCAGACATCAGTGCGGAGATGGTCACAAAAGCACGCAGAAACTTTAGAGCTTTACCAATCGGACGTTTTATCGAAACAAGTGTGAATTCGTTTCAGGAATTGACTCAAGCAGAAGGTCCAGGCGTCATGATTTCCAATCCACCGTATGGTGAACGAATGGGTGAAAATGTGGAGGAAATGTACACGGAATTTGGCGATTGGATGAAAGGTTCCATGAAAGGCTTTAATTGCTGGGTGCTCTCATCCAACATGGAGGCTCTGAAGTTTATCGGACTTCGTCCGGACAGAAAAATCAAAGTGTATAACGGTGATTTGGAATGCTCTTTCCGTAAATTCTCGATTTATGAAGGATCGAAGAAAGGGAAATATATGGACAATGCCGGCACGATCGAAGGCGAAACAGTGGTTTTGGAAGAAGATCCGCAAGAAGAATTTTCGGGCAAGGAAATCGATGGTAAGCAATGGGTGAAGCCAGTTCGAGCTGAAAAGAAAACGATCGCGAAAAAATCCTTCGAACAGAAACCTTTTGAGAAGCGATCATTTGATAAAAAGCCATTCGAGAAACGAGCATTTGACAAGAAGCCGTTTGAGAAGAAGTCATTCGACAAAACATCGGACGAGAAGAAACCATACGAGAAAAAATCCTTTGATCGTGACGGAAGCGTGGACAAGAAAGATTTCACGAAACGAATGGTCAGTCCACGTAGAGCGGCAGATAAACATATTAAACCGGAAGAGGCGCCAGTGGAATCAACTCCACCCACAAAAACAGATCCACGCATTATCGAAGTGGAGAAGTCAGATCGACCTGCAACTGCGAAGTACACGAAATCGGCAGAGAAAGTTGAAAAGCCAGTTTCTGCAAAAACGCCTAAAGTCACTAAATCGGACGATGCTCCAATTGAAGCGAGACCAACTGCGAAACGCGAGCCAAAGGTGATTGAAATCGAAGCGTCCGACCGTCCACCTTCTACAAAATATGCGAAATCGGAGGATAAACCAGTCGAATCGAAGCCAGCTGCGAAAACAAAGAAGGTTGTGAAGAAAGCTGAGGCAGAGGAAAAACTGGAGACGCCAAAAGCGAAGAAGGCAGATTCGGAGGACGTTAAACCGATTAGTTCTTACAAAACCCGCAGTGTGAAGGATAAGTATGGGAAGAAGGAGTAGACACTCACTTCATGTCAATCGTAAAAATTCAATCATAAAAAAACTCCCATCAATTTTAATTGCTGGGAGTTTTTAGTTTTTAATAGTTTGATTAACGGCTAGCGATATTCACATAATCGCGTTCTGTCGCTCCAGTATATATCTGTCTTGGTCGACCAATCGGCTCTTCGTTTTCCATCATTTCTTTCCATTGCGCAATCCAACCAGGAAGACGTCCTAAAGCGAACATCACCGTGAACATCTCTGTTGGAATTCCGATTGCTCGGTAAATTATTCCTGAGTAGAAATCGACGTTTGGGTACAAGTTACGCGCTTTGAAATATTCATCTTCCAATGCTACTTTTTCCAATTGCTTAGCAATATCCAGCATTGGATCGTTTACTCCCATTTTGGCAAGTACATCGTCGCACGCTTTCTTGATAATAGTTGCGCGTGGATCGAAGTTTTTATAGACACGGTGCCCGAAGCCCATCAAACGGAACGGATCGTCTTTATCTTTCGCTTTTGCAACCCATTTTGCAACGTCTCCGCCATCGTTCGAAATTTGCTCAAGCATTTCAATCACTGCTTGGTTTGCACCACCGTGCAGTGGGCCCCAAAGTGCGCAAATTCCTGCTGAAATAGATGCATAAAGGTTTGCATGCGATGATCCAACCATGCGCACAGTAGACGCTGAACAGTTTTGTTCGTGATCAGCGTGCAAGATCAATAGTACGTTCAAGGCACTCACGATAACTGGATCCGGCGTGTAATCCTCTGTTGGCATTGCGAACATCATGTGCAAGAAGTTTGCACCGTAGTCCAAATCATTTTTCGGGTACATGAATGGGTGGCGCATCGCATTTTTGTGCGACCACGCAGCCAATGTTGGCAATTTTGCAATCAAGCGGTGAATGGTCAGATTGCGAGAGACTGCGTCTCTATTTGGCTCCAACGATTCTGGATAGAACGTAGAAAGTGAACATACCATCGACGCCAATACACCCATTGGATGCGCTTTCGGTGGATAAGCCTCAAAAAATTGCTTCATGTCCTCATGAACCAATGTATGCTTTGTGATGCTTCCTTTGAATTCATCCAATTGCTCTTGCTTAGGAAGTTCACCTTCAATTAATAAATACGCGACTTCGAGAAATGACGCTTTATCCGCCAATTGCTCGATTGGATACCCTCTGTATCGAAGAATTCCCTCTTCACCATCCAAAAACGTGATCGCACTTTGCGTGCTTCCTGTGTTTTTGTATCCTGGATCTAAGGTGATGTATCCTCCTGTGCCACCACGCAATTTGCTGATGTCTATCCCTTTTTCGTTCTCTGTTCCTTCAATTACCGGCAACTCATATGTGTTACCATCTAACTCTATTTTAGCAATTTCGCTCATGCTGATTTATCGTAATATTAGTGTTGTTTATTGTAAGTGCCCTAAATTAACGTTTCCAATTGATACTATCAAACGGAATTGAAGATTTTAATTCGCTCTCCGTTAGAGGTTCTCTAAGGTGTAATTCAACATCATGTTATACAAATGGTTACGCGTGTTCCCGCCGTAGATGCCATGATTCTTGTTCGGATAAATGAACAAATCGAATTGTTTATTGGCGTTTACTAAGGCATTGATCATTTCCATCGTGTTTTGATAGTGAACGTTGTCGTCGCCCGAACCGTGAATAAGTAGGTACTTTCCTTTTAATTGATCTACAAAGTTGATCGGCGAATTATTATCGTAACCATTCGCGTTTTCCGCGGGCGTGCGCATGAATCGTTCCGTGTAGATGTTATCATAATAACGCCAGTTCGTAACGGGTGCCACGGCGATTCCCATTTTGAAATAGTCCGATCCTTTGGTCATCGCGAGCGAAGTCATGAATCCTCCATAACTCCAACCCATGATCCCAATTCGATCCGCAGCGACGTAGTCGTATGTTTGCAATTCTTTCGCCACAGCGATGAAATCTTCCGTTTCTAATTTCCCGAGTTCCAAATAGGTCGATTTTTTAAATTTCGCACCTCGATACATCGTTCCGCGTGGATCTACAGAAACGACGATGTACCCTTTTTGTGCAAGAAGCTGATGATAGGCATAGTTTGATCCGTCCCAACTATCAGAAACAGTATTGTGCCCAGGCCCTCCATATATATTAATGTATACAGGGTACTTTTTAGTTGGATCGAAATTCGGTGGTTTGATCATCCAGCCATTCAGTTCTTCGCTGTGTCCTTTGAATGTGACGAATTCTTTGCTCGTGAGCTTATACGTTAACAGCGTTTCTTTTAGTTTTGAATTGCTCTCGAGAACGGAAATTTCCTTTCCAGAATTATCGCACAGTGAAAAAACGGGGGGAGTGTTGGCATTGGAGAATGTTTTGATGAAAAATTTCATGCCATTGGAAAATTCGGCATCGTTGGACCCCGTTTCGCTGCTCAGTGCTGTTTTTCCCGCACCGTTCAATCCAATTTTGTAAATTCCTTTGTGAATCGCACCTTTTTCGGCGGAGGTATAGTAGATCATTTGAGCGTCCTCGTCTATTCCCAAGAACTCGATCACGTCCCAATTTCCCGTCGTAATTTGTGTCGATTTCCCGTCGAAATCAAGGAGGTAGATATGGTTGTAGCCATTCGACTCGCTCGTGCGCAGAATCGATTTCCCGTCTTTCAAAATCAATAAATTGTCGTCGATATCTATATAGGTATCCGATTTTTCTTGATAGAAGCTTCGAACCGACATTTTGGATGTAAGATCGACCAAGTGGTATTTTAATTCACTTTGGTGGCGGTTCATTGTTTGAACGATCAACTGATTCGAATTCCCCGACCACTTCATCCGTGGAATATACTCGTAGGTGCCCAGCTCGATTTTATTCGCTTTCCCTCCCTTCGCAGAAATAATATGCGCCGTAACTTCAGAATTCGCTTCTCCCGCTTTGGGATATTTGAAGGTGTAAAGATCAGGATAGAGGTCGTTGTAATAGGTCAAGGTATATTCTTGAACAGCGCACTCAACGAAGCGCAAAAATGCAATGTACTTACTATCAGGCGACCAAGCGTATCCTTTGGTGATGCTGAATTCCTCTTCGTACACCCAATCCATCGTACCGTTGATGACCTCGTTGCGCATACCTTCTTTTGTCAACTGCGTTACTTTTCCCGAGGCGATGTCCTTCACGTAAATATTGTTCTCAAATATATAGGCAACTTTCGTCCCATCTGGCGAATATTCGGCGAGCGTTTGCGGTTGATGTAATTTATCCAAGGCTTGAAGTTCCTTGGTTTTGAGATCATACATATAGAATACAGCCGTATAACTGTGGCGATAAATAGGTGTAGTTTCCGTCGTGATGAGTGCCTTTGTTTCATCGCTATTGAACGCATAGTCATCCATTTGTAGTTTCGACAAAATACTGCTTGGAATCAACACTTCACCTGTGCCTTCTGGTTTTGAGAATGAATGCTTTGTGATGCTTTCTTTTCCGCCATCATCAGTGATCTTAGAAAAAAAGTTACCATCATTCATCGATCGGAATCCATCTACGGAGCTTCCAAAGAATTCATACTTTTTCCAAATTTTCTCTACTGTGATCTCTTGACCCCACGTGAAAGTGGAAAATGTGAGCAGAAAAAGAAGTAAATATCGTGTTGATGCCATTTAAGTGATGTTTTATTGAACAATTGTGCTAAAAATAGGAAATGTATTGATATATCAACCTAACCCAAATTTTCACTTAACCGATTAACCATGAATAAATATTAGGATTTGTTAATAATTACATAACCCAGTACGTCTCAAATTGACCTATTTTTGTATCAAAGTTCATTTGAGGTTGTG
>CALFOS010000309.1 GCA_937919725.1 uncultured Fluviicola sp. | reverse complement strand
TCGCGCATCAATGCTCCGAAATTCAATCTAATCTATTCCGGTTTTGATGATTTTTTCCACTTCGTGGACAGCGTGAAGTTTGATGGAAAATTGGATGAAAGTTTGATTTCACTAAAAGATGTTTCGCGATTTGCGCCTATGTTGCAAGGAATGGACGAAGTAGTTCGAATGAAGGGCGAGGTCTACAATGTAGTGAATCAATTAAGAATTCGAAACTTAGATTTGAGAGTGAAGAATAAAACGCGTTTGATGGGGTCGCTTAATCTTCCTAACTTTTCGAAGTTAGAGCAGTCTTTTTTGCAGGAAAACTTTAGCTATGTTTACGTCGATTTGAATGAAATTCAGCAGATCCGTTTGCCCAGGTCTTCTAAGACATCTTATCTGCAACTCGATGCCTATACTCAACGTTTGGGATATCTCGAGGCCGATCATTTGAAACTCACAGGAAACAGAAATCAGTTTGTTGTTGGTGCGGACATTGTTCGGACTCAGCTTGGAAACGCACGACTAGACAACGGGATATTATTCAATCAAAAAGCCAGTTCACTTGCTTTTACGCATTCCAAAGGCAGCGATTACGATTTCAAAGTGGAACAATTCGACCTTGGTACATTTCTACAGAACAAAGATTTGGGCATCGTAGATGGAACATTTTTCGTGGGCGGAGAGGCTTTTTCAACCTCCAACATCGACTTTAATAAGATAGAAGGAAAAGTGGAGCGTTTCGATTTCTTGGGCTATTCGTACAGCGAGATCGATATCAACGAAGGAGCATTTAAGGACAAACGATTCACAGGCGATATTAAAGTGAACGATAAATACCTCGACCTAGCGTACAACGGATTTATTGATTTCAATGGAGTTTACACCTTCGATTTTACAGCAGATATAGCCAAAGCTGCCTTGAATAAATTAAATCTTACAACGGAAGATACAGAACTTGAAGCGGATTTTACCGTGAAAATGAATGGGACAAGCGCCAGAAATATTAGTGGAACGATCACTTCAGATACAGTGCACTACCATGAAAATGAGAAGGATTTCTCGATTGAAAATCTGAAAATTATTATTGACCGCGGGAACATAGCAAATGGCAAAGAATACGACGAATTCACTTTGAATAGCAACGTTGCTGATGTATTTCTTGTTGGAAACGTAGACTTCAACAATTTGGTGAGTAACTTGGATTATCAATTGAGTAGAATCCTGCCAGCCCTCTTCAAGCACGATGTAATCAACGATGAAAGACACACGCACGACAATTTCGATTTTAAACTCACAGTAAAAAAGTCGGCAGATTTCTTGGAAATCTTCGCTCCCGAGTTATTTATTTCCAAAGGAACTGTGCTCACTGGGAAATACCATGGTGAACAATCCAACTTTGTGTTGGACTTACTCTCCGACTCGTTGAATTTCAAAAATTATGCGTTCAGTAAGATCAATTTACACCAAGTACTCGACTCAAATAGTGTTTCGGCGGAATACAGTGTGGCAAATTTTGCGTTCACCGACAGCTTGAAATTCAAAGACTTGGTATTCAAAACGGCTGGTGGAAACGACGAATTGATTTCCGATTTAACTTGGGATGTTGGAACGCCTTACGCGTCTCACATTGGATGGTTGACATCTGTAGAAGACTTAGCTCACTTCAAACTTGTTCTGGAACCATCCTTTTTCAGTTTGAATAATCATCGGTGGGAAATCGCGAATGAATCGACCATCAAAATTGACAAGGACACCATCAGCGTTACTGAACTGAAAATTGAGCAAGGGAAGCAATTTGTTTCCTTAAACGGGAAACTTTCGAATCTAGATAAGCACAAGTTGAACTACATCATCAACGACATAGAATTGAGCCAGTTGGATGCATTCATTGAAGGTGAAACATCCTTCACAGGTCGCTTAAACTCGTGGGGATACGTTGCCAATCCAACAGACAATTTGACCTTCATTGGCGATGCGCACATCCAAGATCTTTTTATCAGCGGGACGGAAATTGGTGATATCTTTACTCATGCAGCTTGGGATAAACCAACGGAAAGCGTGCAAGTCAATGGCGATTTGATGTACAAAGGTTTGCGCACCTTCGATTTTGAGGGAAGCTATTTCACCGCCAAAGAAAAAGATAATCTCGCGTTCAACCTCGTATTTGAAAATACCGATATTCGATTCACCAATGCGTTCATGGATCCGGATGTAGTGGAAGACATCGAAGGATTTTTGAATGGGAAATTGGCCATTGGAGGCACGCCCGAGCAACCTGAACTGAAAGGAACGATTCGACTCGATAAAGCAAAAGCAAATGTGAAATTACTCGGCGCTCACTTCGGAATTGAAGGTCCGATTAAAGTAGATAAATACGGATTCTACATCGATGGAATTCCTGTTTTTGATGAAGAAGGTCACGCTGGATCACTCGTGGGATCAGTTTACCATGAAAATTTCACGGATTTCAACTTCGATTTGCTCTTCGATCTTGAAACAGAAGGAATCGGGTCGAACCCTGCGAAACCATGGATTCGTAAACCGCTCGATAAGTTCTTGGTGATGAATTCGGAGTACTCGCCCGAAGCGATCTACTATGGAAAAGCCTACGCCACGGGTATTGCAAATATCTTTGGATATACAGACAACCTCGAAATCACAGTGGACCTGAAAACGCGGCGAGGGACAGATATAAAATTTCCCATGTACGGCGCTGGAGAAATTGACGAAGAATATGATTTTATCTCTTTCAAACAAGATTCCGAAGATCAGCAAGGAAAGGAAGAACGAAAAATTGACTTTACTGGTGTGGACCTCGATTTGCACTTCGATGTTACGCAAAATGCAGATTTACAGATCATTTTCAATGAAGATCTCGGCGACATCATTAGTGCCAAAGGCGATGGCGACATCACTATCAAACTCGATAATTTGGGCGATATCCGAATGGATGGAACGTACATCATTTCCCAAGGAGTATACGATTTCACGATGGGCGTGATCAAACAACCGTTTATCATCGAAAAAGGAGGTAGCATTATGTGGACTGGAAACCCATACAACGCCCAGCTCGATCTCAAAACCTATAAAACGGTAAGCGCCAATATCGCCGCGTTGAGTGCCGATCAATTGAGTGGTAGTTCGAATGCGCACGAAGATATCCGCTGTTACCTTATTTTAACGGAAACCTTACTGAAACCAGCAATTTCATTCGATATTACTGCACCAAAAGCCAGCGATGCCGGTAAAACACTCATCGATCGGGTACGCAAGGACAAGGATGAGTTGAACCGTCAGTTTTTTTCACTCATGCTCGCGAAAACTTTCCAACCTTTGGGTGGTCAAAACTCAGCTTCGGGAGGAGCAGCGATGGATCTGCTTGAAAACCAAATAAACGGTATGCTCGCCAAAGTTTCGAGTGATTACCAATTGAATTTGAACCTCGACAACGACAACCTAACTGGTGACAATACGGTAGAAGTCGGCTTGAAGAAAGGATTTCTCGACGATCGCCTGATTCTGTCAGGAAGCTTTGGCGTGGAATCGGGCTCGGAAAATAACGACAATGGTTCCATTATTGGTGACGTTCATCTGGAGTACCGACTGAACGAAAGCGGAACTTTCAGGGTGAATGTTTTCAACGAATCAAATAGTAAAACGGTGATTCAAGATCAGCAAAAAGGAAATTTTACACAAGGCGCTGGTTTGCATTATCAAGAGGATTTCAACGGCACAGATGACTTTAAGGCATTGCAAGCTTTCCTGGATATATTCAGGAAAAAAGGGAACAAACACAAGAAGGAAAAACGAAAGAAACGACAAGTAGCGTTACCACCTAAGGATGGAGAAATTGCACCTCAAGGCGATGATTGATGTTAAATAGTGGGATGTCAATCCACCGATTTTAATATCTTCGTTGCGCTCAACAATTGACTATTTATGAAAAAAGTATTGATAGCAAACCGCGGAGAAATCGCACGACGTGTAATGCGCACCCTCAAAAAAATGGGAATTAAAAGTGTTGCGATTTACTCGGATGCCGATGAATTTGCACCGCACGTATTGGAAGCTGACGAAGCTGTATACGTGGGCGCTGGACCGTCTTCAGAGAGCTATTTGCGCCAAGATGTCATTCTCGATTACTGTAAGAAATTAGGCGTGGATGGAATTCACCCGGGTTACGGATTTTTATCTGAAAATGCTGCTTTTGCTCGAAAAGTGAGCGAAGCAGGAATCACATTCATCGGGCCCTCGCCGGAAGCCATGGACTTGATGGGCGATAAACTGACAGCCAAACAAGCTGTGAAAGAATATAATGTTCCATTGGTCCCTGGAATCGATCGAGCTGTGACGGATGTGGAAGATGCAAAATCCGTTGCGGATCAAATTGGCTATCCAGTCCTCATCAAAGCGTCTGCCGGTGGCGGTGGAAAGGGAATGCGTTTGGTTGAAGATCCGGCCAACTTTGAAGAAAGTATGCGTTCAGCACAAAACGAAGCGCGTTCGTCGTTTGGAAATGATGCCGTGTTCATTGAGAAATTCGTTACGAAACCACGCCACATAGAAATTCAAGTGTTCTCAGATCGTCATGGAAATGATGTCTATTTGTTTGAGCGCGAATGTTCGATTCAACGTCGACACCAAAAAGTTGTAGAGGAAGCTCCTTCTGCTCTGCTTACTCCAGGATTGCGCAAGCAAATGGGAGAAGCAGCGGTGAATGTATGTAAAGCTTGTAACTACGAAGGAGCAGGAACTGTTGAATTCTTGGTGGATGCCAACATGGATTTCTTCTTCTTGGAGATGAATACACGTTTGCAAGTTGAGCATCCCGTAACAGAAGAAATTACAGGAACAGATTTGGTTGAGTGGCAAATTCGAGTGGCTCGTGGTGAGGAATTGCCGATGAAGCAAGACGAATTGAAAATTCACGGTCATGCGATTGAGGTTCGTGTATACGCAGAAGATACCATGAATGGATTTGTACCCGACATTGGAACTTTGAACCGTTACAGAATCCCAACGGGAGATGGCGTGCGCGTTGATGACGCTTTTGCAGAAGGAATGGATATTCCAATCTACTACGATCCGATGATTGCCAAATTATGCGTTTGGGGAAAAGACCGTGAAACAGCGATCAAGAAATCCATTGAAGCGATTGATAACTACCAGATTTCTGGTGTGAAGACTACGCTTGATTTTGGAAAGTATGTGCTCAAACATCCGGCATTTGTTTCGGGAGATTTCGACACCAACTTTGTGAAACATTATTTCTCTGATCCAACAATCATGCATGAAGCGATGCAAGAAGAGAAAGCGGCGTTGGTAGATTCCTTGGAAACGATTTGGAGCGAGGTTACAGAGATGAAAAACGCAGAGTTTGCTTCGCGACCGATTGTGAGGAGTTGGAAGGTATAAAATAACCTCTAACCGAAACTAGAGGTTATTTTATATACTCCAGTACTCAAGTCATTCGCGTAAACATTTATTTGACCAGCACCGGCATTAGATATCTCAATTGTATTGATCAATTTGGTTCTGTCGCATTAACTTCAGTTGATTTTCAAAATACGTAGATTTAGCCAAAAC
>CALFOS010000308.1 GCA_937919725.1 uncultured Fluviicola sp. | reverse complement strand
TCCGCGATCCACTGATGGTGGTAGCTACCATTCCCGGTGGACCATCTGAAAAACTAGGACTTCTCCCAGGTGACAAGATTGTGCGCATCGGTGTCGAGAATGTGGCGGGTATTGGACTGAAGAACAAGGAAGTGCGTGATCGTTTACTCGGAGATCGAGGAACGAAAGTCACCGTGGCTATTCAACGTAAGAAAAGTCCAAATCCAATTGACTACGTGATTACCCGTGATATTATTCCCGTGAACTCGGTGGATGCATACTATATGTTAACGGACGAATCGGGCTACATCAAACTCAACTCCTTTTCGCGTTCGTCGCACGAGGAAGTGAAAACAGCCATCAAAAAACTGAAAGAACAAGGAATGAAGAACCTTGTGTTCGATTTGCAAGGAAATGGCGGTGGATTGCTCTACGCAGCGAAATTTTTAGCTGATGAATTTTTGTCGGATGAAAAATTGATCGTCTATTCCGAAGGTCGAGCTCAACCTAGAGCCGATTTGAATGCTGAGAAAAAAGGGCTGTGGGAAGATGGACGATTGGTTCTGCTCACCAACGAATACTCTGCTTCGGCAAGTGAAATTTTGTCGGGAGCAGTGCAAGATTGGGACCGTGGATTGATTATCGGTCGCCGTTCCTACGGAAAAGGACTCGTTCAGCGACCAATCGACCTAACGGACGGTTCTCAACTACGCCTAACGATCGCCCGATATTACACGCCGAGCGGACGATTCATTCAGAAATCGTATGACGATTTGGACGACTATCGAAATGATTTGATCAACCGATACGATCGCGGAGAATTCACCAACAAAGATTCGATTCAGCTTCCGGATTCCTTGAAATTTTTCACCCTTAAAAATAAACGTGTGGTGTATGCAGGTGGTGGAATTATGCCCGACTATTTCGTTCCACTCGATACCACAGAAACGAGCGACCTCTACTCATCCTTGGTGCGATCTGGATCATTTAATAGCTATTCGTTGACGTATGTAGATGAAAACCGCGACAAGCTACTGAAGGACTACCCTACTTTCGCCGAGTACAAGGAGAAATTTGAGATCGATAAAAAATTCATGACCAAATTCATCGACTATGCCAAGGAGCAAGATACAGAAATGGAGGTGAAAGACGATCAAATGACGACCAGTGAGTCACTTATCAAATTGCGCATGAAAGCGATGATTGCTCAAGATATTTGGGGATACACGGAATTCTACCAGATTTACAATGAATCCAATGAAATCCTCCAAAAAGCAATCGAAATTATTGAATCAGACGAATACGAATCTGCGCTAAAAGCACAGAAATAATTGAATCAAAATGTTAATTTTGTATTTGTTAAGTTGAACACATTATGAAAAAATCCGTTATTTCCCTATTTGCAATAGCAGCATTGGTAACTGCATGCACAAGTTCTGAAGATAGAATTGAAAGAGTTGATGGTGAAGTGACCTCTACGGTGATCGCCAATTCGAAAAGCGATGCCGATATGAAGAAAGGGCTCACAGAATTTGAAAAGGAAGAAGCTCAGCGTGCGAAAGAAAAAGCAGGTAATGTAACCACGCTTAAGTTCGATAAGACCTTCCACGATTTTGGTGATGTCACGGCAGAAGTAGAAAACACGACCTCGTTCATCGTAACTAATACTGGTAAAAAACCACTGATTATTAGTGATGTGTCCGCAAGTTGCGGGTGTACTACTCCTAAAAAACCAGACGGGCCAATTGCTCCGGGTAAATCGGATGAAATCATGGTGACCTTTAAATCGAAGCCAGGACAGAAAAATGAGATCAAGAAAACAGTGACTGTAACGGCGAATACGGCTGAGAAGGTTCACAAGGTGGATATTCGTGCATTTGTGAAGTAGACGTTCCGCTAAGTTTCGTGTAATTCCTTCCTCCGATTTACTTAATAAATCGCTTTCGAATTTTAATCAAGTAATCATTTACTTGAGGTTCTAGTTTGAGCGCAATGACGGGCAGCACAAACAGTATTCCAAATGCAGCAGTGTGCCAAGAAACATTCACGTAGAAGTTATCCGAAAATGCAGGAATCCATTCGATTAGGAGCACCGACGCCACGAAAATCGCGAAAACCCAAACGTGATTGATTTTAAAAGGATGAATTCGGTAAGATTTCCAGACGTACCAAACACGGAGAAAATTATATGCTATCAGCGCAAACATGGTTGAGATAGCAGCCCCCGTAATTCCATAAATCGGTATGAGCCAATAATTGAGCCCAAAGACAAGGAAAATGAGAACCAGCGTAAATACAATATCAATTCTATATTTTTTTGAAGTAAGCAAAATTACGGAGTTCACGCCCGTGTACATGTCTGCAAGTCGACCGATCATGAGGAAAAAGAACACCCAAATCCCTTCCAGGTAAGCAGGATCTTTCAGCAAAGAGAACAATTCTACTCGGTTAAGCCAAACAAGGGAAAACATCACGCAACCCATTATAAGTCCAATTCCACTTACATCTTTGTAAAGACGATCCATCTCCAGCATTTTTCGTTCCTTCCAATAAACGGGAATAAAGGGCGCAGAAATTCTGTTCAGCGATTTGTAGGGAACCATCAATGCACTCGTGAGGAAAATTACAATGGAATATACTCCTGTACCAGATAATCCTATCATTGCGGCAATCATGGTGGTGTCTAATGTAATGACGGCTACCGTACCAATCGAATTCAAATAGCTGTAAAGTCCGTAGCTCACTAAAATTTTTCGAAAGCGTTTTGGAATATCAATTTTCGCGCGTAAAGATTGAATTTCACCTAGTTGCACTAAGTAAACGATTAAGATCAATATAGGAATGAAATATACAAGGAAGTTGAAAATCAGAAATTGGTGGAAGGAAATGGAATCAACGGCATAGAGCACAATGAGTGCCGTTTGTAGCAAACGGAGCAAAATTTCGTTCACAAATACGGGAAGTATATTCTTGAAGAGTCCTTTGAGGTATGTTTCAAAGACTATGAAGAGCAAGTTCGCAACACCTACTGGGATGATCCAATAATAATAGTCCACGAATTCTGGAGAACGCTGCATGTAAAACTCTGATATCCATGGTTGAAGTAAAAAAACCAAAGCAGCTGTCACTGCAATGCCTATTACAGAAACGGCGAGAATTAGCTTCAAAAATCCATAGTTGCTGCGCTCCTTATTTCTAAAAAAGTGGAAGAATTTGAGGACAGTATTCACCGATCCAAGGCTCGCAACCTGAGCGAATAGGTAACCAACCATGACGATTAGGTTGATAAGTCCAATTTCCGAAGGAGTTAAGAGTATAATGAAGAGTACGCCCTTGTTAAGATAGCCAAGGAGCAATCCAGTATAGGATAGAACCATCGTTCTTAAAGCATCACGTTGAATAAGTCCCATTTGGTTCTAACAACTCTTATTATTAATTATACACTCGATTTTTCTTCAAT
>CALFOS010000307.1 GCA_937919725.1 uncultured Fluviicola sp. | reverse complement strand
GAAACCTCTACAGCCGTAATGTAGTGCTCTATTCAGTTGAGCTACGAAGCCATTTATTCTAACCTTTTTAGTTCTTTGCTCTTCCCGATCGTTATCGGGACAGTTGAGCTACGAATCCAATTGGAGTGCAAATATACACTGTTTTTTCTTGTTGACCAACAACTCCAATTAATTTTATTGAATTTCTGCGGTAATTCCTCGGTCGTGCAAGGCAACGCACATAGGCTCAAGCGTTTCGTAGTCGCCGCGTTTTACCTGACATTTGCCTTTGTAATGCACCAAAAATGTACACTGTTCAGCTTGCATCGGTTCGTGTTCGCATACTTTGATCAGGGCATCGATTACGTGGTCAAATGTGTTGAAGTCGTCGTTGAACACAACCAAGTCTTTTTTGTCTACGGCTTTCTCAATCGTTAATACGTCGTCTTGAATGTCGATTTGTGGATTCATGTCTTTCACTTAATGCTTATTTATCTTCTATTTCTTCTACCTCTGGTTCAACCAAAATCGGCTCCAATCCTACTTCACGGATGTGGTACTGTAAGTCCTGAATTCGATTCGGTTCAATTCCTTCGATGTGCAATTGCAAACCGTCTTTGGTGCGAACAAATTTCTTCTGGTAACTCATTCGTAGCAGCCAATCGGCTAAATCGCCTGGTACTTTGTCGCCAGAAAGATTCACCAAAAGGTGCTTTTTGTCTCGCTCGTTTTGAACTTCGTTGTCCGAAAGATACACCGTATCTATGTCTTTTTCAAATTTATAAAGCCTCGGAAGTGCTTTTTTGTTGGAATAAATCTCTGATTTCACTTTACCATCCTTTTCGTCGAAGTAGAAATTCCCTTCGGTATTGTAGCGATTTAAGATGTCGCGAGGATATTCGTCGAAGCTTAACTTCGTAACAATTTGTACTTTTCTGTTGTCAGATTTTTGGATGGGTGCCGTTTCCACTACGCGCACGGTTACCGAATCGGTGCGTTGAGCGTTCTCGGGAATTTTCACGACTTCCACAGGTGTTTTCTTCTCGATGTTCGATTGCAAAATGAAGGGTCCGTTTTCTTCCAACAGTGCGCGTGCGCGGGCCACAGTGATGCGTTCGCCTTTGTAGTATGCAACGATGAAGGCGTCGGAGATACCACGGGTTTGTGCATCGCTTCTTCGGGGCATTGCTTCTTCAGCAGAGTCAAACATTCCTGTTGAGTAACGTATCAGTCCATTTGGCAGACGAATAGTCAATATTTCAGGAAGCTTTTTCAATTGAATGTCATCAACAGGTCGGTTGTAAACACCAATTTGTACGGTGTAAAACAATCCTTGTTTCAGCTCGATCGGTGCTGCTTTTGCTGCTCCTGGCGCCTGATTATACGATAATTCTGGCAGTTCAACGAGTTCGTTCACGAGGGGGATTCCCATGTGTTCGGCGGTGTTTTCGGAGACTTCAAGTACCATAATGTTGGTTCCTTTTGGAACGCATTCGCCCGTTTCTTCGAGTCTACGTGCTTCGCCAAATGTGATGCGCTCGCCGTCGCAATACGCTACCACGAAAGCGTCGCTGTATCCGAGTGCTTTGATGGATTCTCGTGCATTGATGACCGTTTCACTGCTATTGAAAAATCCTGCCATGTAGCGTATGATGCCAGTGGTGCCGATTTTTTCGCCCGAAACTGGATTGAACTCTTTGAATAAATCTTGTGGAATGGGCCTCGAGAATGCGCCGACTTGAACGCGGTAAGTTAAGCCTGATGGTCCTTTTACGCCAACTGGAATGGGATTCGACTCCGAATAAATACTTTTCGCTTCGTTGTCGATCGCGAAGCCGTTGCTCGGCATCTGTAACAAAGCTGCAGCAATCACCGCGGTTTTGATCGGTTGAACTCCTCGAACTAATAAATTTTTAATCTTCATGGCTTCTTCCTCATCGTCCGGTAGCAGTCCATCTGCTACGCTCATTTGTTGCTTAAATTCAGTGTCGAACTGCTCAAGCTTTTGCTCCAGCGCCTTAATTCGTAACGTGCTCAACTTGATCTCTTCATCGCGTTCCGCCGATTTCGGTGCGCTCATCAATTGAACCAACTCTTCACGCTCTTTGTCCAAATCTTGCTGCAAAATACGCATTTCGTTTTCAATTTCAAGTGCCTTTTCTCCTTCTTCACGGTAGTTTTTGTAGGTGTCGGATGCGGCAATTTTTCGCTCTTCACTAAAGGAAATTTGCTGATCGAGTCCTACCGTTGCCATGCGATTGACAGGTTCGGTTTCATTGAAGTTGTCGATGCGGCTCTCGATCTGCACGAGTTGTTTTCTGAGTAAACTCAATTGTGCGTCGATGGCCGATTTCTCTTTTTCCAAAGCTGGAATTTCTTTCTTTTTCACTGTCGATATTTGATCATCTACTCGTCCTTGACGCACTTCCAATTCACCAATTTCGATGATAAATCCGCGCTTGCGTTTTTCCAATTCTTCACGCGAGAGCACCGTGATGTCTTGCGTTTCTTCGATGTTTTGAATTTCTTGATTCTCCACCACGCGTTCCAAATTACTGTTGAGAACGTCTTGTCGGTTCTGCGCTTGCGTGATCAAATAGTTTTTTTCTTCTTCGGATTTCGCTTTGTCTGCTCGCACCAACAATGCTTCGATCGCTTTGCGCTCTTCTTCACTTTCGGTAGTTGCTGCTTTCACGGTCGGCGATTGAGAATTCGATCCTCCGAGTTGTTGCAAAGCATTGTTGAGGTTGTCCTGTTTTTGCTGCGCGATGGCAATTTCTTCTGTTTGAACAATATTTTTCCGTGCAACCATCTGCGCGTTCACTTGCGCCAATTCTTTCTCGATTTCTTTTTTCTCGGCGGAAGAAAGAGCTGGCTTGTTGAGTTCCGCTTTCAAATCAGTCGAGTTCGCATCTAGTTGCGCGAGTTCGGGATCCATTTGTGTCGATTTTCGAACGGCAATTGGTCCTGTTTCCAATTCGCCAATGATCACCGTCATGCGCTGAAGTTCCTTTTCCATAGCTTTTTCTTCGTCGGTAATCCATTGGAGTTGATTCAATAATACGATGTCTTCAGGCGATTTTTCGAGTTGATTCTGAGCGACAAGTTTACGGGTTTCCAATTCGATTTGATAATCCTTCAATTTCGTTTCGTGAGCGAGGGCGTCTTCCACAGTTGCATTCGCTTGGGTGAATTCGATGCTGCGATCAACCAACAATTCTTTCCGTAAATCGGCGACAAATTCGGTTTCATTTTGAGTCGGTGTGCTCACAATCGTAGTCGCATTTCGTGCTTGCTCAGCGCGTTTTTCACTCTCCGCAATTTCATTCTCAAAGATCATCACTTCGAGGTCGACGTACACAGAATATTTCCGATCCAAGGTGCTTTTCTTCTTCGCCAGCGCCGATTCCAGTCGTTCTTGCAAAGCTTCTTCGCGTGTGGAAATTTTTTCTCCTGATGGATTCGTTTCGGAAGAGAGTTCGCCAATTTCAATGCTGTATTTCCGATCTGCTGCGCCAATGGTTTCTTCGTAAATTGGTCCAGATTTCGCTGCGATCAAGCTTGCCTGGCGTTGTTCTACCACCGTTTTTTCTTGTTCTAAAATCAACTCTTTAAACGCATTCAGGTCTGCTTGCAATTGCTGATTGGCTAGATCGTTAGCCGCCTTGGCACTCGTTTGAGTTTGGCGCTCGTTTAATCTTGAGAGAATTTCTTGTTCGAGTTGAAGTCGTTCCAAGTTCTTCTCGAGTTCGGGCCTGCTGGAAGAATTGATGGCGTTGAGTCGTTCGCTGTAGTCGGCTTTTACTTCCTCGGAAATTACGTTTTTCGTTGCTTCGACGTCCACGACCGACGATGTGGCAGTTAATGCGTTGATCGTTTGCGCTCGCTCGTCGATTTGAGATTGAGTAGTTGTCAAAGCGTCTTGAAGTCCCTTTTCACGGACTTTCAGTTGGGCGTTCGATGGATCGGCGGCGAGTTTCGCTTTCGTATCGGATTGCTCGTTCTTCAATTTCGAAATCAGCGTTTGATCCAATTTCTGTTGTTGCTGCAATTTTTCAACTGCATTGAGGGAAGTATTCGCTTCGATCGATTGCTGTTCTGTGGAGTAATTCGGTTGCACTTCCGTGATGACTTCCTCGGATGTGAGCGGTTTCAAGATGGTTGGCGTCACACCAGCAATCTCCGTATTGCGTTTGTCGATTCCTGCGTTGAGGTCGTCGGAAATCTCGGCGAGTAGATCTTTTTCTCCGAGTAATTCGATGTCGCTTGGATTGATTTCGAGCAAATCGTTCACTTTTTTGCTCCGCGTTTCAACTGTTTTTTTCAGCGATTCGTCCAATTTATTCATCGATACAAGCTTTTCTTTCTCGCTCATTGCCGTGTTCGATTGAATCCGCTTCACATCCGATTTGTAGTCGGGCGAAATTGAAGCAATCACGTCTTGCCTAGTAATGGCAAGCTCAGGCGTTTGATTTTCGAGACTTTCGATGCGTTTTCCGCGTTCGTCGATGGCTTTAGTAATATCGAACAAAATGTCGTTGAGGAGTTGAAGTTCTTGAATCGTGGAAAGACTTTCTGGATCTTTTTTCAGTTTTGTTTGAACCACTTTCAAGCGCTGTTCGGCGGCAGTTTTCATCTTCTGATCGTTGGCTTGCAGTGCTTTTTGCTTGTCTAGTTCGCCTAATGCTAAATCAGCTTCTATACTTTTTTTGGTAGGTGCATAATCAGGGACAAGCTCGCTAAGTACTTCTTTCTGCATGAGATTCGAAGCAATTGGATCTGTTGTTGGGTCTGTTACTGGATGTTTCGTTGCGTCGAAACCATTCGGATTGTTTTTCTCTATTTGAACCAGTTGGTCCTTGATTTCATCGTCCTTCGAATTCGATTTTTGACCATTCAATGCGGCTCGTGCGTCCGCCAATTTTCGTTTATCAATCTCGGTAAGAACTGAATTTCCAGAACTTTGAATCACTTCTACTTTAATGTCGATGGTGCTTAATTTATTATTGATTTCAATAATATCCTCTTGATTGAATCTTCGCTCATCTTCAAACAGTTGAATGGTTTTTTCGATTGTCGAAATTTCTTCTGTCATGTGCTCAGCATCCTTCCTTTTAGCGTTTGGCAACTTACTTTCGAGTATTTCTTTTTGCGTTTGAGCAACATCAATTTCACGTGAATTCGAGTTATTTCTATTTGTGAGTTCATCTTGGCGTTTTTTGAGTACCAAGGTTTCATCTACCAACTTGCTCACCATTCCTTCAGTCGTTGCTCCCTTCGATTGCTCAATTATCGTATTCTGTTCTGCGAGATAGCTCAATGCTTCGTCATCTTTTCCAGCTATGATCAATCGGTTGAATTCTGCCTCAACTGTTTTCATCTGACTGTCGTTTGAAATAGAATTGTTAAACTTTCGATCAACTTCCTCCGCTAACTCTTGCAAACCAATCGCTTGATTCAGTAAACTGTTACGCTCAACTTCTTTCCGCTCTGCCGCGAGGAGTATATCGTATTTCTTCGTGGGATCTTTTTCAGATTCGGCCTTCAACAGCAATGCATCGCGCTCTTCGATGGTCGTTTGGATTTCCCCAGAAAGCCCAATGATACCATTCGCAATTCCAGCATTCAACTTCGCTACTTCTTCCGCCCGCTGCTCATCACCAGCAACTAATTCACTCAATTTATTTTGTACTTCTCGCGCTGACATTCCCTGAAATCCGAGTGCTGCTATGACTTCTGCTTGTCGCGCTTCGAGTTCCATTTTACTCAATGCATCTGCATCAAACTTATCGATGTTCACTTCCAAACTCGATTTTTGACGTAGCACTTGCGACATGAGCTCCTCGCCCCCTTCAATTCGTTCATCAAATAAGTTGATCACTTTCACTTTCTCCATCCCATCTTCTCGAAAATGAATGATTTTTTGCTTGAGCGGACGAAATTCATCCAAAAATGGAAGTTCTATCATTTGCGTGACAGGCTGGAGTCCTTCAACGATAATTTCAAAATTATACTTCCCTCCCTTGGGGAAAACGAACGAATATTTTCCAACTTTGTTCGATACAATTGAGCCGATTTCTGATCCAGTTGCTATGGATGTTACGTTGATCACAATATTCTTATTATCAGGATTAATTTGAGAAGTAAAATCTCCCATCACAATGATTTCCTGAATCGGAATGCGCACCACTTTCACGCGGTAAACGTGGAATTTTCCTTTTTCACTCTGTCGAGCCGAAGCGAAATAGGCATTTTGAAAAGCTGAATCTACCACGTAGAACAGATCATCATCAGGGGAAGAGATCGCAAAATCGACATTTTCGATCCGCTCAAATAGCGTTGTTTCCGTATTCATGCGCGCCAAAAAGACATCGAAACCGCCCATGGAGTTGTGACCTTTCGAGCTGAAATAAAGGTAGCGACCATTTGGATGGAGGTAAGGGAAGTCATCATCGTAAGGCGTATTTACCTCACCAGGAAGTTTCTGGGGTTCTCCCCACGAATTGTCAGGCAACTTTTTTCGAACGTAAATATCTAGACCCGTAGAGCCAACATCGCCATAACTCGAATAATACACCGCCTTGGCACCTTTGGGATAATGAACGATGGGAACGTGTCCTTTTTTCTTGTCGAGTTTGCTTTGGAAGCGTTCGGTCACAAGAATATCCCCGCCGATGCTTTGCATGTCTTTGTACAATCGGAAAAACTTATCATTCTCAATTTGCGTTTTTTCGGAAACGATGATGTCAGTGAATTCGATCATCAATTTTTTTCCGTTAGCGCACATCTCAATCTCGCGATCAACATCGTAACGGTCGTCTTTAGCACCGCGTTTGTCTTTGTAAATTTGGTAATATTTCTTGGCTTCGTCGAACTGATAATTCCAGTGGAGCGCCTTTCCTCTATAATAAAATGCTCGTGGATCAACCGTGGGAGTTTGCGTAGCGGCAACGAGAAATTTGATGGCATCTTTCTTCTGCATATCGTCGTTGTAGAGACTGCATGTTCCGTACTTAAAATTGAGCTCAGGATCAGTTGGATAGAGGTTCAATAACTGCAAAAATAGTGACGTTGCTTCAATGTACGCTTCCTTTTCGAAGAGTTCATTCGCATTTTTCCTGATCTCACCCTCGGTTTGGGCCCCGCTATTGAAGGCTACGAGCGTGAGACAAAGAACATAGAGGATATGTTTAAAAAATCTCACTAATCAGTCCGCATCACTGCGAATACATGGTATTTATGTACGCCTATTTCTTAAAAAGGTTCATTTTATTCTCTTCATTCTTCAGGAGTCGTTTGATGTTTTTTCGATGTACGAAGATCACTGCAGCTGAGAGCAAGAAACTAAACACCGTCAACCATAAAGTGGTAACACCAAACACTAAATTTAGGATCAACGGAAAAGCAAGTGCTGCTGAAATGGCACCCAATGAAACATATTTCGAAATGATGAAGACAACTAAAAAAATCAGCAAACAAATTCCAGCTGCTGCTGGATGTATGCCCACAATCACTCCGAGAGATGTCGCAACGCCCTTTCCACCTTTAAATTTGGCGAAGATCGGAATCACGTGTCCCACAACGGCGAGAATTCCAGCAATCAACTGCGTATGAACCAATTCTTTGGTTCCCCACTCGCCCATTCCGAACAAAAAAGGGAGCAAAACTGCAAATGCACCTTTCATTATATCAATGGTCAAAACGAGGATTCCCGCATTTTTTCCAAGCACGCGAAAGGTATTAGTGGCTCCCGCATTTTTACTTCCATGTTCACGAATATCCAGTCCGTACTTCATCCTTCCAATCCATACCGCGGTTGGTATTGATCCCAATAAGTAGGCAATAAAACCAAAAACAAGAAATTCGATAATCGGAGTCATTCTTCAAAGAGACGCATTAATTGCGCTTTAAATACGGTGTTTGATGTTATTTCGTAGCTGAAATTACGCTTTTTTCGCTTATCTTCCTTCATCTCGCTAATCAAAGCACTGAATTCACCGTCGTTTGTGAGGATACTCATAACTCCTTCTTTCCTGCCACCCATGGTGTAATTGAAGAAGTAATCCGCTCCACCTGGAATACGCATATCAATCATAAATCGGTCGCCGCGAAGTCCCGAATAGGTTTGTTGGAAAAATGCTCGCAACGGCACATACTTCATCACCGATTTACCGTAGATGCTGACCAATACCGCCGATTCCACATTGGTAATCAATCCGCGCTCTTGTCCTCGATCACTCTCGTAAGAGCTCAATCGAATTCCAGTAATCGTCATCGCTTTTTCCAAGCCATCAGGCAATTTCTTCACTTTTCCGTCTTGCACGAATTCTTCTTTGAATTTATCCGCCGCTGCAAGTCCGTCCCATTCTACAATGGCATTTTCGATTGTTGTCGAGTTGAAATCCATCGGTTGGAGTCCTTCGATGGCGTTGATTCGTTCTGCCACATCCTGCATCGCTCCTTTGTCCAATGGCATATCGAATCGTGCGGTGATGTTCATGTCGGTTTTGCCCGTCGATTGATTGTAATTCACAATTCCCACAGTCTCCACGAGCACATCGCCATAATCCATTCCGAGGTTAATCACACCATCACCGTTCATCGAGCAACTTTCGGTGTGCAAGGCAATGTAGTTTCCTTTTTCCCCGCGATTGATCAATTTATCTTTAGACGCAATTTGGAATTCCTTCGAGGCTGCGTCATATTGCAGATAGCCACTTGAAGTCATCACAATCGGATCTTCGGGATTGATTAAGGTTGATAAAAAAGTTGGGTATAGCTTAATGCTGTCCGTATTCGGCGAATCTCGCCATACAATTCCAGCGGAAATAGCACGTCCTTCCAAGTCTTTCATTTCCGTCACAACGGGAATTTGGATCTTTTTCGGATCGATTTCTGATTTAAATGCCATCCAGTTTCTATCGAATTTATCACAAGTGTGATTGATCCGTGTGGCACCGGTAAAGGAAATTTGTGGATTTGATGCACGAATCGCTACATCACCGTAGTAATCAAATTCTTTGCTCAACTTAAAGTTTTGCTCTGCAGTGATTTTCCCTGATGCCCGCGTCTGGAAGGAGGTGTCAAGTCCAATATCCTTCATGGTGATGTATGTCACATTGCTATCAATGTCATAGTAAGGATATTCTCCAACCGCCGTGTATGCTCTCCGCGCGGTAATCTGAACATCTGTACGCACAAATTTGTGGTACTTTGTTACATAGTTGGCAACAATACTTGCATTTTTAAGTGGTTCCATTTTCGCTTTTCTACGGATGGTCACTTTCATACTATCTGGCGAAATTCGCGCATCGGCAATATCGATGTACTCAATTTTATCGCAGTAGATGGCTTTTTCTTTCGTGTCAAATCGTGCACGTGGTGCCCGGAAATTCAAAGAATCTTGCAATTTATTGGTTGAGAAGAAGTTCGACCCCGCTAAATCAACTCCTGCTTCGATGCGGAGATCTTTTTCTTCTTTTTTCTCCATTTCTATCGCCAACTCGTCCATGAGCCACTTGAATTGATCCATTTTAGCGATGTACTGGTTCACAGGGAATTCAACCGTTGATTCTCCGTCATTAGAGTAAAATTGACCTACACGATCCTTGAACGAAACATGGGATTTCACATTATCCGATTTAAATGACAAGGCATCTTCGGTAATATCTTCGCTCTCATTTTTCAATCTAAACGAAGCGGTGTCGGCATCAACATCTATATGGGTGTACCTAAAATTACTTGAAATAAGGTTCGCGTTTTTAAAAGTCATTAAGCCATTTCCGCGCATTCCTTCTGGTCGAATGGTAACTGTCCCACGTAAAGTCGCTTCTTTACTAAAAAACTCTAAATCACTATTTGTTGTTGACACCACTTTCAAAACATCTTGCTTTGGAACATACGTGATGTACGCTTTGGCACCCGTTACGTCAGGAAAAGTTGCACCTTTTTCCATTTTTCGATTGACAAATTGCGCGAAACCTACGGTAGAATCAGGCAGGAAGCTCAAGATATTCGATTTTGAGGTCGAATGTACAAAGTTGATCGTTCCTGATCCTTGAAGTCCATTGTGCGACAGTAAAATAACGCTATCGTACTTCGCTGCGGTTTCATAAAACTGATAACCACCCTTCGGAGCTGTTGTTTTGAACCCAAAAGAATAATCAGGCATAATTTTCACATCCTGACGAATAATCGGGAAAATTCCAGCTGAAACGAGTTCACCTTTGATGCGCAATTTCTCTTCAACAAAATTATTCAAGCTATCCATTTCGAATGGATCAACGGTGTAATAGAAGCGTGTGCTATCGTACACTCCGCGGTAAATATCTTTAGAATTATAGAAAATCTTCGTTTTATTCGAAACGGTCAATTTCGGGAATGCTTCCGTCTTCGTATTCGTTCCTGATCGATTTTTCACATCATCAATGAAAATTTCTCCTGTAATTCCAGTCAATGAACTGGTCATAGGGATACCTTTTGTTCCATGAGTTTTATCGAGTGGACGAACTCGGAAGAGACTTTCCTTCGTTTTTTGAAGTTTGATTTTAAAATCATCGTACACGAACGATGCGAGTTCCGCATTCACTTCAAGTTTCCCCGCATTTGACCATCCAGAGTAGACGAAATCGCGGTTTTTCTTCACTTTTACGCTACCGTTATCTGGAAAAACGATGGCATTTTTGTTCGCTGAAATCAGCACTCGATCCACAGCATCAAGGTCTAAGTCTAATGTGGTGAGATTGAGTTTTCCGAAATGCTGTTGCAATCTTCTTTGTTCATTTTGCTTCTTATACATCTTATCGATGTCACTTAAAAAAGGATCTTTCGCAATTTCCTCTACAGAGTAACCCGTGAGCTCTTTTGGTCTCAAATCGGTGGTAAACACAATGTTGTCGTAATCAATTTTACCCGCTTTAGCTCGAACGAAATTATTCAACTTTGGATTGATAATCACTGTGTTTAGTTCAGAATCGTAGCTAATAAATCCGAGACTAGAAAGGGTAAGCAGCGTTGATTTTGATTGATCAATGGTTTTCTCCATTGCCGTGGCAGCTTCACCTGTGGTGAGTACCTGTTTGTCATATTTGTACGAGTAATTTGACAAAGAAACCAACGGATGCGTTGCTTCCATTGCCTGCAAACGGTCGTAGAGCTGTACGTCAAAATAACCTTGTGATTCGAAGGTGGCGTAGCGTTGTTCTTGGCTTGTACCGAAATCATACGTAAAAGTGAGGACATCCGCATCTTTCTCCCAAATAATTTTTGGAACGTAGATGTCGAGTTTATGGTAAGAATCTTGAAAAGGCGCTTCCCCCATTCCGTTGCGCGAGCGATTGAGGAGAACTTCCTTTTTTGCGAGGTCGTAATTCAAGGCAAGTCCAGGATGTGAAATTGAATCACCTGAATTCAAGTAAAGTGCAAATTGTCCTCTTGGAACAAAGACTTTTTTCTGAGAAATAAAAATTTCCAAGGATCGCGCTTGCATGAAGGGTTTACCTGCTTTTTTAATTGTGATTTTGGCGAGATCAGTCGTTGTTCCAGCACCAAGAAAATCGGCTCCCTGCATGGCAAATCCACCCGAATAATCAACATCTGGCACAATGTCCTTGATCATTAATTTTCGTTCAAATGACAAAAACTGTGGGAATACTTTATCTTCTTCTCTATTGATTTTGAATGCTCTGTCTGAAAGTGATCCTTGGATCGGTTTAGAGAAGTAAGGACTTGTCATGGTCACCGTATCAACTCGGATTGTGGACGATTTCAACGATACATCATAGTTATTGATTTTCGCGAAGTAAGCATCTCGGGGCAGTCCAACTTTCACCCAATTGATTGTCCCACCAGAACCAATCCATTTTTTCAAGGTAGGATCAAAATTGCCCGACGTTTCGTAAACCACGAGACTATCAACAGCTTCTCCTTTGGTGCTTCCCGAATTGCTAACGGCACGACAAACCAAGTTTCCGTTCGAGAGTTTGATGTTCACTTTGTCGGTAAATTCCACTGCGAAATCGCCTCCGAGGTAATACCATTCAAAATTAGATGACTCCGAAATCATGCCTTTTGATAGAAATCCAGCGGAAAACTCCATGAACTCTTCAATTTTCTTGATGTAGCGCGAATCCAATTGTTTGTCTACTGCCGAGTGCCAAGCTTCGAAACTTCCTTTGGTTTGCTTGGTTTTCACGAACTGCGAAACAGAATAAACATAGTTGTAAATTTCTGGATAAATCTTCAAGCGTTTCCCTTCGAACTCGTTGCACGTTAGCACCATTCGGTTAAAATAATCGTCTGGAAAACTGTTCCCCTCTAGCAGCATAGCGGGTAATTCTTGTTTTGCGAAATCCCTGAATTCTCCCTTGCCATATTCGTTGAGTTGCTTTTCGAACTCCTTCACAAATTTGTCGCGCGCGGTTGGAAATGATTGTGAGTAAGCCACATTCGAAGTCAGCATTACTAGGCAAATTAGGTAAAAAATTTGTTTCATGTTATCCATTTTTTTTCAATTGAAGTGCCGCCCATTCATCTTTGGCGAATTCCTTCTCGATTGTAAGACCGTATGGTGCAGCAAAAGTTATCAATTCCTCCACATCCGTCGAGAAAAAGCCACTCAAGAGCAATGTTCCGTTCGTGTTCAATGTCGAAGCATAGGTTTCCATCTGCGCTTTCAAAATATTCTTGTTGATGTTTGCAATAATTAATCCAAAGTCATGTCCTTCCATTTTATCGCGGTCGCCCCACATGCATTCGATTGCTGTACAGCTGTTTCGATCAGCATTTTCACGGGCATTTTCAGCTGACCATTCTTCAATATCAATAGCGAGAATACGTTTCGCTCCCAATTTTTCCGCTATAATCGCCAAAACACCTGTTCCTGTTCCCATGTCGAGCACATCTGAGGGCATCTCCGGCAATTCAAAAATCGCCTTTGTCATCATCCATGTTGTTTGGTGGTGACCTGTCCCGAAGGACATTTGCGGCTGAATACGCACCACCATTCCCTTTCCGAGCGATTCGTCGTGAAATGGCGCGAGAATAGTTGCGTAGTCCTCCACAAACACTGGATGAAAATCGGCTTCCCACTGCGCGTTCCAATTTTGGTGTGGAATGACCTTCGCTTTCCAAGCGCATGTCACTTGCTGATTGCGTGCGATGGACAGTTCATCCATTATTTTTTCCGGATCGATGGACGCGTTTGCGTAGGCCTGAATTCCCTCGTCAGTTTGCAAAAATCCATCAAATCCTAATTCAGATAGTTCGGAAATAAGAATTTCACTCCACGGATCTTTAGGCGAGAGGGTAAGCGTCAATTCAAGTGTGTCGAGTGATTCCATTAAAACGCGTTTATGATTTCCAAGAATGACTCCGAATTGAGCGATGCTCCGCCAATCAATCCACCGTCCACATTCGGACAGGCGAAGATTTCTCTGGCATTTTTTTCGTTACAACTTCCTCCATAGAGGATTGATACTGAATTTGCGACTTCATCAGAATAGTTATCGGTGATCCATGAACGAATTTCCGCGTGCATTTGTTCTGCTTGCGCCGAAGTTGCTGTTTTCCCTGTTCCGATTGCCCACACGGGCTCGTACGCAAGGATTTTTCCTGCCATTTGGCTTGCGGTCAGGTGAAAGAGACTTTCTTCCAGTTGCGATTTTACGTAGCTAAACTCTCTTCCAGCCTCGCGGATTTCGAGGGGCTCTCCACAGCAAAAGATGAATTTGAAGTCGTTAGCGATCGCGGCATCCACTTTGGCTTTTAAGTCCGCGTTTGTTTCTGAAAAAAGTCCGCGACGTTCGCTGTGACCGATCAATCCGATGCTTCCGCCGGCGCTTTTGATTTGAGGAATGGCAATTTCGCCGGTGTATGCTCCACTCTCGTGTACATGGAAGTTTTGAACGCCAATACTGATCCGACCATCACCCAATTCAGAAAAATGTTGCACATAGAGTGCAGGTGGAAAAATCATGACACTCACGCTATTTGATCGCTTTCCTTCCAAAATTTCGTTCACGAGCTTTTCCCCTTCATCAAACTGTAGGTTCATTTTCCAATTTCCTGCTACTATCTTTTGAGCCATTTATGCGTTTACTTTAAATGATATTCTTTGAATTTTTTTCCTGTCGGAATAGTTCGGCGCGAATATTTTTCCACTACCACGCCATTTTCGAGAACCAACAATGCAGGATTTGAGCGAGACATAATTTTCAGTTCAATTTCATCCATCGAGAAAATCGCGCATTTGAAACTATTCGTTTTACGGAACGCTTTGATCTGCTCCCGCGTGCCATTTGCAATCATCACGAAGGGAACCTTCTTCTGTGCACACGATTGAGCAATTGCTTTAATTCGGGGCATGCTCGACCAATCTGCTTCGTTAAAATTTCGAGAAATCAAGATGACCACACGTTTTTCGCGCAGCAAGGCATCCGTAATCACGATATCAGAAAGTTCTGGATTTATCACTTCGATAGTGTCCAAAATCTGGTATTCGTCTGCTGGATAAGCCGTTCGATTGAATTCACTCAGTAGCACTTCTTCCGTTGTTTTGTTTAGTAACGATAAAAGTCGGATTTGTTTCACTTTTGCATTGGCGAGCATCGATTTCACAAAAGGAAGATTTCGCTCGGCATCTGTGAGGTCAGAAACAGCAACGAAGGGAGAAAAGTCAGCGATGGACGGTCTGATCGTAGCTCGAATCTCACGATCAACCATTTTCACGAAAATCCAATCCTCATCTTCCCAAATTTTGGATTTCGCATATGCGTCGGAAGATGACTCAAAGCTACGTTTATTTCCTGTTTTCTTGTTTTTGTAGAGCAACTCAGATCGATAAACCCCAGGAATGCCGTCTGTCATTTTCCATTTCAAATGGGAACCAACGTGATAGGGTCGGTAATCTTTGATGGGGTCATAACGCAAGCTAAATCCGGCTACGAGAGCTGAAAGCAGGATCACCAACAAGGCCGATCCCAAATAATTCCCGAGGAGCTTTCCTCCCACTCTTCGAATCCACAGCGAGCCAAAAATGGCAAAAAGTGCGAAGACAATTGGGAAATACCAGCCAAAGACCCACGAGAAAAACGAGATGAGGATCAAGGAACTTCCAGAAAATATGAGATTTTCTTGCACTGAATTAGGATAAATACGTCGCTTCGCAAGGAAAATCCACACGACGAAGTAGAGCAAAATCAAATCTTTCCACATAGATTCATGCGGCGTGAGCGATCGACCAACCGAACCTTTGAGCGCATCGCCGAAACAACCACAATCCGTCACGCATTGTGGAGATTTCATTTCATCTACGACCAATTCTTCGTCAGTTTGAGAAAAAATCTTCACTTTTTTCGACTTGGCTTCTTCGAGTTTTTCCTGCGCAACAGGATCGGACATAGCGTAGGTATCTCGGTCCAAGAATTTTGAATGAGGATCACAATTCGCGGTATGCCAAGTCAGAAAAGTGAAAAAGAGCATCATTCCCAAAAGCGCGTATGCAACGAGTTTTATTTTCCCGCCGACGATCGTCATCACTCCTAAAACGATCTCAGCGATGGAAATGATCACACTCAGCGCGAGTGCCGAACTCATCAAGAATTCGAGCGAAAATTCAGGTGCTCCAAACAGTTCTTTGATGCGGTAAGCGAGTGCGCCATCTTCGAAATATTCTTCAAGTTTGTATGAAAATCCGAGTGGATCGTTTGCTTTCACGAGTCCTGAAACGATGAACAAACCTCCCACGAGCACGCGTGAAACGCCCGACATCATCAATCTCCCTTTGAAAAGAACCATTCCAGCGATGGAGACAAGTAAAAGTCCGATTCCGAGAAGATTGAACAAAAGCGCGACGTCAACAAACTTTTCGTGATTTGCCAGCACAAGCAGCGCAAGTCCAAGCAGATTGACAACTACAAAAACGATATTGAACACCTTAGATCGTCCAGAATATGTCGCTATTCGTTGCTTCATGCCGAATTATTTTGGCCAATTCCCATGTGAATGAGTGCGAAAACCGCGTAATTCATCATGTCGTAATAATTTGCGTCGATGCCCTCACTCACGAGCGTTGCACCGTTGTTGTCTTCAATTTGTTTAACGCGAAGAATTTTTTGTAAGATCAAATCTGTGAGTGAACTGACCCGCATATCGCGCCATGCTTCACCGTAATCGTGGTTTTTCATCTCCATCAATTCGAAGGCAATTTTGGCGTATTTCTCGTACAGTCGGACGGCTTCATCTGCTGGCAGTTCGAGTTCGGTCAAATCCTTTTCACAGACCTGAATGATCGCCATAATGCAGTAATTAACGATCGCAACAAATTCATCCTCAATATTTTCTCCCACCTTGTTTTCCCCTGTTTCCTGAATCGTTCGGATTCTTTGTGCCTTGATAAACAATTGGTCAGTCAACGAACTTGGGCGTAAAATGCGCCAAGCCGTTCCATAATCGCT
The DNA here is from genome assembly GCA_937919725.1 of uncultured Fluviicola sp. Taxonomy (GTDB): domain Bacteria; phylum Bacteroidota; class Bacteroidia; order Flavobacteriales_D; family Crocinitomicaceae; genus UBA4466. The sequence goes on along the minus strand of CALFOS010000307.1, from coordinate 20,894 downwards.
TGTTTTTTTCGAGAAAAGTTCTCGGCAAACATTGATTACATTTGTGTATTCGGTATTCGTTTTATTCATCTGATGTGTGATGCAAAATTCAAGCGTTGAAGATACATATTTTGGTTCGATTAGCAGCATTCGAGTGGGTGATTACTTGCTCGATTTGTCGATTCCAGTGGTGATGGGAATTGTGAACGCCACACCCGATTCTTTCTACGCAGGAAGTCGGAAGCAGGAACGAAGCAGCGCGCTAGACACCGCACGGCAAATGATTTTGGAAGGCGCGAAAATCGTTGATGTTGGCGGTTACTCCACTCGACCCAGCGCAGCAGAAATAACTATTGATCAAGAACTTGGGCGCGTTTTGCCGATCATCGAAGCCCTTCGTTCCGAGTTTCCAGCGATTGCCATTTCGATTGATACCTTTCGATCCGAAGTAGCTGAAAAAGCGATTTTAGCGGGAGCTAATATCATCAACGATGTAAGCGGATTTGAAATCGATCCAAAAATTGTAGCTGTCACGGCGAAATATAACGTTCCATACGTTCTCATGCACATGCGCGGGACCCCAACGACCATGCAATCGCTCACGGATTACGAGAACATTTTTAAAGAAATCTCACTCTATTTTTCTCAGAAAATCGCTCATCTTCAAACATCAGGTGTCCACGACATCATCCTCGATCCCGGATTTGGATTTGCCAAAACGATTGAACAAAATCACCATCTTTTAAGCAATCTGGACGCGTTTCAACTCTTCGGGAAACCTGTTTTAGTAGGATTATCCCGAAAGTCGATGATTTACAAGAAACTCGGAATTTCGCCTGAAGAATCGTTGGAAGGAACGATCGCTCTCAACACTATTGCCCTCTTGAAAGGCGCGAAAATTCTTCGTGTGCACGATGTCAAAGAAGCAAAAGCGCTCATTGATTTGCTGAACTAGTCGATTTCAATTTTCCTTAACTCGTTAGTTTTAACTGATTACTCAATCGTTCGTGCAGAAGGTCATTTTGCGTAGAATAAATCGAAGAGTTCCATGTAAGTTTGGGTAAATCTTAAACCCAGCCTTATGAAAAATCAACTTCTTCTCGCACTCATTCTCGTGTTTTCATCTTCTGCTTTTGCGCAGTATTCGCGGACAATTTATACCTCAGAAGGCTTTTTACACAGACATTCTGTGCTGATCGAACGATCGAATACAACAGAATTAGTTAGCATTCGTGCAAGTCATGGTGACACATTGGTAGTAAGCCTTATTTCCGTTGATTCAGAGGGAAATACGAGTAATTATCGCATTTCAGAATACACTTCCTTCAACACCACTGCTATGCAACTGAGTGGAGCTGGAGTTGGTTCGGATGGGAAAATCACGCTTTGTATCTTAAGGCCAATCACTGCACAATTCGTTGTTCGGTACATTACAATTGATCCGATAAGCGGGACATTTTCGAACTTTCATCAACTTCCTTCAATGTATCGGACTGGATTTTCGAACTCCATCGCGAAAGGTGACAGCCTCATTACCTATCTCGGCAATACCGTGGGTGGTAATAATGGAATCCACAGAGTTGCAGCATCAATGTCGAACACCTCAAGCAATTCAATCACGGCAGCTGATCCAACTCTCACTATAAGTTCTTCAGGCTATCAGTATGCCAAGGGGATCGATTTATTGATCGATGGGGACATTGAATATATTGGATTTAGCAACACTATTCTTAAGCGAACAATTTCTGGATCGTTTCAAAATATAACACTTCCAAGTGCACCAGCTACATGTACAAGTCTGATGAAAAACAACCTTGGAGAAATCGTAGTCTTCAGAGGACAAGACTACTCGACAATTAGTACTTCATTCACATTAAGCACCTCAGGAACCTACCAGGGCGCAAACACGTTTAATCTGGGTGCCGAAGAAATGTACGCATTGAACAATGGATCGTACCGAATTTGGAGTCACGGTTCACAAGGAACGAAGCAGATTGACTTAGATGCTAACTTTAATGTGATTTCCTCTAATATTACTGACAACATAACAACTTTCTCAACCAAAATTGGCAGCAAGGTGTACATTGTGGGCTTACGCAGAATTTATCCATCCGAAACGGGAGTAGATGGCGTCAAATTCCTGGATACGCCTTATTCCCTAACCTTGATTTGCGACGATTTAACATCATCAATTGAGTCGTTTGTCGAATATAACCGAGAGCTCATCCATCACAAAATACATTATCACACCAATCACTGTGGGATTAGCTTTAACAAGCCAAACTTCACTGCGGGATTAACGTACGTTCTCGATAGCATAGAACGCTCTTTGATCTATAGCTCAAAGCTCGATATTGGAGCCAAAACACAGAGCGGAGACACCCTACTATTTGCTGGGAAATACACCACATTGGCTATTCCTGGACCGTACACCAATCCAAACGCTTACGGTTTTGAAGACATGGACAAATACAATCGTGGATATTATGTGACGCGTGAAATGATCGAATCGCACATCACAGGCATTGGTTTGAATGATCCGAATTATGAGATGCCTTTCTCCATTCACAATTGGCCAGCACACGGAGATGTAAACAAAGGTCAAGCAGCAGATTTAGCAGGATTTATTGATTTGGATGGAAACAATATCTACAACCCCGAAAATGGTGACTATCCAGCGATTTATGGCGATGCGTGTTTGTTGAACATTTTCCATCAATCTTCTTTTGCGGAATTAAGCACCTCTTTTGAAATACATCAGTACTTCTTCAGTTTCGATTGTCTAAACGATGAAGATTTGGAAAACACCATCTTCACTCGAACTGACAACTTCTCCAGAACGCACGATCTTGTGGAGCTCTATGCGGGTAATTATGTGGATTTCGACATTGGCAACTACTCAGATGACTATGTTGGAAGTAACGTTGAATTGGGAATCATTTATGGGTATAACGGCGACCTGAATGATGAGACAAATGGCGGCAACGTTGGTTTTGGCGCCAGACTTCCAGCAATGGGCGTTATGACACTTCAGGGAGTTAAGTTAACTAATATTGGCACGGATAGACCAATTGGAGTTGGACCTGGCGAGTCGATAAACGGAATTGGATTCGGAGATGGAATACCAAACAACGAGCACTACACGCTTGAATCATCGCTAAACGCAACAAATTCAGTTAATGATTTTGGGAGTTTTTATCAAGCAATGACAGGGACCTACCCCAATGGGGTTCCACAAACTGTGAATGGAGTTACTGTTAGACATACGTCCTTTGGAAATTCAGACCCACTCTTCTATTCATCAGGTGGAATTGATCACGGAAATAATGATTTCGAGTTCACTCTAAACACGCCTGGCGATCGTAGAATGTCTGGAGCATCTGGACCAGCTGATTTGGCTCAACAAGACACACTAATCCTATATAATGCTTTCGTCCTTGGATTAGATTCAGTAAACGCTTCCATCGACTCTAGCTTAACACGCCTGTTTGAGAGAAGTGCAAATATTCGCACCATGTTCCGAACAAACACAACGCCATGTGGAGGGAATTTTGGAACCTATGTTTCTGAAAGTACGTTGAACATTGTGGAGCCTGAGCTTCACGAATTCCTGATTTACCCTAATCCAGCGAATTTATCTTTCCGTGTTCGAGGGATTTCCGGCCAAGCGAACGTCGTGATTTATGATTTGAACGGAAGGGTTGTTACTTCTGAAACAAATTTTATGGACGGACAAGAAATTTCGATCTCACACTTGGACAATGCCATTTACCTTGTTTCGATTGAAGATGAAGTTGGACGACAAGTTCTACGACTTGTGAAAAGATAACGCGCTGAACGTTTCAGCTAAACCGAAAAATCGTCTGGATCTTCTTTGGAATGTCTGGACGATTTTTTTATTGAAATAACTTCTGGCCCAGTTGCTTTTCGATTCCGGGAATCCCTTGCAATCCACCTGTGTGGATAAAAAGCACCCTTGAATTGTCAAAACTCGGCGATTCCAACTGGCGCATCAACTCAAACATCGCCTTTCCAGTATATACTGGATCGAGTTGGATGCCGTGCTCAACATAAAACGAACGAATAAAATCGATTAACTCAGGCGTGAATTTCGCGTAGCCACCAAAGTGCGCCTCGGGATAAACATTTACGCGCTCCATCAAATCGCTTACCGTTTCTTTGTCGATGCCCGTTTTCCAAAAAAGTTCGGACATTTCTGCAAGCGAATCGAAGCCTTTCAATACGGGAACAACATGAATTTTTTGGTGATCTTCAAGCCCGAATAGAATTCCGCAGCTCGTGGTGGTAGTCCCTTGCGCGACGAATATGTGGTCAATTTCTTCTTCGATTTCGGTCATTATTTCTTGACAACCGATCATTCCATAATAGTTCGCGCCGCCTTCATTCACAATTTGAAAACTTGGATAATCTGCACCAATCGTTTCGTGCAGCGCTTTGTCGTTTCGGAGGGCGTATTCTTCCCGTGAAATAAACACGAGTTCCATTCCCAGCTCGACGCAACGCTTTAGAGTTGAATTACTTTCTGGATTGAGTTCCTCTCCCCTCACCATTCCAATCGACTTCAACTTCGAATTTTTACACGCCGCAGCTGTTGCCACCAAGTGATTGGAAAACGCTCCTCCGAAGGTTAAAATTCCTTCCTTCTTCTTCGAATTGCAAAGTTCAATGTTGTATTTGAGCTTGCGCCATTTGTTCCCTGAGATTTCGGAATCGATCAAATCATCGCGCTTGATGAAGAGCGAAATTCCTCGTTCTTGGAATGATTTCACCTTAATTTCTTTTACAACTGATCGCTTTATGTCCATTCATCTCAAATTCTCGGCAAATATCTATTAAATTTGTGGCATGTCAGATGATATGTCAGGATTTTCGAAGCGCAGTAAACTTTCCGAGGAGGATTTTTACGTGAGCGAAGACGGATTTATCGTGTTCACGGAAGCATATCATTTGAAGCGAGGACATTGCTGCAAAAGTGGCTGCAAACATTGTCCGTACGGCTTCAACCCAAAGACAGGGAAAGTCCGCGATCTTCCAAAAACTTAACGAATTCCGTTTTCTGGCGTTCGCCCTTTGTATTGACTGAGTTCCTTTTTAATGAAATCAATGTCCTTTTTCACATCACCAGTCGGTTGAAACAAACCATGGAATCCACCCGTTTTATTCGAGTAGTCGATATACGCCATATAAATTGGAACGTTTGCTTTGATGGCGATGTAGTAGAATCCCTTTTTCCAATTCGGATTATAGCTTCGCGTGCCTTCAGGCGTGAAAACCATGTAGATTTCCTCGTTTGAATTGAATTGCTCGACTGCAAAATCGGTGATATTGTTGTTCTTTTTTCGATCGACTGGAATCCCACCTATTCCCTTGAGGATCCAACCCATGGGCGGAAAAAACAGGTCTTTTTTAATGAGCAATTTGACCTTGATGCCGTATGAAGCAAACGCCATGCGCCCAATGATAAAATCCCAGTTGGACGTATGCGGCCCCATTACAACAACGGCCTTTTTCACACCATCAGGGACATGCTCATCAATTTTCCAACCAAAGGCTTTTAACAGAAAGCGTGCGAATTTTCTCATGGCTCAAAGTTAGTCATTAAACATAATCCCGTACTTTTGATTCGATGTTAAAGACAAAAAAAATCCTACATATTTTTGCGGCACTCGCATTGCTAATTTTCCTATGGATCACCTTCGTGTTGGTTCAAGGCTTGTTCCAACGGACAAATTCACACCATGAATTGTACATTCCCGCACATGCAGAAAGCGTGTTGAAGCTTGATGGAGAAGAAATTATCTACACGTTTACATCCGAACTTTTACTTGCTGACAGGACCGACGGCGGTTTGGGAGACATTATGAACACATCAGATGATTCGGAGGCACTTGGAATCGAATTTCGTTCGGCGGTTTACATTTTTTCCTTTGAGGAAGATGGCAAGAAATTACTGGGAATTTTGATGCATGTACTCGATGAAGCGCAATTTGATGCTGGAATGCACAGTCGAAAAACGGAAGCTTCAGGATATTCGGTGAAAAATGGTGTTGGTTTGGTATTAGTTGATTTGAGCGAAAAAGTTGGAGAAACATCAAAATTAAATGCGCTGGCGGGTAAAATGCTCCAAAAAGAAACGGGATTTGACCAAGAAAAACTGGCGACGAAAAAAGAAAATTCGAAACTCACTTATTGGAAAAAAAAATATACCTCAGCGGATGGATCTATCATTCTCGACAACATTCAGCTTGCCTTTTTCATGGATGGAAGCACGTTGGATTTAATCGGATTAGCTTCATCAAAATCGAGTTTAAACACCGACTATCCAGTACTAAAAAAAGATGGCTTGAGCATCCGCATGGCGATAGTTCCTGACGCACTCAACGACTTCTGGAAAGAATACACAACGGAAATGGGACTTCCACTCCCCGCATTCAGCTCGATTAGCGGAAACTACCATTATATGGAACCTTCGGGAATTGACCTGCCTAAATTTTTACCTCACTTTGATGGAATTTATTCCTTTCAAGACACACTCCCGATTCAAGTTCCACTCTATGTTTTGAACGCGAAAGAACTGATTTCTGAAGTTACCTCAACCTCCTTCAAACTAGGACCCAAAACGCTCTACTACAAACAAATCGACCCGAAAACGATCTATTTGGGTCAAACTAAATTCGTTGGCCACGGAATGGAGAAAAGTACCTTATTTGAGCTCAGTGGTTCGTTAAAGCATGTGCTTGAAATTAGAAATGGTGGAATGATGACGCGCCTTTTGTCGATGTCGAGTGAGTACCGTGCGACGAAAATACTGCTCACGAACATCCAAACATCCGATTTTAGTATGAAAAAAGCGGGTGAAAATGCCGTTTCAATGTCTGGTAAGCTCGAATTTAAACAAGGGAAAAGCGCGCTCCGTGAACTGATGCGCTTCTTAGTAGATTCGGGATTAATTAACTAGCGATTCAAGTAAGCTCTGAAAGTACTTCGGGGCAATTTTCAAACGCGATCCATACCACGAAAACTGTTCGCCATCCACCAATATAATTTTGGAAGTTGGATACACATCTCGGAATTTTTCGATGTGTTTTTCCTCGAAAGGAAACGGCTCCGAACTCAGGAACACAAAATCCGGTTGAATCGATGGATCTGCTTGGGGATAACGGACGACAGAAGTGGCGTTGACCAATCCACATGCGTTCAACATCGCGTCGATAAACGTATCTTTTCCTGCCAAAAAAGGTGGTTCGTTCCAGATGAAATAAAGGACCGTTTTTCCATTAAGCTTCGCAGTAGGAGAACCTTCGTTCACTTTCAAGGCGTTGCTTTTCTTCTTCGGCAGTGTCGGATGAGTCGAACTGAACTTTCGCAAGGCATCGAACTCGCTTCTAATTTCAAAAACCAACTGATCAATCTCTACTTTCTTGTTCAATATTTCGCCGAGAAGTTGCAGCATTTCGATCGCATCATCCAACGTAGAAATATCGCTCATCCACACGGGTGCAATTTCGCGGAGCGCGTCGATGTCTTCCTTCGTATTTTCCTCTTTATTTCCGATGATGAGATCGGGTTCTAGGGTGCGAACTTTTTCAATATCAACGGATTTCGTGCCGCCAATCCGCGTTTTCGAATCGAACCATGATTTTGGGTGAATACAGAATTTCGTGATTCCGACCACCTCCTCTTCCAATCCCAAATAATGCAGGAGTTCAGTTTGAGATGGCACTAAAGAAACAATCCGAATGGTACCTATAGCTATCGGGATACCCAGTCGGATTGTTGAATTCATTTGATCCGTATAAATCGCCATTTAGCCAATCGCCGAAATGAGATCGTGACGCGTTACAATGTGGAAATTTCCATCGTTCAGCTCCACCAAGACAGCGTGCACATCTTTGTTGATCAATTTAGAAATTTGTTCGATTTTCGCATCTTCCTTCACCACTGGAAACGCTGCTTCCATAATCGTGGAAACCGCTGTGTCGCGTAATTCTGGTTGATCGACTAGCAATTGATACACGCGATTATCGTTTACGGCGCCCACAAATTTTCCATCTCGCATCACAGGAATTTGAGAAATTCCAAATTTCCGCATTCTGTCAATTGCATGAGAAACAAGCTCTTCAGCATACAAAGTCACCAATGGAGTTCCGTTGTGCTTCGTAACTAAATCGCCAGCGGTTGTAATTTTTTCGTCTAGGAAACCACGTTCGCGCATCCAATCGTCGTTGAACATTTTACCCACGTATCGACTTCCGTGATCGTGGAACAAAACCACAACAACATCGTCTTCCGTCAACTGATCAGCCAATTGAAGCACACCTTTGATCGCCGCTCCAGCCGAGTTTCCAACAAAAATTCCTTCTTCACGCGCCAAACGTCGTGTGTAAACCGCGGCATCTTTGTCCGTGACTTTCTCGAAATGATCGATTAGTCCGAAATCAACGTTTTTTGGAAGAATGTCTTCTCCAATTCCCTCGGTGATGTATGGATAAATCTCATTTTCGTCAAAAATTCCCGTTTCGTGGTATTTTTTGAAGACGGAACCATAGGTATCAATTCCCCAAATTTTCACGTTTGGATTTTTTTCTTTCAAGTATTTTCCAACTCCCGAAATCGTTCCGCCTGTTCCAACTCCCACCACGAAATGCGTGATTTTTCCGTCCGTTTGATCCCAAATTTCGGGTGCTGTTTGCTCGTAATGAGCTTGACGATTCGATAAATTATCGTATTGATTCACATACCAAGAGTTCGGAGTCTCAGCTGCTAATCGTTTGGAAACAGAGTAATAAGATCTTGGATCTGTTGGTTCAACTGCCGTAGGACAAACGACTACCTCTGCACCAACAGCGCGCAGAATGTCCATTTTCTCCTTCGATTGTTTGTCGTTCAAGACACAAATCAACTTATATCCTTTGATGATGCACGCGAGCGCGAGTCCCATTCCTGTATTTCCAGAAGTTCCTTCAATAAGTGTTCCTCCTGGTTTGATAATTCCAGCCGCTTCCGCGTCCTCAATCATTTTCACGGCCATTCGATCCTTCACAGAATTTCCTGGATTTGTGGTCTCCACTTTCGCAAGAACGGTCGCTTTCACGTCCTTCGTCAGTACATTTAATCTCACCATTGGTGTATTTCCGATGGTCTCAAGTATGTTGTTGTAGATTTTCATCAATCTGAAAGTTTCGGCAAAGATAGGGAATAGTTGGATTATTGGAGGGTTGGATTTACTGGATTATTGGATTATTGGACTGAAAGGTTATATTTCTGGATTTAGTCGATTTCGCCGAAGAAGAAATAAATCCAAGAATCCAAGAGCGCAGCGATCCAAAAATCCAATTAACCAACGAATCAATTAATCGAAAAAACCTGCAATCTTCATCAAAATAACTGCCACATACGCCACGTAGCTAGTAAATAGAATTACTCCTTTGAACCGTCCGATTTGTTTTCCCAATAAGAAAATTGGAATAAGTAAAAGCAAAATAGCGAGCATCCACAACATGTCGAAACCGAGCACTTGATCCGTCACTTCGATGGGCAGTACGATGGCCGTGATTCCGAGGACAGCGAAAACGTTGAAGATGTTTGAACCAATCAAGTTTCCAATGGAAATGTCGCTCTGTTTTCGAACCGCAGCCACAATGGACGCGACAAGTTCCGGTGCACTTGTTCCGAGTGCGACCACCGTTACTCCAATAATACTGTCCTTGTCGGGATTTCCTTCCAAGAGAATTTCGGCAATTCCGACGGCTCCGCTAACGAACCAATCGGACCCAAAATACAGTGCTACGAGTCCAATCAAAAGAAAAACAGTTGATTTCCAAATAGGGGTTTTTAGCACGCTGCTGATCTCATGATCGTCGCTAGCATACGCAAGATCTCGTTTCGTCTGTTTTCGAGAATTGTAGACAAGGAAGTACGTGAATAAAATCAAAATTACCAACAGAATAATTCCCTCATAACGCTCGATCACGTTATCCCAAGCAAAGAAGTAGAAGAGAAAACTGGCGAGCAGCATCATCGTGTAATCAATTCTTTTCGTTTGTCGACTCGCAATAATGGGGAAAATAAGCACCGTGATTCCCAAAACCAGGGAGATATTTGCGATGTTCGAACCAATTACATTCCCGACGGCAATTCCAGGATTTCCCGCCATAGCACTTTGCAAACTAACGAGCAGCTCGGGTGCAGATGTACCGAAGGAAACAACCGTCATTCCGATCACGAGCGGAGAAATTTTGAAGATCGCGGAGCAACCCACAGCACCTTTTACGAGGAATTCTCCACCAACAATTAGGACAATTAGTCCGAGTAATAAAAACAAATAATCCATCAATAAATTTCTGAGGTTACCAAAGATAATAGTTTGATTCTCTTCGGGTGGTTAAATTCGTATTTTTGTAGGATGGAATTTGAATTGGTTTCCGATTTTAAGCCGACAGGTGATCAGCCCGAAGCAATTCGCCAACTTGTGGAAGGATTGAAGCAAAATATGCAACATCAAACCTTGTTAGGCGTTACAGGAAGCGGAAAAACGTTTACAGTTGCTAATGTGATCGAGCAAATTGCAAAACCTACATTGATTCTTGCTCACAACAAAACTCTCGCGGCTCAGTTGTACGGAGAATTCAAACAGTTTTTCCCTAAAAATGCCGTAGAATATTTCGTTTCATACTACGATTATTACCAGCCCGAAGCTTACATGCCTGTTACGGGAACATTCATCGAAAAAGACCTTCAAATCAACGATGAAATTGAAAAATTGCGACTTTCCACCACCTCTTCTCTACTTTCGGGGCGATCGGATGTGATTGTGGTTGCTTCCGTTTCGTGCATTTATGGAATTGGAAATCCAGAGGAGTTTGCCGAAAGCATCATTCACCTTAAAAAAGGTGATGTGATTTCACGCAACAAATTCCTTTTCAGGCTAGTCGAAAATCTATATTCTCGAGCAAATGCCGATTTCGAGCGGGGCATGTTTCGTGTGAAAGGCGATACAGTCGACATCAACCTCGCGTATGCCGATCACGCACTTCGCATCGAATTTTGGGGAGATGAAATTGAAGGAATTACCGCCATCGATCCAAAAACCACGGATAAAATTGAGAGTTACGAAGAGATTTCGATCTTTCCAGCAAATATATTTGTGACAAGTCCCGAAACGACGAAACGAGCTGTGGACGAAATTGGTGAAGACATGCTGATTCAAGTCGAGAATTTCCGAAAACAAGGACTTATTGACGAGAGCGAACGCTTGAAAGAGCGCACGACCTTCGATTTGGAAATGATTCGCGAACTTGGGTATTGCTCGGGAATTGAGAATTACTCGCGCTACTTCGACAACCGAGTGCCAGGGCAACGACCTTTTTGCTTGATCGATTATTTTCCAGATGATTTTTTGATGATCGTGGACGAAAGTCACGCGACGCTCCCACAAGTGCGCGGAATGTATGGAGGCGATCGTGCGCGAAAAACGAACTTGGTCGACTACGGATTCCGTTTGCAAGCCGCGATGGACAACCGACCGCTGAAATTTGAAGAATTTGAAGGAATGCTCGACCGCACGATCTACGTTTCCGCCACGCCAGCCGATTACGAAATTGAGAAATCAGAAGGGATTTTGGTAGAGCAAGTCATTCGCCCCACGGGACTTTTAGATCCGATGATTGAAGTACGATCGAGCAAAAATCAGATCGACAACCTCATCGAAGAAATTCACGTACGCATCGCGCGAGACGAACGCACTCTCGTAACGACGCTCACGAAGCGAATGGCCGAGGAATTACAAAAATACTTGGATCGATTGGGCATTTTGTGCCGATACATTCACTCAGACATCGACACAATAGAACGCGTTGAGATCTTGAGACAGTTACGCTTGGGCGAATTCCACGTGTTGATAGGTGTCAATTTGTTGCGCGAAGGACTCGATTTACCTGAAGTATCGCTCGTTGCCATTCTCGATGCGGACAAAGAAGGATTTTTGAGAAATGAACGCTCCTTGGTTCAAACTGTTGGTCGCGCTGCCCGAAATGTGAACGGAATGGTGTTCATGTACGCCGATAAAATAACGAATTCCATGCAACGCACGATCGACGAAACCCTGCGCCGGCGAAAAATTCAAGAAGCCTACAACACCGAGCACGGATTGAAACCAATGCCATTGAAAAAATCGACAGAAAAGATCATGAACTCGACCAAAGTTGCCGATGGTGACGGTCCAACAGATTACACACAATACGACAAAACGGCGATTGTAAATGATCCCGTGATTCGCTACATGTCTGACAAACAACTCGAACAAAGTATAAAATACACACGCAAACTAATGGAAACAGCTGCCAAAGACCTCGATTTTATCGAAGCAGCTCGATTGCGCGACGAACTTTTCGCCCTGGAGCGACAACAAAAACAAACCAAAGAATGAAATTAAAAACAACACTGGGTCAACTGCGACTCCTCGCGATCATGGAAGGAATTTCGTATCTCCTATTTGCATTAACAATGCCCCTCAAGTATGTATTTGAGATGGGAATGCCGAACAAAATTGTAGGAATGGCGCACGGAGTTTTGTTCATCGCGTATGTAATTTGGGTTTTTCTGGTCGGGAACAATCGTAAATGGAATTGGAAAAAAATGGGAGTTTGTTGGATTGCGTCACTCCTTCCCTTCGCCACGTTTTGGGTGGACGCTATATACCTCAAACCACTTGAAGAGAACTAATTGATCGTGGTGAGTACTCCGAAAATAGCAATTTTAGATAGTGCGCGAGGTGTTTGTGCATTCATCGTTGCATTGTATCATTTCCTCCACTTCGAAAATCAGCATGGAGCATTCATCGAAAAGGGAAATCCTGTGATGAACGTTGTTGATCCCTTCATTCACGGATCGATTTGTGTGTTTTTCGTCATTTCAGGCTACGTGATGTACTTGCACTTACAGCGAAATAACTATTCACTCTCGCTCTTTCTTCCATTTATGGCGAAACGCTTGATTCGACTGATGATTCCCATGTTCTCGTGCGTCATCGCAATTCTTGCTATCAACGGACTTTTTCAAGCATATTTGGGTGACCCGATTCTATTTTCAGCCCGACAATTCATCGCTAATATTACGCTATCCGCAAATGTTGTGGGTGAACAATGGTACAATCCCATCTTTTGGACATTGAGCGTCGAATTTCAGTTTTACCTTTTTCTAGGACTTGGTTATTTACTCATCCGAAAAAATCCCTTTGTTGCATTTATACTGCTTGCCGCAATCGCATTGGCACTGAATTATACATTTGATACACGCGGAACGCTCGCCGAATTTGGATCGTATTTCATCATCGGCATTTCGATGTCCTTGTTCGTGAACAAACAGCTTTCAGGACCTCAACTTTTATTGATTATCGCTATTGGCGCTGCAGATTTCATCCTCAACCAAGCACTATATTATTACGTCATTCCACTTCTCTCCGTTCCCGTATTACTTTTTGTGCATGGAAAGCACCGATTTTTTGAATTTTTGGGAGAAACATCCTTCAGTTTTTATTTAATGCACGGACTTTTGGGGCAATGGTTCCTTTATTTCACCTTACGCTACGCCGAACAAAATTGGCAAAAAGTCGTATTACTTTTGGGCGCTTTTGTGCTTGCTTACCTTGGTTCACATGTATTTTACTTATTGATTGAAAAACCGAGTTTAAAACTCATCAAACGCATACCATACAAACACAATTGAATTAACTATTTTTGCCACATGGACGATCGAAAACACATTGAAGTGTGCTTCACACCGGGGGAGTACGAATACTATAAAGACGAATGCGAAATTGTCGTTGTAATTGATGTCCTGAGGGCTACCTCAGCTATTTGCGCGGCTTTTCACAATGGAGTAAAGTCGATTATTCCCGTTTCTACGATCGAAGAGGCACTAGAATACAAAGCGAAAGGTTATTTGGTGGGTGCCGAGCGAAAAGGTGAGATTGTAGAAGGATTTGATTTCGGGAATTCGCCCTATTCATACATGACCGAAGAAGTACGCGGACAAGAAATTGTGCTTACAACGACGAACGGAACCAAGGCCCTCGAGATAGCAAAAGACGCTGAAATAGTTGTTATTGGATCGCTCCTGAATCTTGATGCGCTCTGCGAATGGCTTGCAAAACAAGATCGAAACATTCTTTGTCTCTGCTCGGGATGGCAGGATAAATTTAATTTGGAAGATACGATTTGCGCTGGCGCAATCTCTGAATACTTGATTGGCACAGGAAAATTCACTTCAGACGAAGATTCATCCATTGCGGCAAAATATTTGTACCTTTCTGCGTGGGATCGCTACCTGGGATTTTTGAAAGCAAGTTCGCATCGACGTAGGTTAAAGAATTTGAATTTGAATAAGGACATTAAATACTGTCTCACACCCAACCAAACAAATGTGATTCCAATATTGAGAGATGGTAAATTGGTCAAACTATAAATGGACGCTTCTCGTAATAATTCCTGTTTATTTAATAGGATTTACGAGCCAAAGTGAGAATCAACAAAAGAAATGGGGCTTTTTCGGCCACCAGCGCATCAACCGTATTGCTACATTCACACTTCCGCAAGAAATGTTCGGTTTTTACAAAGATCACATCGAATTTTTGACCGAGCATGCTGTCGATCCAGACAAACGCAGATACGCCATTGATGGAGAAGCACAGCGCCATTACATCGACATTGATCACTATGTCTCTGAAGGTCAAGATCCATTCGCCTACGTACCTCGAAAATGGGAAGATGCCATTACTAAATTCACCGAAGACACCTTGCAAGCTTATGGAATTGTTCCGTGGCACATCGAGGTGATGAAACTGAAATTGCAACGCGCTTTCGAAAGTCAAAATGTGGATTTGATCCTCAAATATTCGGCAGATATTGGTCACTATATTGGAGACGCACACGTGCCACTGCACACCACCGAGAACTACAACGGTCAGATGACCAATCAAAAAGGCATTCATGGATTGTGGGAAAGCAGATTGGTGGAAATCAACGACGAAAACTACGATTATTTTATTGGTAAGTCGAAGTACATTCCCGACGTACGTAGTTTCATCTGGGAGTCAGTAAGAGAATCGCATTACGCCGTGGATTCCGTTTTGCGCATCGAACGAGAATTGACCACCGAAATGGATCCCGACAAAAAATACAGCTTCGAACGCCGAGGTAATAGCACGATTAAGGTGTATTCGTATGAGTTTTCACAAGAATATCACCGACGCATGAACGGCATGGTGGAACGACGACTCCGCACGGCAATTTTGGCAGTTGGATCGATTTGGTACACCGCTTGGGTAGATGCTGGCCAGCCCGATTTGAGTAAATTGCAGCATACTCCGCCCTCCGCAGAATTGTTGGAAGACATGAAAAGCATAGACGAGATGTATAACAGCGGCGTGCACAAAGGTCGAATTTGCGATTAACACCGTCTAGTTTTCAATTCGCTCAACCCCATTTCCTTCCGCTCCTGTAAAAAATCGGACGCATTTTACTGCAAAATTCCGATATTCACCCCAGAGATGATTCTTCCAAATTGTTCATCTCACATCGAACCCTATGATTGAAGTTAACAAGCTCCGCAAAGAATTTACGCTCTCAAAGACGCAGCGCAAGGAATTGAATACAACTGATCGCACAGCACTAGCTGTCGACGATGTGAGTTTTGTGTGTGAACCAGGTCGGATATTTTCGATCCTCGGTCCAAACGGTGCAGGAAAAACGACCACGATGCGGATGCTATCCACCATTTTCAAGCCGACATCAGGCACGATAAAAATTGCGGGAATCGACGTAAGTGAACATCCACAGGAAGCACGAAAAAAGATTGGCTTTTTAACAGGATCGACAGGATTGTACGCCCGATTGACACCCAACGAATTGATTCAATACTTCGCAGATTTGTACAGCATTCCAAAAGACGTCTGCCTAGAACGAAGAGAGAAATTATACACCCTGCTAGACATGCACGAGTTCCAAAGCAAGCGAATTGGAAAGCTCTCCACAGGAATGAAACAAAAAGTTTCCATCTGCCGAACCATGATTCATGACCCCGAAGTGGTGGTTTTTGATGAGCCAACGAGCGGATTGGACGTGATCACAGCCGAGAACATCATTCAATTAATTCGCGACTGCAAATCGGAAGGAAAAACTGTTATTTTTTCGAGTCACATCATGAGTGAAGTTGACCTACTCTGCGACGATATCGCCATCATTCACAAAGGGAAATTGCTTCACAACGGAACGATGAACGATTTTAGAGCCAACATGCAAGCACCCAACTTGACCGCCGAATTTATCCGCATTGTTAACGCTACCAAACTCGAGAAAGTATGATTTTTACGATATTCAAAAAAGAACTCAAAGACACGCTGCGCGACCGTCGAACACTCATAATGATGTTGGTGATTCCTGTAGCGATCTTCCCTATAATTCTCAGTTTGTTCGTTACTGTTTCTGAATCATTTTCAAAAGAAGCAGCCGAAAAAACGATCCAAATTGGCGTTGTTGGCAGCGAAGACAATTACATTATCAAGCAATTGCGCTTACTTCCGCAGGAATTGGGAAAGAAAAATATCACCGTTTACAAAGATACTGTTGAGCTAAAAGCAGCGATAAAAATCGACTCCGCACAAATAGGAATTTTCCCAAGTGCCGATTTCGCTATGTCCATGGAAATCAAAAAACCAGCGGCAGTAACGGTGTTCTTCAACGCAACCGATTTGGGCATGAAAGAACGTGCAGAAGCGTATTTGGGAACCATCGAATCCATTGCAAAGCAAGAGCGATACATCGATCTGAAAATTAATGCTGAAGAAATAAAACCGCTCGAAATTAGCTATTCCAACGTGGCGTCGTCCAAAGAAATGATCGGGAAATTAGCAGGTGGATTTCTGCCCTACATCTTCATCGCCTTCGGATTTATCGGGTGCATGTACCCTGCCATCGACCTATTTACGGGCGAAAAAGAACGTGGAACGATCGAAACTTTATTAACAACACCTGTCGCTCGTTGGCAAATTTTATTCGGGAAAATGGGCGTTGTTGTCCTTTCAGGATTGTTGGCCGCTACCTTCGCGCTCCTCGGACTTTTCCTCTCAATAGAAGTTTTAGATCTCGTGCAAGATCCCGAAATTTTGGAAGTCATTCACGGAATTTTAAGTCCAAAATTCATCCTAATGCTCTTCGGTTTGCTCTTCCCGCTTACTGTTTTCTTCGCTGGTATGATGATTCCTATAGCGGTCTACGCGAAAAGTTTCAAAGAAGCGCAAAGCATCATCACACCGATGAACATTATTGTTGTGCTGCCAGCCATGGTCGGATTTTTCCCTGGAATTGAGTTGAATGTGGTCACAGCATGCATTCCAATTGTAAACATTGTGCTCGCAACCAAAGAACTGATTGCAGGAACATTGGACGCAGGATTACTTGGCTTGAGTTTTGCAGTAATGGTGTCACTTGCCGTGCTCGCTGTATTCATTTCCTACAAGCGATTCGACAAAGAAACGAACGTAGTTATTTAAAAACAGACATGAAGCAGCTTCTTTTTCTCGCCATCATTCTCATTGGTTTTACCGTCAATTCGCAGCGTCTTTCCACTACATTTACGAAAGACGAATCGCGTTGGTCGTGGGATGGGAGCACCATTCAAACAGTTTTCTCGAACGATTGGGACAACTGGAAATTTGGTTCTATTTCCGTTCGAACAACGTTTTCAAACGACTGGGATTCGTGGAATGTTGGTTCGAGCGTGACACTAAAAACAATTTTCAACAACGATTTCGATCAGTGGGAAATTCGCGATGGTGACAAAATTATTTACGTGAAAACGACGTTCAACAACGACCTAGAGCGATGGGATATCTCTGGCGATGCTGATGGAAGACTGCGCACCGTTTTCTCGAACGATTACGAACGTTGGGACATCGAAATTGATGGCGATGCTATTTCTGAAGAAGCCGAAGCCGCGATTGTATTTATTGCTGTTTTTGTGGCATTTCATTTGAAGTAGAAAATTGCTCAGCAGTTGAACTACTGCGCAAGTTTAACCTAAAACCTCATCCATGAACATGTTTGCCAAAAATGACGCTAATTCCGTTGAAGAATATCTTTCCTTGGTTCCCGATACGCAGAAAACGGATATTGATTTTCTACACGATTTCATTCGGAAGACAGTTCCCAACTTAGAGCCCTATTTCGCCTCCAACATGATCGGTTACGGCTCATTCTATTACCTCGATTCAAAAAAGAAAAAGAATGCTTGGCCTATTATTTCCTTGGCTTATCAGAAGAATTATATGAGTATTTACGTGTGTGCTCTTGCTGTGGATAAGACTTCCATTGAGAAATACATAAAGGATTTGGGCAAGCTCACCAAAGGTTTAGGCTGCATTCGTTTTAAGAAATTGGATGAAATCAATCTCGATACACTTAAAATTGTTCTGAAGCTAGCTGAGGAAAATCCAGGAGTCGCTGGTGCTCGAATGGTAGAAGAATAGTGAATAAAAAAGTGCCCTAACCAATATTGGTAGGGCACTTTCAATATAGTACAAATCCCTTCTCTCCTATTTCGAGATCACGACTGTTTTAACGATGCTCTCACCGTTCGCAGTGATGCGTACTAGGTAAGATCCAGCTTCAACTTTTACATTCATTGCAGCATTCAATTGACCTTCAACATTGTTGTATGTTCTCGATTCAATAACGCGTCCGCTCAAGTCAAGTAAATCAACGTTCACTGTATTTGCTGTAAGTCCGTTCACGTTCACTACGAAATCACCGTTCGATGGGTTTGGATAAATTTCCAATCCTCCATTTTCACTTAGTTCATTCAATCCCCAGTAAAGAACAGTAGCACATGCAGATGTATCTGAACATCCATTTTCCGTAACGATAACCGCGTAGCTACCATCAACTCCTGAAGTGTAGGATGAGTCTGTCGCTCCAGAAATTGCCATGTCTGTTACACAATCAATCCACTGGTATGTAGAACCTGTCGCAGCGGAAGTAATTGTTCCTCCAGCCGTTGATGTTGTAAGGTTCAACACTGGAACCGTTAAGTTAATTGTGATCACACTATCTGAACCACATGCATTCGGAATGATGTCCGTGTAAGTTCCAGTTGATGAGAATACCGCTCCACTTGGTGCTGTATAAGAAGTACATGTCGTTGCAGTCACACTTGCACCCGAATTTGGACAAGCAGGTGGTACTCCGAAATTGGGACGAATCAGGTAGCTTACTGGGAATCCGTAATCTTCGTTGTGTGCCCAAGGTAAAATTGGCGCTCCTGGAAACGTTACCCAGGTTGTGAGAGGAGTGAAAATAGCTGTACACGTCCCAATCACAACATTTGAATCACCTTCTTCAATAGCAACCATATAATTACCAGGAACCAAATTAAGTGGTCCCGTAGAGATCGGCATGGTGTACAAAGAATCAACAAGGTCAACGATTGTCAATGGAGTTGTTTGTGCGAGTATCGCAACTGGACCAGAAGCATTCATGCTATAAACAGACATCACCGCAGATTGATTCGTCATTGAATTAGAGCTGTTGACGATATAAAATGAAATCGACGTAAGATCAGTCGTGGCATTGATCGTGAACTGTTGTCCTAGCGTTCCCGTTGTAGAACCGCCGATTCCCAATGAACCAGTAACAGTGCCATTATCTCTTGCATACGTACTATCTGAAATTGTAATTTGATAAGACGATGTATTATTTGCAGGAGTCCCATCTACCTCTGTGATGCTTACGATTTGTTCTACCGTATATACGTCCGCTAGAGTAGGTATAAATCCTGGTACGGTTGCTGTAGCATTTGCGCCCATACCAATAGAAGGAATTGTCGCGCTTGTCGCAGTATATACGCTTGTCATTGTTCCGTCATAGACGTTAACCGTCATAACTGCGTTAGTCATCGTTGCTGTTCCAACATTCGAAATTAAACCCGTAGTTCCGATAGATGTAGCTTGACTCAATGGTATAATGGTGTACTGACCAGGATTCACAGTAATAGCCGCATCTGGAGCACCTCCCCCTACTGGAGTATAAACGAAATTATCTATCCCAATAAAATCCGAGTTGGTTCCTGAAGGTCCGCCATTTATTACGAAGTAACGGAATGCCACGCGACCTGAAGTCGGGCCAGCAAGGCCTGATATGGTTGCAGTGTATTGGGTCCATATTGAAGGATAGCCTGCTAATGTCAATCCCGAATTCACAGTTAAAAGTGTCGTAGTAAAATCTCCAACTGCAGTAGGTGTTGCACCTGCATTTACACTTGGGCCGTTGAGGCTTAATCGAAATTCTAAACGATCGGCGTAGGCTGGGGCATCCACTGTCCTCGTGTAAAAGGTAAAAACATCTCCATTATTCATCATGCGTTCTGGCGCGAAGAGCCAATTACTAATTGTGCCTGTGCCCGTTGTGCTGTTATAGTTAGCACCAATATAGGAAGTGTCAGGACTAGAAAAAGCAGGGAACACAGTAGTGTTTCCTTGAAACCAAGTAGGAACGGTACCAATTGTAGTACTCAAATTCTGTTGAGCCCAACCTGCAGGCCACAACGTTGTGACGTTATTAAATGGTTCGTTGATCGCTTGAGCATTAACCTGAGTGCTCAGCATCGTTGTGACAACGAGACACCCGAAGACTAGTCGCGCACGGGTGAGAAGATTGTACTGTTTTTTCATAGAAGATTTTTATTAAATTTATGTAGTACTCTAGTTTTGAATTATAGTGAGAAATTTGTGGAAATTTACACACTATTTAGCAAAGATAGGTCATTTTTTTTACATCCGCCAATTAGACCATAAATGTCAAGATGCATTGGAAAGTTATCAGTTATAGTTGTGCGATTTTTCC
>CALFOS010000306.1 GCA_937919725.1 uncultured Fluviicola sp. | reverse complement strand
CAGTTCCAATTGCATCTGCTTCGGCATTTGCCTCCACTATTTTCTTGGACACAATAGATGTTGTGATGTACGCCAATTTATAAAGGAAATTATGATCCTCGTGGAGCAATTCAAACTTGATGGTGTTTCCTTTGGTGGTAATTCCTGTAATTGAGTTTGCTTTACCATCGTGAAATTCTTCGGCACCCTTCACGAGCGATTTCAACAAATAGGCATACGTTGCAGGATCCACACCATTCGGATTTTTCCTACAGCCCAATTCGAAGGTTTTAAGCACATCTTCTGGAGTTAACAAACGATCAGCTTTGGAAGCAAACGCCTTGTGAGGATGGAAATAGACATTGTCGCGCAAGGAGAACTCGTAAACTCGGCCATCATCGCTCACCGTCCATTTTTTGGCTAGCTTTGGTACAATATTCGTTGTTTTTGAATCCATTCCTACCAAGCATTCACTGATCTGCATCAACACGGTAGCCGAGTAATAATCCGTCACATCTCGCAGTATATGCGTGGAAGGCTCATTGTCGAGAGCTAGGGAGAATGTGCCACCACTAAATTCAAATTGCTGGGAATTATTGGATGAACAGGAAGAAATGACGATTGTTAAAAACAACGCAAGGTATATACTCCTCATTTAAAACTACTTTAATGGTGGATACAAGGATAATAAAATTCTCGGTACCTATCACTATAATCATAGCAAGCTAGTGACAAAATGTGCAATTTTCAACGTTTTGTTAAAATCTTATGGAGTTTTCCATAAAAAGATATAAATCTTTTCAAATTTATATTGTTCCCAACCAAGAAACATATTATATTTGCTGATTGCTAGTAAAAATGTACGTACTAAACTTTGTCTAACGACTTTATCAAGGCACTGTTAAGAAATCTTGGACATGAAACGATTTATTCTTTTTTTTGTTGTCTGTCTATCATCGGTCTCATCGATGGCGGCACTTTCTATTGAAGGTACCTACCAAGGGAAAAACCTATATGTTCAAAACCCAATGGATGACGAAGGTTTTGGATATTGTGCAACGAAAGTCACTGTGAATGGTGACATCTTGCCAGGTGGAACGAGTGCAGGTGCATTCGAAATTGACTTTTCCCTTTTCAACATAGAAATTGGAGAGCCCGTATTTATTGTTATTGAACACAATGATGGTTGCAAACCAAAAGTGTTGAATCCTGAGGTGCTTCTTCCTCGATCTACATTTAAGATTAAATCGATTACTATCTCCAATACTGGCAGTATGAAATGGACAACTTCTGCCGAGCAAGGGAAATTGCCGTTTGTGATTGAGCAATACCGATGGAACAAATGGGTAGCTGTTGGCGAGGTTGAAGGAAAAGGATCTGGAAACGACAATAACTATCAGTTTAACATAACACCACATTCTGGGGAAAACACGGTCCGAGTGGTTCAAGTAGACCATTCTGGTACTAAGAGACCCTCCCAAGAGGTGAAATTTAGCTCATCCACACCCGCCGTCACGAAAACGCCCATAAAGGTGAAGGATGAAATTAAGTTCCTCGCAAACGGTGCGCCAATGGAAACACGATACGAGATTTACGATGCCTACGGGAATATTGTAAAGAAGGGTGTAGGATCCAAAGTTAGCTGTACCAACCTACTTCGAGGCGTATATTACATCAACTTTGACAATGTAAACGAGAAGTTCATCAAGAACTAATAAAATAGTAAACCATTGAGCTCTGATGATCCTGATTGCTATCTGGATGTCAGGGCTTTTTTAATGCTCCACATGTATGATTAAGAAAATCGAACATCTTGGGATTGCCGTTAAGAGCATCGAAGCAACCCTGCCAATCTACGAAACGCTCTTTTCTGCTGAATTTTACAAAGAAGAAATTGTGGAATCGGAAGGAGTGCGCACCGCGTTTATTCGTGTGGGCGAATCAAAGATAGAACTCGTGGAAGCAACTAATGAAGATTCGCCAATTGCCAAATTTTTGAGTAAATCGAAAGGTGGTTTTCACCATGTTGCATTCGAGGTGGACGATTTGGATGCTGAGCTAGAAAGATTAGCTGCCGAAGGATTTCAGTTGATTCATCAGTCTCCGAAAGATGGTGCGGATAACAAACGTATTGCATTCTTGCACCCAAAATCTACCGCGGGATTACTCGTGGAGTTGTGTCAAGAAAAAAATGACGACAACGAGATCTGATCTAACAAATGCACTGTGTTCAAGCCTACTTTTCGCGCTCCTTCGATGTGCTGAATCGAATCATCAATGAATACAGCGTTGGCTGGAATAATGCTCTGTTGCTCGCAGACGTAACGAAAAATGGCCTCATCGGGCTTCCGGAGTCCGATTTCGTGTGAAAGGTACACCTGTTCGAAGCAGCTATAAAAATCGATATCCGTTGTTTTCTTCCATTCTGCGAGCGCCTTAGGAAGGTGAATTTCGTTGGTGTTGCTTAATACGAAAATTCGGTATTTGCCTTGTAAACTCATCAATAATTCAACTACGGCTAACGGAACATCCAAAATCATCGCATTCCATGCATGCACTACTTTATTGGCTGAAATTCCCGCTGGAACATACTGGAGCATTTCGTTTATAAAGCATTGTGATGAAATTTTTCCCACTTCAAATTCATTGAAAGGCGCCTTCTGTTCAGCTTGAGAGTAGCGTTCTTCAAAATCTACAATACCTAATTCTTGGAATGCTGCAATGGTTCGTTGGTAATCGATGTTGATTAGTACACCTCCGAAATCGAAAATGATAGTGTCGATGTGTTCTGCAATCACGAAACAAAGAAACAAAAAAAAGGCTTTGACACGAATCAAAGCCTTTCTAACCAAAAACCAAAGTTACTATTTTGTCAACTTCAGATTCAAATCGAATTCGATTGCCGTAGCAATTGATCCCTGCTCGCTCGGCGCGAAACCTGGAATTTTCGCATCTGCTATATCCATAGAGAATTTTCCTGTTAATGACGCTCCCTTCTCGTCGGCAGTAAGTTTTACAGCCACGTCTTGAGTCAATTCAGTTTCCAAAATCACCAAAGTCGTTGTTAACATACCATCTTTGTACGCTCCCAATTTTACTTCAACCGTTGGGTATTCTGGTGTGTTGAAGAACATGTTTTGAGGACGCATCGAATCCACGATAGTTCCCATTAAATGTCCTTCGAGGTACGAAGCCTTAACTTTGTCCTCCAAATCCGTGTTCTTGATACTTGTCATATCCAAAACAAACGACCCAGCTGTTAGCGAATCGCCTTCCATAGTAATAGAACCGCTTTTGAAGTCCACCGTTCCTGTATGGAAGTAATCTACCGCCATAGAACCTTTCCAGCTCAAGGTGGAGTTCGCAGCATCCAAGTTATACGTTACTGGCTCTACTACTTCCTCAGCAGGTGAACAAGATACAAATGCCATCGCGACAGCTGCAAGAAATAAAAATCCAATTTTTTTCATATTTATCAATTAAGTTTTGGACAAATGTACGAATTTATTTACCACGGTAACTAAGTTAAATAAAAATTAGTTTCATCTCACAATTGAATTCCTAAATCCGTATATTCGGTGCAATGAAATTCTATATAGATGACACCCACTTTATTGACACGAAACAGCCCTTGGACATTTCGATAGCGCTAACTGCTTCGGACAAAAACCCACGTGCATGGTACGTTAATCCGCCACGAATGGAGGCAGTTCGCACGGAACACTACATTGGTTCGGTGAAAGAAGGAGGCGCGGTGAATTTCAGAAATATTTATTTCAATCCACACGGACACTGCACGCACACCGAATGTTTGGGGCACATCACACGCGAAGTGCATTCGGTGAACCAAGTGCTTACGAACTTTTTCTTTCAGGCTCGATTGATTTCCATTCTTCCCAAGCGGGTTGTGCGCGAAGACGGCGAAGTGGATTTTGTGATTGGTCCCGATCAGCTAGATCTTGACGGATTTGAAGGCGAAGCACTCATTGTCCGTTCGTTGCCAAATGTGGGAGCCAAGCTGAACAAGAACTATTCAAATACCAATCCACCCTACTTCGATTTGGGCTGTGTTCCAAAACTGCTCGCTGCTCACATTGATCACTTCTTACTGGACTTGCCTTCGGTAGATCGTGAGAATGACGGCGGTGCACTCGTATTTCACCATGCTTTTTGGGAAGTGCCCGCGAATCCAAATTTCAAGAGAACTATTACCGAGCTGATTTTTGTAGACAATTCTATTGAGGACGGCGATTACATTTTGGAGCTACAAATAGCGGCTTTTCAGAATGATGCCTCGCCAAGTCGCCCTGTACTTTACCGCAAACAAAAAAAGAGCTAATCATTATGATCAACTCTTTTAGTAGTAGTAAATTAATTTTCAATAGTAGTTTCAACAACAACTCTTCCGAAGAAGAAATAAACCTTAATAATGTAGAAGTAAAAAAATCAGGTATTTCCTTCGAGTTCGGCTTAAAGCACACCTTCAAATAAAAATGGTAGATATTAAGAACTGTTATACTCTTTATCAAACTAGAAAATGAAACTGCCTCTCCAAGCAGTAAACACTACCATTTATATTTCAAAGATTCGATCTAGAAGAAAATAACCTGACATCTCTCCTTATTTCTACTAGTAATATACTAGAAGTCTTTGATCTATCTTTGATAGATGAACATTTAGGCGAAACGAGTGAACAAATTCACTGTTTGACTGAATGTTGAATTTACAGATTCTCTAAACACTTGAAGAACACCTCTCTTTTTGCAGGCGACAAAGGCACCTCGGAGCCGTCTTTCATCACCACTGCTCCACCGTTCTTCTTATCGTAGCGATCTACGTAGTCGATGTTAATGAGATGAGATTGCTGTACGCGCAAGAAATTATGTCCCGAAAGCAGTATTTCATATTCCTTCAGCGTTTTGGAAACCAATATCTTTTTATTGTCGCGCAAAAAGAACGAAGTATAATTTCTATCCGCTTCGCAGCGAATGATTTCATCCAAATTAACCACGTGTACACTTTCTTGCGTTTTGAGTACCAAGCGGCGTTTTTCACTTTTCTGAATATTGGAATTAAGTGCCTCAAACTGCGAACCATCTTTGGTGTGTCCTTCCACTACGTCAAGTGCTTTTTCGATGGCGGCTTTCAACTCGACCGCATCAACTGGTTTGAGCAAGTAATCAAGTGCGCTAAATTTGATTGCTTTGATCGCAAATTCTTCGTGAGCCGTGATGAAAATAACTTCAAAATTCTTGTTTTCAATGGAACGAATAACATCGAAACCAGTACCATCAGGCATTTGGATATCCAAAAATACGATATCCGGATTGTGTTTTTCAATCGCCTTTATTCCCGATTGTACATTTTCACCCTCAGGGATCACTTCAACATCTAAACCAAACGAGTCAATCATATTTGCGATTAACGAACGGGTTCTGTTTTCATCATCAATAATTAGTACTTTCTTCATGGTTTCAGTTTATAAGTGCAGATTCAACATTGTAAGGCAAAGCAATTAACACACGGGTTCCTTTATTTTCGGAATCACTAAAATCTTCGACATGCATGAAGCCGTCCGTACGGTATTTCGAATTCAAATTGTCTATGCGCTCACGCGTAATTTCCATTGCTATACTTTTATGTGCGGAACTTTTCTTGTTTTGGCGAGACGAACCTCTCCCAATACCATTATCCTCAATCGTAATATTAAGCATTCCTTTTTCCTTCGCAAAACGAATTCTAATAAAGCCACCTTCAATGGTGTGTAATTGCCCGTGTTCGATCGAATTTTCGATGAAAGGCTGTGTAATCATCGGTGGAATAATGGCGAAATCGTCGACAAGTGATTCATCGGCTTCGATGAAAAACTGAAAACGGTCTTCAAATCGCAATTTCTGTGTTTCGAGGTATTTGTTCAAAATTTCGATCTCGGTGTGGATGGAGATAAACTCTTTGGACGAATTTTCTAGTATGAGTCGCATTAAACGCGAAAAATTCACGAGGAATTTGGTCGAGTTTTCGATGTCGTTCTCATAAATGTAACTTTGAATCACCGACATGGCGTTGAATACAAAGTGAGGATTCATTTGTGCCCTGAGCAGCGTTTGAGACATCTCGGCCTCCTTTCGTTCTTGCTTGATTTTCGTTTGATTCCAGCGGTAAAAAATAATCACACCCGCCAGCATCACAATAATCAAAAACGCGATGATGATGTACGTTTGGAGATTGTTGCGCAGGTTGCTATTTTCCAATTGAGTTTGTGCGACGTATTGCTCCTGTCGTGCGCGCTCGATGGAATCCGTCTGTGAAGTGATCAAGCGCTCTCTTTGCTCGGATCGGTAAGATTCACTC
>CALFOS010000305.1 GCA_937919725.1 uncultured Fluviicola sp. | reverse complement strand
AATGGGCGAAGTCGTTTTGCTCCAACTATTTTCAAAATATCAATGCCAAAGAAGGTAACTAGAATGGTGGTGAGGAAAAAAAGCATACCCCAACTATTGGTTCCACCCGTATCCTCGGCACCAATTGTCATTACACTGAACCAATAAAAAATAACGAGTGGGTTCGCGATATTGAGTACAAAACCTTTGAGCGCGAGAAATACATAATCGCGCGTTTTTGAAGTTGGAATGAGGTCCGCGTTGAATTTAACCTCTTTCACTTTCTTAAAGAAATTATAGACACCATAAATAATGAAGAGTCCACCGCCCACGAATCGTAGGATAGAGCTGTTGTCACCCTTCCCCATATATTCCACTTCCTTGTAAAAGACATACGCTATGAGAATATATACTAAATCGCTGATGAACACACCAAAATCCATCGCAACAGCCGCCTTCACACCTTTGCGAATACTCGTTTCAAGGAGAACAAAAAACACAGGCCCGATCATTATACTAAGTATAAATCCAGTCACTAAGCCTTTTATGAGTAAATCCATTCTCCTTCCTTCGATTACAGACAAAAATAACGTTTCATTTGTCAATTTAACGTTTCACGCCTAGTTTTAAAAAAAACACCAATGTTTTTAACCGAAGCATGGGTAATTTGCATAAGATGTTTACCTTTGCAGAAGTATGCGTGGCATAGCGCATTGGCAATAACATTACAAGAGGTATGAAAATCCTAGCAGCAAATATAAAACTGGACAGCATTATTGAAAATGTTGAGAAGAAAGGTTTAAAAGCCCCTAAATTGGTCGAAGATCTCAAGGAATTGAGAGAATTCGCTTTGAAGGAGCAGGATCCATTGGTGACCAAAGTGTTGCGATTGAGCTATGAATATATTACTGAGAATGGAAATTTTGATGTTCAAGCTCAATACGAAGAGGACGAAGAAGAAAACGAATATCCGATTGAAATTGAGGAGAAAGAGAACTTATTGTACCTCTTAAATTTACTAAAAAACGCTGATCACAAAATAAATCGTGAAGAAATTAAGGATTACCGAACGGCTCTCAAGCTATAGCTTTACTAGGAAAATCAAATAATATTGGAACCGCCGAGAAATTTCTTAGCGGTTTTTTTCGTTTGAACCCAACCCTAACAAAAGAATATACGTCTTTAGAGTAAGTATGGGTATTCTGGTTTTATCAATACTTGGTTTTAATTTCCTTGCAGGTACCTGAAAAGAGTTCCGTCCTAGAATTGATTAACCTCGAAACTTTGGACTCTTTTCAGGTTTTTTTGTGGACTTAAGTTCCACCTAGCTCCAGCCGATACTTTTCAATTTCATCAACTCTGAGAAACCAACTGCTTTGACGTCTATTTTGCGCAAACAATGCAAGCGATAAAAAGTTAACTTTAACGGAAATCTAAGATCGACGCATGAAAAGAAAGGGTGCCACTTTAGTCATTATACTCGTTTTCCTTGCCGGATGCTATTACATCGCCTCCAATTATCCAAGTGCAAGTTCGAGCGTGATCCTCAAAAATGGCGTTAAAGTTACGATAGAGGTGAATGAAAACATGTTGACTCGAAAAGATCCAGCGCTTCGAAAAAAGATTATTTTCGATTATGGCGACCGGGAGTTAATTCATTGCACCAACAATGATCAATATGATTATCGAATTTACCTTATTCAAGAGAAAAAAGAACGTACGTGGTTACTGGAGGAAGCCGATGGAAGCGGGAAATTTTCGTGTTCCTACTCCGACAAAAAAGCCAAATTTCAGCCATTTATTGCTGAAAATCAATCCAAAGCGAAGCCAGATACCTTAATTCGAATAGAGTACACTGATTTGGAGTTCACTGTGAAGTAATTACCTTATTAAAGAACTAAACGTTATAGCACACAATACTGACTAATATACGCTATAGAGTATATCCAATCGTTAGGGTTAATAAAAATGCAGAGAGCAAAAGAAATATTCGATAATTACGCAGGATCAAAATTTCAAATGATGCGGGATGGTATAATTACAGAATATCAAAAATACAATGTAAGCCCAAAATTAGAAAAGCATTGGTTAGAGGAATTGGTTGAACTAGAATTTAATAAACTGGACATTAACGACTTCAATTCATTCTTTCCTTTGTGGTATATAATTGAGTATCATTCTTTAGTTAATAGAATTAAAGATGTGAGAGATTTTATAGTTTCTAACGTGAATAAATCTCAATCAAAGGATAATCTAAATTTGTTTATAGATAAAGTTATTTCAATTCTATCTGATCCAGCTAATTCAGATTTCTACACGTTGAATGATGAACTATCTGATTTTAAAAAGTTAAGGTGTGAAAGTAACCCTAACATCGCCTAAGTTTCAGCCGTTCACCCCCTAACAAAACCCACAATAACTCACAAACTGGCCACCATTATGCGCAAAAGGCACGTCCACATCATAGATTCCCTCTAAAATCTTTCCAATATACTTCGGGAAATCGGCGATCATCTCTTCCAATTCCACCTTCTGTGTATTCAACACAAAGGGTTCATTCGCTTTTGAGACAAAGGAAATAATGCTCGAACTCGGCACTACTCCATGTTTTTGGTGGTATAAATACGCATACATCAACAACTGCAACACGTGCTTTTTGGCTGCCATGGATTCTACTATGTCCTCGACTTCGGTGTCTTTCACGCGAAATGCTACGTCGGTGTCTTGAACTTTTCCGGTTTTGTAATCGATGATGCGAATCGTGTCGCCCACGCGATCTATTCGGTCGATGAAGCCACGGAGATTCACTGTTTTCTTCGTTCCGTGCACTTCTACTTCAATTTCCACGGAATAAGATTGCTCCAATGCTTCAATGAAAACAAGCTCCGTTTGCTGTTCCAAAAAGGCTTTCTCCGATTTTAAAAAGCGCTGGGTAAGTTCCTTTGCCATTTCGTAGGAAAGAAGGTTTTTTCCTTTCGTGAACGCATCTCGGTCGCCATTAAAATGGGTCAAAAACTCATTATCGAGGGTGACGGTGAAGTTCTTCAGCATGTAATCGATATCGCGCGAAGTGATGTTGCTCGGTTTGGGCGATTTCAATGCTCCCTCAGTGGTGAAGCGCGCGAAGGGTTCGTAGAGAATTTCGAGGGTTTTGTGGATGAAGGTTCCAAAGCTGCTGTTGTCGATTTCCTCTTCAACAGTGTCGGCCTCGCCAAAATCCATTACGTAGCGGAAGTAAAAATCGAGGGGACAGGTCAAGTACTTCTTCAACATGGAAGCTGAGGCTGATCCTGTGAAGAGTTCGTCCATGCGCACCAAAATTTCTGATGTTTTTGGGATCTCGCGGTGCGTTTCGCGGGAGGTTGAATCCAAGGAATAGATCTTTTTTTCGATGTTCACCTTCGGGTTGACGCGACTCAATTCCATTTCCAATTGCAGTAAATAGCGACTTGGTTCATTACTTCCGAGTAGTTCATCAGAGCTCGTATAGGTGACGTACAGTTCCTCACAAGCGTGCATGAGTCGGTAAAAGTGATGCGCGAACAAACCTTGTTTTTCTCTGGGAGCTGGTAATCCGAGGTAGCGGCGCAAATCCATCGGAATCATTGTTTGCATAGGGTTCGTAGGTGGAAGATTTCCTTCGTTCATCCCCACACAAATGATGCGTTTGAAATCCAATCCACGTGTTTCGAGTAAGCCCATGATTTGCAAGCCCTCAAGTGGATTTCCGTGATAAGCAATGCTTCGGGTTCCCCAGTGCAGGTTGAACAACTGGCGATAGCTTTTCAAACTCATGACTGGAATTCCTTCGGAAAGGATGTTCTCAAACTCCACAAGCGAATGGTCGAAGGCCTCTAACATCGCTTTTTCGAAGGCGAATTCTCCTTCCAATCCTTGGTAGATTGTGGTGCTGAGCGAGCGAATAATTTTCAAGCCACTCAACCAGTTTTGATCCCATGCTTCGGTGATGAGCGCCAACATTTCGGTCGTTTTCGGTCCGACTTTCATGTTCTTCACATTCACAAAAATGCTGTTGCGCGAGATAATTTTTCGTTCGGCTTCGAGCAAGAGGTCTTTTTCCGACTTATCGAGCACGGCCAAGACAAAGGGGTGATTCCAAAATGATTGTAAATCGTTGAAATAAATAGCCTCCGTTCGAAAGCGCGATTTATTTTCTTGGATCGAAAAGAGCAAATCCACCCAGGTTTTTACGGCTGTATTTCTGATCGGAAGTCCGAGCGTGATGTTCGCTTTTCCAATGCTTGCAGGCAAGTTTTTGATGACGGCACTGATCAAGGATTCATCGGCGAGAAGCAACACTGTTTCGTCGAGTTGTTCTTTGGTGAGTTGTTCTAGGAGTGTCGCTGCGACTTTCGCTTGACCTGTTTTTTGGGCACAGGAAATCAGTTCGATGTGCATGGCTTTCTGGGCCAGTTCGTCTTGCACAAAATCGAGTTTCCTTCCGTCTAAGGTGGTCGATAGGTCGCGCAAAAATCGTCCTGCTTCGTGGTCTTTGTCGGCGTAATACCACTCGTCGGCATTGATGAGCACGTGCGCACGACCAAGTTGATCAATTTGGCGAATCAGTTCGAGTTCGGCTTTCGAAAGTGCGTTGAATCCAGCGAACAAATACTGCGCTTTTTTATCTTCAAACAGCAGGTCGATGTGCTTCACGAGGTGGTTGAATGATTTTCCTGCGTAGCACATGTCTCGCTTCGATAGTTCGGCGTTGAGTGCTTTGTAGTAGCCTGGCAATCGATCCCAAAATTCCATGAATCGCTTCTGGGCTTCTGTCAGTTGTTGTTCGCCAAAACTCCAGTTCTCGATTTCTTTGATGTCGGCGAGGTTGCGAAATACTTGATCGGCTTCGAGTAAATAGCGGTCAATTTCATTGAAATCAGAGAGTAAAATCGTTCCCCAAGTAAAAAACTCATCGAAGGAAGCATCTTCAATTGTTTTGGCATTTTTGAGTTGAATTTCGAACAAGCGAAGCAGTGCTCGGGTTTGATCGATCACCGTTTCGGGACTATAACTTTTCACCCATTGATCGATGGTGATCATTTTTGGGGAGATGATCGGTCGACCGAATTTCTCAAACAAAGCCGCAGCAATGTATTTTTTGAGTCGTTCCGATGGAAGTACGATCGTTAAATGCTCCAGTTCGAGTTCGTTCGAATGAATGTAATCCGCTATGTGGTCTACGAACTTCATTATTTCTTATTTGTTAGGAAATTCCAATACGTCGAGCGATTGAGCACGCCTGTTTTGGCGCTTGGGTAACTTGTTTCGAAGGAAAGCGGGAGCTTCACTGTCTTGCGTTTTTCCCAATCCGTTTTGTAGGCTTTGATGCCATTTGGAGACACTTCGACAAAATCCATGCGCTGTTTGGTGTGCGTTTTCCAAAAATAAACCTCCGAATCAAGTTGGTTCATTTTGATCCATTTCACCCGTTCTGAAATTACATAATTTCGCCACAATTGATCCATGTCGTTGCGCAAAAACGTGGGATTGAAGTTGCTGATCAGTGCATTTCGGATTCCGTTGTCGGCAAAGTAAATCGCATTCGATTTCTTGAGTTCATAGCGTTGCTCGGAGTGATACGACGGTAGATTGATCAGTAAATATGCATCTTCCAACAAGTTGATGTAGCGCTCCACCGTTTCGTTATCAATTCCGCAGCGTTCGCCAATTTCGTTATAGGAAACAGCGTCGCCCACGTGAAACGCCAACAATTGTAGCATTCGCATGAGTTTATCGCCTTTGTTGATTCTGTCTTTTGCCCCAAGATTGGTGAAAATAATGTCTTGAAGGAGTTCGCGGAGTGTGACATCAGCAGCTTCCAAATCACCCAAAACGTCGGGGTAATTTCCATAAATCAAGCGTTCTTCGAGTAAACGTTCTTCTTCAGGCAAGCCAAAATGCTGGGCCGATTCATAAAACGACGGAGCGAAAACAGGAACTTCAAGTCCTTCCATGCGCAAGGCTTCGAGCAGTAACTCATCGATTCGAGGTGCGAAAGAACAGCAGATAATTGTGGTCGCGGTGATGGTTCCTGAGAGCACATCTTCAATAATTGCCTCCAAATTGGAGAGGTGTTGCGCTTCTTCGATCACCAAAATTTCCGTATCGACTTGCAGCAAGGTTTGATCTTCTTCGATCGCTTTGCAGATTTTCTTTTGCGAACAATCGAACTCGGTGTGCGACCAATCGTTTGCGGCAAGCACTTGTTCGAGCACCGACATTTTTCCCGTTCGTTTGGGACCCGTGAGCAGGAGCAGCTTATTGCTTTTTAGCTTTTCTTCGATCTGTGTTTGCTGGACGCGTGGAATCATTCGTTTTTCTTTCAAAAATAGTCGAATTCCCGTTAAATAAAGTTGATTATTGCGGATTTATTAATCCATCCAAACCTTGTCGAAGAAGGTAAATGCCCGATCAGAGTTCATGAATTTGTTTCCACCATAGGCTTTGAGCACCAGAATGTAATCTTGACCGAGCACAACGCGCGTCCAAAATAATCCTTCGGGATAGGAATCGGAAAGACCTTGGAATGCTTCGCCCTCGTTCTCCAAACGAATCTTTTGATACGGACTTTCGGACGGGCTCGCGATGTATGTTTCTGCCAATTCCTCAAAACTCGATTCGTCGTTTCGTCTGTAGAATTCCACTGCGTAGGTATTTCCTTGCCCGAGATCGCGGTAGATTAGCTTGAACTCATAATCCTGGAAACTTTCATCTTCCAAAACCAGCTTGGGCTTCCCTGGAAATTCGATGTGCGCTCCAACGGAATCATTGTCGTATAGGTAGGACCGTTTGCCTTTCACCTCCAATTTATCGATGGTCACATCATTACTATATGTCGCGAGCACTTTTCGAAGCGTATAGCCTTTGTTTCGAAGTAGGTTGATGATTCCCTGTGATCCAGCAAGGTGTGCCGCTCCAACAGCCGTGTACAACGAAGTACCCGATTTGATGATGGAATCCATTTTCGTAACCATTATTTTGTTGCGATCGGTGAGCAATTCTTTATAATAACCATTTGTACCACCATAAGTTGACCGAGCAATTTCATCTATCTTATAAATGTCCCCCTTGAGGTAGACATCTAAGAAATCCGAATCCGACATAAGAAGAGAGCTCAATCGGGTTCTTCTCGAGAATGGATAGTTAGTACCACTTCCGATTTTTCGTTGATCCTCCAAAGTTTCCAACGGAAAGAAAAGTTTATCTGCATTATGGCAGTACTGTTGAAAATAAGCATCCAAGAATTGAGGCATCCCATCTTCGTCTCCATAAGCAGTATTCGTTGAAGAGTTGGAGGCCGTATAAGGTTCTCCATTTCGATCATACTTCAAACGCACATTTCCGTATCGCGTATCCCACTCATCATCATTAAATAGACTGAAAACATCCAATTCCAAAGCAACAGCTTTTGCACTATTCAACGCAAAGTAGACTGAATCCGCAAGATTAAAAACACGACGATCATTTGTGTGGAAACTACCATACAAATACGACTTTTCCTTTAAACCATTCCCGGAAATTTCCCAAAGTAACTGATGATTTTCGTCCACTAGCTGAGCGGAAACTGAAAAAGATCCACTAGTAAGAGCTAAGATGAGTGCGTATTTGATCATAATAATTAAAAGTACTAAATATTGCTTGATTCCTGAACAATGATTCGTTCGATATGTTGATCACCAAAAGCATATGGAATGTACGCAATGTTCGGGATCTCCTTTGTTATAAGTATTGGTGTTTGTTTGCCGACAGAAATCGTGCCATGAGTTGCTGATAAGTCCATTGCATAGGCCGCATTAATGGTAAGTGCATTCAATGCTTCTTCCGGCGTCATTTTCATTTTAACACACGCCAGAGACCATACAAATTGTAGATTTCCACTCGGCGTTGACCCTGGGTTGAAATCACTGGCCAGTGCCACAGGTAAATTATGGTCCATCATTCTTCTAGCATCACCGAACGGGATTGACAAAAAGTGGGAGCAGCTTGGTAAAATGGTTGGAATACACATCGAATCTTTTAATGCTTCAATATCCTCCTCTCCTAGTTCCTCGAGATGATCAACAGAGAGCGCATTCATTTCAACCGCTCTCTTTACACCTCCTAGAATTGAAAACTGGTTCACGTGCACTTTTGGTCGCAATCCAACCTTCGCTCCTGCTTCTAATATTTCAGCCATTTCATCCACTGAAAAGTAGTTCCTTTCACAGAAAGCATCGATGAAATCCGCTAATTCTTCTTCTGCAATTTTAGGAATCATTTCATTGATAATTAAATCAATATAACCTCGATGATTTTCCTTGAATTGAGTGGGGAATGCATGGGCCCCAAGAAAAGTAGCTTTTATAGCAAGACCGCTTTCTTTTTTGAGACGCTTAATCACGCGAAGCATCTTTAGCTCTGCATCTAAAGAAAGACCGTAACCCGATTTGATTTCTAGGGCACCTGTTCCATAAGATTTCATTCGCTCAATACGCCTTAATGCTAGCTTGAAGAGTTCATCTTCAGTCATTTCAGCGAGTTTTCGAGCAGAATTGAGAATTCCACCGCCTCTAAGCGCAATTTCTTCATAGGAAAGTCCATTTATGCGATCCACAAACTCTTCCTCCCGACTTTTCGCGAAGACAGTGTGCGTGTGTGAGTCACAAAAAGCTGGAAGTACAAATTTCCCTTCGGCATCAATCACTTCAAGATCCCTCCAGTCTGTGATTCCTCCCCAATCGTCCATTGATCCGTACGCAACGATAAACCCATCCTCTAGTGCCAAAAAAGCATTTTCCAGGATTGGTAAAGTCCTCATCTCCGCACCGCGTCGAACAAGTGGCAAATCTTCCCCATACTGCACCAATCCTTTTATGTTCTTGATCAAGATCTTTCCCATGGTCACAATGTTAGCCAAAATGATCGAGATGCTCAATTGCGTTTAATAAAATTAACGAATGTATTTGCCAATTAAAGAAAATAGCTATCTTTGCACCCACCATTTCCAAATGCCTCGGTGGCGGAATTGGTAGACGCGCTGGATTCAAAATCCTGTGCCTTCGGGCGTGCCGGTTCGATTCCGGCCCGAGGTACTAAGAGCTTACTTTTCGAAGTAGGCTCTTTTTTATTTATATGAATGGCGTGCGTTTACATCATATACTCCAAGGAAATTGATTGGTTTTACATCGGAAGTTGCTTGAATCTGGGAGCGAGATTAAAAAAACACAATCAGGGGGTCTTCAGCTCATCCTTCACTTCTAAAACAAACGATTGGACGATATTTTACCATATTAAAGACTTAAGCGAATACACCGCTCGTAAAATGGAGAGGCATATCAAACGTATGAGGAACAGAGCGTATCTATTGAACATTAAAAAATATCCAGAAATCAGTCAGAAACTAATCGAGAAATATACCGGTTCGTCCCGATAGCTATAGGGACCGGCCCGAGGTACTAAGAGCTTACTTTTCGAAGTAGGCTCTATGATTTAAATAGCATTATATCATTTCTGAACTCCATACTTCTGAATCACTACGAGTCCACCTTCTACTGTTGAAAACAAGTGAAAACTAGGACGCCAGATTTATCTCCACTCTGCCCTAAACTTTGTTATTTTGAGATTCTCAAATCTTAAGAAAATGCGGGTTTTTATTTCTTTTTTATTCATTTTAGCGAGTACGTATTCATTATCATGTGATTGTGTTACTGAAGTAGAAATGTCCTTAGAATTTCATCGAACCAAATACGTTAGTATCGGAAAGGTGCTCTCTATCAAAGAGTCCACAGACGGGAACGAATTGCTAGTTTCCGTAGAAATTAAACAAGATTTCAAAGGTGATAAGACTGGAAGTACGGTCGTAATTCGGACAAATAAATCTCCAAAGGCGTGTGGATATCAGTTTAAGGTCGGGCGAGAGTACTTGATCTATTCCAATCGCCATGACCGCGTTCCTAAACACAGGATGACGAGTGTTTGTTCTAGAACGGTTGAGCTATCAGCAGCAGAAAATGACCTTATCTTCATTACGCGTGAATTAAATCTACCAATGAACGAGGAGTGGGAAAAACAATTCAAGGATTAGGCCCCACTTTTTGGTCCTTTTGTTCACGTCGATTTAACTCAAAAAAAATCCCGATGCAGTGCATCGGGATTTAGTAACTCTACAATAAAAAATTGCTTGTTAAATTACTTTTGTGTTGACAGCGTCAATACCAGGAGGACGATCTCACGAAAGGCTCTGCCTTGGGTCTATCTATTCATATTTTATTTGTTTCTATTCTAGGATCTGCTTATCGGATCAAATTCACCAAGCCGTTCACGACTTTTCGTTCGTCGTTGGCGATGGTTTTAAACTCGATTTTCCACGTGTAGGTTCCATCTTGAACAATTTCAGATCCACTTGCATAGGTCCCATCCCAACCAATATTGGCATCATGTGATTCAAAAATGATTTCTCCCCATCGGTTAAAAATCAACAATTCAAAATCATACGGATCATATCCAGAATGGAATACGGGTTGGAAGGTTTGGTTGTAGTTGTCATTGTCTGGCGTGAACGTATTCGGAACGTAAAACAAGAGTATCTCTTCAACATTGATCACCAATTCCGCCGAATCAACACAACCATAAACTGGTGAATAAGCGAACAATTCAACCGTGTAGCTATTTGAGCCTTCCTCTGGGAAGGTATGCGTTGGATTCTCAGCTGTTGACGAACCGGAATCTCCAAAGGTCCAGCTATACGTGGATGCGTTCACCGAATTATTGGAGAAACTCACTTCAGTATCAATGCTCTGTACACTTGTTGCCGAAGCATTGAAGGATGCTGTCGGTACGTTTTCTATGAAAATAAAATCAGTGTAAACAACTGCGTCTGTACATCCATTTATTGTGGTGACAGTCAATCCTATATCATACAATCCACCGTAGTTGAATGTGTATGTGGCGCCAGTGCAATCTCCTGCAATTGGTGTGCCATCAACAGTCCATGAACAATTATCGAAGGCACTTGATCCAACGGAATTGCTGCTGAAGTTGATTTCAGTCGGTGCACAACCTCCCATGAGATCTGCCAAGAAGCTTGCTGTTGGTACATTCTCCATGGTTACAACCATTTCATCGGTAGAAATACAACCTAAATTATCTGCTGTAACTGTGTATGTGCTTGTCGCTGCTGGTTGCCAAGAAACTCCATCGGTTACTCCGTTGTCCCACCAGAATGGCATCCCCCATGGGTTCACGGCATTCACCGTTGCCCAATCTCCAACACAAACTATGAAATCTGGACCAGCATCGATTGGAGGGTAGGTTGCCAAGATCGTTATATCTTGCGTGACCAGAATCTGATTTCCACATGCATCGGTTACACTATACGTTCTCGTTATAATCTCTCCGTTACACACATTTCCATCTGAAACATCACTTACCCAATCTACGGTGACAG
This sequence comes from uncultured Fluviicola sp., assembly GCA_937919725.1. Classification (GTDB taxonomy): domain Bacteria; phylum Bacteroidota; class Bacteroidia; order Flavobacteriales_D; family Crocinitomicaceae; genus UBA4466. The sequence continues at coordinate 2,870 of CALFOS010000305.1, read as the reverse complement.
CGCCAATACAGTTGTCCGCTTCATCAATCACAACCAACGGATCCGGTGCTGGCACATCCATAGCCCCAGGAACAGATAATGGCGCAGGATTAGATGCGGTTGGAGGAACATTGTCTTCCACAGCGAATGTATACGTATACACCGAAGCATTTCCTGCACAATCGGTATACGTGAAGGTGAAGATTTTATCTCCTATACACACTGGATCAGCATTTTGTGTCATAACCGGTATGATGTTATTTCCGCACACATCTGTCACGAGCGGAGCTGCTGGTGTATACACATCCTCAATACAAACAACATTCTCGGAACCGTTTGCTGGCACTACTGGCGCAGTTGTTACATCTATCGTAAACGTGTGTGTGAAGACTGAAATATTTCCAGCACAATCCGTATAGGTATAGGTATAAATTTTGTCTCCCTCACACGCTGGATCAGCGTTCTGAGTGATCACTGGAACTACGCTGTTTCCACACTGATCTGTAACTACCGGAGCAGCAGGTTGAATTGCATTCGCTATACATTCAATTACTGATGTCGTGTTTGCAGGAACAACTGGTGCTGCTGCTGGAATAATAATGATTAATTGAGTCACAGTAATCGAGTTTCCACAATCGTCGGTAACGGAATACGTTCGCGTGATTGTCTCAGGGCAACTATTTCCATCTGACACATCCGACACAAAAGCAACCACTGGAGGCACTACTGAGTTGTCTGCCTCATCGGTAACCACTGTTGGATCAGGCAAAGGTACATTCGCGAGACACGGTACATTAATATTCGGCGGATTACTCGCTGTCGGCGGGACACCATCATTGATAAAAATTAAGTGATCCACTTCAATGAAATTTCCACAGTTATCTGTAATTCGGTACACCCTCGTAATGGTTTCTGGACAGGTTCCGCCATCAGATATCTCGCTAATAAACGTGACTACTGGAGCTGCAGTACAGTTATCCGCTTCATCCGTCACTACTGTAATATCTTGTGGTGGGATTGGGCTTCCGCTAATGATATTAGTTGTAGCTGGATTACTAGCAGTTGGCGGCGTAGTATCGTCAACTGTAAACGTCTGAGTAACTGAACTAGTATTTCCGCATGGATCCGAGTATGTCCACGTTCGCGTAATGGTTCCTCCACAAGGCCCTCCAATAAGCGGACCATCTGTTCCCGCAACACTGCCTGAGCCGGTACAGTTATCTGTCCACCCAAGATTGGTCATTGCTGGAATATCGCCAACACATTGTACTGCAGTATTTGCAGGAGGTGCCGCCATAGCCGGCGCCTGTGTATCGTTTATGGTGATCGTTTGCGTGCTAGTTCCAACGTTTCCACAGGCATCTGTGTATGTCCAAGTTCGTATAATGGTTCCTCCGCAGGTTCCTCCAACAAGAGGCCCATCGGAACCCGTAACAGTTCCAGCGCCATCGCAGTTGTCTGTCCATCCTAAGTTTGTCATTGGTGGAACATCACCTGAGCATTGTACTGAAACATTGGCTGGTGGAGCTGCAAAAACTGGCGGCTGCGTATCCATTATGGTAATAATTTGTTGCACATCGATGAAGTTTCCGCAACCGTCGGTTACGCGGTATGTTCGTGTAATAATTTCAGGACATGTGCCATTGTTCGAAACATCACCTATATGCGTAACGACTGGTGCCACTGTAAAATCATCCGCTTCATCGAAGACTACTGCAATATTGGGTGCTGGAACATTTCCTGCACATTGCACATTTAGTGCCGGCGGATTTGACGCAGTAGGTGGTTGATCCATTGTAACTGTCATAGCATCAGTTGAAGTACAACCAAAAGCTGTTAGCGAAACAGTATACGTTGTGGTGGCCACTGGTGAAACAGAACCTTGACCATTTACACCAGGTCCTATTGTTCCTGAACCAGCACCGCCTGTCCAAGAGTACGTCGCACCATTGTCTGTACTAACAGGATTGGCGCCAATCGTAAGAGGTGGTGAACCAGCACAATAAATCAAGTCTGGACCAGCATTAGCTGTTGGACCAGGAGGAACGACAATCGTTACTTGATCTGTACACGAAACAGTACCGTCCGTATACGTTAACGTGTACGTCGTTGTTTGGGTTGCAGTAACAGTCTGATTAGGATTATCTGGAGATCCGGGAAGGTAATCCCAATCATAATAAAATGTTCCACATCCGACTGCGGTATTAATGACAACATTATCGATTCCCCAGTTATCACAACATGCACCCGATGAATTTGTTTGAATCCATTGAAATTGTGTGCCAGGCGTTTGAGCTCCCGGAGGAATCGGGACATTGTAATTACTCCAATTCGTCAAAGCTGGATCATATCCTCCATTAGGTGGCCAGTAATTAATGACCGTCCAAGTCGCTCCTCCGTTTGTTGAATATTGTAATGTTACGCCTTCATCTGGAAGATCCGGCCCTTCGCATGGAGAGGCACCACCTTGCACAGAATACACCATATCAAATGTGATGTTACCGCCACATGAGACGTCAAATGCAACGGTCGTTAAATTCGGTGTCCCAACTGAAGTTGAAGCCCAGTAATAAGGTGTACCATCAATGCCAGGCCCGCACGGCTGAGAGAATGTTGCTCCACCGGTAGAGAGCCAACCCGGTCCGGCTACACCAAGGTTAAAGTTATTGCTGAGTACTGGTAGAACTGCACTTCCCGATGAAGTAAACGTCGCAGTGACTCCGTTGCAATCTCCTCCCGGCTGAACAACCGAAAGTATGGAAACGCTACACTGTCCAAAAGCAATCGTTCCCACGAATAGGGAAAATGCTAGGACAAGTGATTTTTTGAAATTTACTAAGGACATATCTTTCAGTGTGTTAATCGTGCTGTAAATTGCTGAATTTAAAACC
>CALFOS010000304.1 GCA_937919725.1 uncultured Fluviicola sp. | reverse complement strand
CGAGCACAAATTCAACCCTCATTCCCGATCAAGAAGCGCACTACAAAGACGGACCCGACGCCATGCTAACGTATCTCAAACATGCGCTGCGCACTGACGAAATTGCCCTCAAACGAGATGATCAATGGGTCAAAACAAAGATAACCGTTGCCAAAACGGGCCAAATTTCCAAGGTTGAGCTCGTCGATGAACAACCCGAGCGCGTTAAAAACACCGTGATTGAAGCCATTACGATGATGCCCAACTGGGAACCTGCACGACGGGATTCCATCGCCCTCGATTCTGAATTGATGCTCGAAATACGCGTTTCCTATTCCACTTCCGTGAACGGGATGTACTTGATCAACGGCCAACGACCGAGCTTGGAATCGAATCCGCTGTATGAAAAACCGAGTGACCTGATCCAACTCTACGACGGTGCTTCTCCACAAGAAATTTTTATGAAACAAGCGCCTGTCTACAAAGGTTTGGACCTGATGGATCGAAACGAAAAATGTGCACTCGTGATGGACGTAACTGGAAGCATGACCGAACACGTAGCCGCGATGAAACGATGGGTGCTTTCCCACAACGATTCGGTGAAATTTACGAGTTTCACCTTCTTCAATGACGGCGATGGAATTCCCTCTCGAAAGAAAAAAATTGGTGAAACAGGCGGCATTTATTCGACCTTCGATGTAGGTGCTATCAATAATGTCGTGACAGAAACCATGCGCCGTGGAAGTGGTGGCGAACGACCCGAAAATGACGTGGAAGCGATGCTTTTTGCACAAACTCGTGACACGACCTTTGATGCGATTTTACTCATTGGCGACAATTATTCCGAAGTGCGCGATATCGAATTGTTCAAAAAAATCAAGAAAAAAGTGAATGTGCTCATCTGCTCGACCAAAACTTCCATTCGACCCGAATATTTGATGATGGCGAAAAAATCTGGCGGATACTTCCTCTACAACGGCGAGTACATTGATCTGAAAAATGTGCTGAAAGGTCAAATTTTATCCATCGGAAGTTGCCAATACGACTACGACGGTGAGAATTTCGAAGTCCGTGCAACAATAGAATCAACTACACGCCTCGACCGCACAGCAACACCAGAATAAGTAAAACTTGTGAAGACGAAGAATTGCCAGAAAGGCAAATGTTCTGAGGTAAGGTAGTAGTTCAATTCGAAAGATAAAAAATAAGCCTAGAACCCTTATCTTTCCATAACTTAACAATGCGAAAGATGTCCGAAAAAGAATACCCCTTTATTGATTACTCATGCGAAACGTATTCTCCCGAAGAAATGATCACACGCTCGCGATCGTTTTATGAATGGGCTGATGAACGCCGATCGGTGCGCGATTTTTCCGACAAACCTGTTCCAAAGGAAGTGATGGTAAACATCTTGATGACAGGATCATCCGCCCCATCTGGAGCACACAAACAACCGTGGACATTTTGTCTGATTTCGAATGCATCGCTCAAATCAAAATTACGTGCTTTGGCGGAAGAAGAGGAAAAAAAATCCTACGGAGGCCGAATGAGCGACGAATGACTTGAAGATTTGGCACCACTTGGCACCGATTGGCATAAAGAATTCATCGACATCGCACCGTGGATAGTGATTGTCATGAAACGCGCCTACGAAGTTCAAAAAGATGGCTCAAAACGACAAAATTATTACGTTTCGGAATCGGTAGGGTTAGCCGCTGGATTTTTATTAATGGCAGTTCATAACGCCGGGTTGGTTGCGCTCACCCACACACCAAGTCCGATGAATTTCATCGCTAAAGCCCTGAATAGACCAGAAAACGAGCGTCCGTTTCTTTTAATTCCCGTAGGATATCCAAGCGATTCGGCCCGAGTTCCTGATATATTAAGGAAATCCAAAGAGCAGGTCATTGATTATTATGACTAATAATTTTGGTTTTTGATAATTTGTGGTTTTCTTTGCGGCTGAATTAACCCTTAAATTAAAGAAAAATGTCTGACGTTAAATCAAAAGTAGTATCTATTATCGTAGATAAGTTAGGTGTTGAGGAAAGCGAAGTAACGAATGAAGCAAGCTTCACGAATGATCTTGGAGCTGACTCATTGGACACAGTAGAGCTTATCATGGAATTTGAAAAAGAATTCAACATCGCGATTCCAGACGATCAAGCAGAAAATATCCAAACCGTTGGTGACGCTGTTACTTACATCGAAGAAAACGCAAACTAATCCGATAGTTTTAATCGAACACTGAACGAAGGAATCATCTTTATGGAGCTGAAAAGAGTAGTAGTAACTGGTTTAGGAGCCTTAACTCCGATCGGAAACAACGTTTCTGATTATTGGGAAGCGCTAATTTCCGGTAAAAGCGGTGCTGCACCGATCACTCAATTTGATGCCTCTTTGTTTAAAACACAATTTGCTTGCGAAATAAAAAACTTTAATGTGGAAGACCATATTGATCGTAAAGAAGCAAGGAAATTAGATCAATTTTCACAGTATGCCATAGTTTCTGCAAGGGAAGCTGTGGCAGACTCTGGACTTTTGGGTGCAGACCTAAACCTTGACCGGGTTGGTGTGATCTGGGGATCTGGGATTGGTGGATTAAAAACGTTTCAGGATGAAGTCGTGAACTTCACAAGCGGTGACGGATCACCTCGTTTCAATCCGTTTTTTATCCCAAAAATGATTGCCGATATCGCAGCTGGACATATCTCTATCGAATTTGGATTCAGAGGACCGAATTACGTAACTGTTTCAGCCTGTGCTTCTGCCACAAACGCCATTATTGATGCATTCAATTATATCCGTTTAGGTAAAGTAGACGCCGTTGTTACTGGCGGTTCGGAAGCTGCGGTCAACGAATCGGGAGTTGGCGGATTCAACGCATTGCGAGCACTTTCTACTCGTAACGATTCTCCAGAAACAGCTTCTCGCCCATTCGACGTAGACCGCGATGGTTTTGTGCTGGGAGAAGGAGCCGGAGCGCTCATCCTCGAAGAATACGAACATGCAAAACGTCGTGGCGCGAAAATCTATGCCGAAGTGATCGGCGGTGGAATGTCGGGCGATGCATATCACATGACGGCTCCTCATCCGGATGGATTGGGCGCCAGAAACACCATGCTTGCGGCATTGGAAGACGCCGAAATTGATGCGTCGCAAGTAGATTATGTGAACGTTCACGGAACATCCACACCATTGGGCGACATTGCAGAAGTAAAAGCAATTAAAGCTGTTTTTGGTGATCACGCTTACAACTTGAACATCAGTTCAACCAAATCGATGACAGGTCACCTCCTCGGTGCTGCTGGAGCGATAGAAGCAATAGCTGCGATTCTTGCCGTGAAAAACGACATTGTCCCACCAACGATCAATCACTTTACCGACGATCCAGAATTGGACGCTAAATTGAATTTCACATTCAATACCGCACAAAAACGCACAGTAAATATTGCACTTTCCAACACTTTTGGTTTCGGTGGGCACAATACAACCGTGATTGTCAAAAAATTCCAGGGTTAATTGTCGTGGTTTTCTAATTTCTTTAGAAAAAAATCTTCCTCGGACAATCCTGAAATTGATCGATTCGTATTCGAGCGATTTGGATATCGACCCAAAAACGGTCAACTTTTCCTCCACGCGCTCACGCACAAATCCATCATCAACACCACAGAAGTAGATATTTCCAACGAGCGCTTGGAATTTTTAGGCGACGCCATCCTCGATTCCATTGTAGCCGAATTTCTCTACGCCCGATTTCCCAATGAAGACGAGGGCTACTTGACCAAAATCAAATCGAAGGTGGTAAGCAGAGACACACTCGGCGCGATTGGCCACGACATGAAGTTGCGTAAAGTACTTCGGTATAACAAAAATCGCACGATTAAAATCGAAACCATCGAAGGAAACGCATTCGAAGCACTCGTGGGCGCCATCTACCTCGACGGCGGATTCGAAGCAGCACAAAAAAGCTTGATCAACCACGTTTTTAGAAAACACGTCAACCTCAACCGCATTCTGGAAGAAGAAATAGATTTCAAATCACGCCTCTTCATCTGGAGCCAAAAAAACCGCCTTCCCATAGACTTCGAAGTGTTGCTAGAAGAAAGCGATGGCGCCAATTGGAAATATTTGGTTCGTGTGGTGATCAAAGATCGCGAGTACGGACGTGGTTCAGGATCTTCGAAGAAGAAGGCTGAGCAGGCCGCTGCTCAGGAAACCTTGGAGTTGCTGGGCGAGATGGAGTGAGCTCTTTATTCAGAGTGTCTTTGATAGGGCGATTTCGTAAGGTATTTGATCTAAAATGGAGAAATCAACTAAGCAGCAATGACCGGGATCATCCTCACCCAAAGCACACGATTTTAGGAACGGATCAAATTTTAACGCGTTAAGGAAAGTTAAACTTCCATCATCGGCATACTAAAAACTCATAACCGACGTATACCTTGGATGACCAAAACTCGAAAACACCAATTTCTACTTCTCGCCGCGATGACGCTTTTTTGCGTAGCGTTGTGTATCACACGCATCATCATCACGGGTGAAATCAATTATTTCTTTTTGAATTGGAACCTTTTTCTTGCGTTTGTGCCGCTTGGAGTGACGTTTCTCTACGAGATTCTACACAACGAAGGAGCACCACTTGTGAAAAAATGGTGGGTGAAACTCGGTGTTTTGGGTTCGTGGTTGCTCTTTTTTCCGAACGCACCGTACATTCTTACTGACATTTTTCACATGCGGCATGAGGATTCTGCTCCGCAATGGTTCGACCTCATCCTCATTCTCAGCTACGCTTGGACAGGATTGCTAGCGGGATTAATCAGCTTGGCCGACATCGAAAAGTATATTTTGCCTATGAAACAAACATGGATGACATTTTCCACGATCATAGCACTTATTTTCCTCACCGCTTTTGGGGTCTATTTGGGAAGATATTTGCGTTTCAATAGTTGGGATTTGTGGCACAAGCCCGGACATTTATTCGCCGAAATTGGAGATCGATTTGTACATCCGCTTCGGCATTCGCGGACATGGGGCGTGACCGTTGGCATGGGAGTTTTGCTGAATTTCATTTATTGGAGTATGCATCATTCGTGGAATGCGCAGCGCGAAGTTTCCGCGGAATCAAGGCGCACTACCTCAAAAACGCAATGATCGACTTCCACAAGGAATCGGTAATTTCCGAGCGTTGATTACAATAAAAACGCGAATATCCGCCATCGATTATCACTTTTCCTTCATCGAGCTGTCCCGACAAAATTAAGGGTTGATCTGCCACCCACGCTTCTACGCGCAATCGGTAATCCATCGGAAAAGCAACAGTCGATCTTCCCGCAGGAATTGTTTCGTAGGCCAGCCCAAGATTTCCACTCTTCTTCTCAATTTCCGCATCGGTCGCATCGTATTCGCCAAAACTTTCCTTGAGGTAAATCCGCTTCGTGAGTTGATTCGACTCCGCTTGCAAAGGCCAATTTTCCGCTCCGAGGTACAAACCTCCACCTTCGCGCACAAAGCTTTCCACGCGAAGCACTTCACTGTCCGACAATGAGCTAGTGGAATTCGAGAAAAAACAAATCACTTGAAATGAATGAAGTGAATCGGGCAGCTTAACCGATTTTTGGATGCTCGAATCGTCCAAACAAACCGCGTTGAAGTTGCCGATTATCAAAATTGGCCTGTATTCTTCCTGAGCAAAACTCAAAAAAGGGAAAAGAATGAAGATGGCGCGTACGAAATGCATGTTGAGAAGTACAACCCAAGTCCAAAGGCGTTCAAATTATCGAATCACGGTGATGAATCCATCTTTCTTTTCCTTTTGACCAAATTTCGAGCGCACTTCGATGGTGTAGAAATAGGTTCCGTCTTGAACCAATATTCCTGCTGGTGTTCGACCATCCCATGCTTCAAGAAGGCTGTTCGATTGGTACACAATTTCTCCCCAGCGGTTGAAAATCGTCACTGTTCCGTCCATGTTACAGCTCGTTGAGAATACCAATCCATCGTTGATATGGTCGCCGTTTGGCGTGAAGACGTTCGTTTCGAGCAACTCACAGTATTCCTCTTCCCCTCCAGGTCCTCCCGGCGGCGACGCCGAATAGCCAAAACACGCATCGGTAAATTTACCGGTGAAAATCTCTTTACCAGATACGGCAGTGACCGAAAGAGAATCGACAGTCATGGTTATAGCATAGTAACCCGTGAAATAAACGTTGCAATTATCGTCGCACGCTACAGATGCCGCACGATCGAAATCCAATCCTCCACCCTCTTTCGCCCAGCGCCAATTACCAAGTGTATCGATGCCCGCAACAAAAAGTTGAACGCTATCTCCATCCGAATCGAGGAGAATATCGGGGCCAAACTTCGCTTCACCACTAAATTGACCCGACACAAAAACATTCCCAGAATTGTTGACGCAAATTCCGGTTCCACGGTCGCTTCCTTTGTTAGATCCTGCTTTGATCGCCCATTTCCAAACACCGCTTTTCGACATCTTCGCCACAAAAATATCCTTTCCGCTTGCGCTTCCGTAGTTGTTCAAATGTGCTACCCCGAAATTACACGTGTCGCGAAATTCGCCCGTGAGGTATAAATGTCCATCGTTTCCAAACGCTATGGCATCGGCTCGATCTTTTCTCAATCCGCCGGCTTGGCGCACAAAGAGGAAATTCCCATTCTCATCATATTTCACGACAAAAATATCTTCCTGTCCAACAGCCGTAATTGAAGAGGTGCCAAAGGTTCTTGTAAGATCAAATCCTCCTGCGACGTACACATTATTTTCATCGTCCACAGCCACAGCATTATCGCGGTATTCGTAAATACCATCAAACGTTCGTACCCAAAGCCACGTGCCATCGTTGGTTAATTTTGCTACAAATGCCAAGGAATCGTGAGGGATGAGTGGAATGGAAATCGCATCGAAAGTTGCATTGTTCGGTGTATCGGCGTTGTTGGAGATAAATCCCGTGAGGTAGAGATTTCCATCACTGTCCGAAATGATATCTTGTCCGTGGTCATCGTTGTACGGATATCCGCCCGGATCATTTCCCGCATTTTTGATCCAAATGGTATTTCCATCTGTATCGAGTTTTACGACATAAATCTGATCAGTGTAGGATGTTGAATTGTACAGCGACATCGATCCAAACGTCAATCCTCCCCAGCAAGTTCCTGTCACGTAGATGTTTCCTGCCGGATCTAAACACAAGCCCAAACCGCGATCGTCGTAGTAATTCACACCATTTTTCACCCATACATAATTTCCCGTTGGATCTATTTTCGCTACGAACACTTCCTTGCTACTTGAAAACGAAAATCCCGTGTCGAATGGACCGAATTGCGCTTGCTCGTTGTAGTATCCGGTAACATAGCTATAACCATTGTCGTCTACCACCACCGTTGTCGCTTTATCCGATTTCAATCCACCAGCAGAAATCAACCACTCTAAATTTTGAGAATGCACATTTACGGAAGCCAAAAAGGCAAGAACGAAGCTGAGTAGAATTTTCATAACGAATAAGATTAATCTGTTTAAATAAAACGTGTTTTTCCGTCCAATAGTTGTCTGAACTAATCGAAATTATGCGTACCTTAACTTAAACCTATCAGTATGAATCACATCGAACTTGGAAAAGAAGGCGAGCGCTTGGCTGTCCAACTCCTCAAAAAGAAGCAACACACGATTTTAGTTCAAAATTACCGCTATCGACGCGGAGAAGTCGATGTCATTTCGTTACACAATAATCAAGTGATTGCAACCGAAGTGAAAACGCGCGAAACAGATGCTTTTGGATCGCCATTCAACGCAGTATCTCGCAGCAAACAACGGCAGATAATATCGGTGATGAACGCCTTCATTGAACAAAATAATCGAACTGAGGAAGTGCGATTCGACGTGATTTCTATCGTGCTACACCGGCAAAAAACTGAAATCGAGCACATCGAGTCGGCTTTTTATCCTTTGGTGTGATGCTCTCGTGCGCGTGTGAGAGATATAAGAATGGGAATTATCCTATCTTTGCACAATAATTAAATTCCAATGAATAGAGGAGGAAGAGGGAAAACAAGTTCTGAAGGTTCGAAAGGGCGCGGCGGAGATGCGAAAAAGAAGCCATTCAAGGCAAAAAGCGCAGGTCCGAGTAACGATTCGAAGCGAAAACCGTTAAAAAGCAAAGAAGCATCAGACGGGAAGCGCGTGAAAACGACCTCAGACAAGTATAGCAGCAAGAGTGAAAAGAGTACGAAGATTGAGAAAAGTGGAAAAGCGGCTCGGGATAAAGGAAAATTCGTCGATTTCAAGGACAAACAACGAAAAGGAGACACCTTGCCAACGTTTGGCGATGATGTGCGCTTGAATAAATTTTTATCGAATGCAGGAATTGCGTCACGTCGCGATGCGGATGTTCTAATTTCAACGGGAGTAGTCACAGTGAACGGCGAAATTGTGACCGAAATGGGGTACAAAGTGAAGCCCGGCGATGTGGTGAAATATGATGGTCATGGGATCAACGCGGCAACAAAACGCTACGTCTTGCTCAACAAGCCAAAGGGATTTGTCACTTCACTCAACGATCCGTTTGGGCGCAAAAATGCCTTGGGATTGATTCAAAAAGCGTGCAAAGAAGCCGTTTATCCGCTTGGAAAAATGGACAAGGACACAACGGGGCTCGTTTTGTATACAAACGACAGCGATTTGGAGAAAAAAATGGCGCATCCGAAGCACAAGCCAGGACGATTGTATCACGTGGAATTAACGCGCAAGATGCAACCCGAAGACTTGGAAAAACTGCTCGCAGGAATATTGTTGGACGATGGAACAACGCGCTTTGAAAAAGCAGAATACGTGGCCGACAAAGACATGCGCGAAATCGGTTTGGAAGTGTATTCCACCAAAAGTCAAGTTGTGACGAGAGCTCTCGAAGCAATCGGCTATCACGTTGCCAAATTGGACCGTGTGATGTTTGCTGGATTAACGAAAAAAGACCTTCCGCGCGGACGCTACCGTTTGCTCTCGGAAAAAGAAGTGGCATTTTTAAAAATGAAGTAATGCAAAAAGGAGTTTGGATCATCTTGTTGTTTTTTGTTGGATTTGCCTCGTGTGTTGAAAATGAAGCTGATAGTGAAAATCCAAATGTGTCTGAGAATGTCTTCGGGGATTT
>CALFOS010000303.1 GCA_937919725.1 uncultured Fluviicola sp. | reverse complement strand
CTCCATTTTTACGTTTGCTCAAACAGATATCATTGAAATGCGCAGCAGAAATGCAAACGTAAATAAATATGAGCACAAAAGGATTTCTGATGAATATGATCATATAAGTTCGAACTTTGGAATGCTGCCGCCTGACGAACGGTTAAGTCCAATGGGATTGATGTATGTCTCCAATGGTGTCCTCGATTCTGTTAAAGTTGTTTCAGATGGCATTTCTATCATGTATACGAGTAGATATTGTCCAGTTCGTTATGAGCCAAATGCGCGATTTAATTCCTTATGGCAGCCAGGCATTGATACAGTCTACGATCATCCACTTTTTAAACACGCACATTCATTGGATAGCGTGAAATCAGTGCTTGATCGGGATTACAAATTTGCACTACCATCAGATTCCACGAAGTTCATTGGATTTGATAATGTGAAGGAGCAGGTGAAGAAGGATACCACTGATCCGGTGAAAATTAAGCGCAAGAAGAATAAATCAGACGGTGGATTGGAATTGATTCTTTTATTACTTATACCGTTTGGCTTTACTGCTATTTTACTTAAACTATCAATGACCAATACATCTGCAACTGATTGATAATCTAAGGATTAACCATCCTATCCATTTTTTCAGTGATGCTATCAGCATAGAATAATGGCCCACGAATGTGTGGCTTGTCAATTACGTAAAATTCCTTCGGTTCATTCGCTAATTCGTACAAGCGCTCGCCCTGTTCAAATGGAATTCGAGTATCTTCTGTGCTGTGGATGATCAGAATTGGTTTCTTGAATTTCACGATGTTTTTTTCGGCACTGTACATTTCGCGCGTAAAAATGCGTCCGAGCAAGGGAACGGAATTCGCTGCAATGTCTTTGTGTGATGAAAATGCGCCTTCAGTGATCAATCCATCAATCTTATTCTGGTTTTCATTAGCGATCACAACCGAAAGATGTCCACCCAAGGATTGCCCGTAAATCAATAAATGATCGTGTTTGATATCTTCGCGCGAGAGCAAATAGTGGAAAGCGTCTGTAGCATCGCTGTGCACAGCCTTGCGGGTTGCTTCACCTTGCGAAAATCCAAATCCGCTGTAATCGAAAATGAACACTTGATAACCAGCATTTACAAAGGGAGTAGCGAATAAATATTGATACGCCACGTTTGCTGCATTGCCGTGCAGGAAGTAAATCGTGGTTCCGTTGTAATTCGAATCAGGCTTCATAAACCAGCCATAAAGTGTATCTCCGGCGCAATTTGGGAACAGAATTGTCTCAATCGTGTAGGGAAGATCGGGTGTTTTTCCATCCGAATTTGTAATATGTGTGCTCAAATCATCGTTAAAACTAAGTGTAAGTGTGTCATTCATTTCTGGAATGTACGCACTCAAACTATCTCCTTTGTGCAATGCGAATGGATGCAGAAAGGTTTTATTGAGCGCACACGAGCTTACGACAATAAGAAGGGAAATAATGAGACTAAAACGGTGCATAATACTAAACTAGAATGAGCGGTAAAGGTACTGAAATCAGCCCAAAAAACGGTGATAGATTGGTGTGTAAATCCTGTTCATAACATCTTTTTGTTCGTACTTTTGTAGAAGGAGCAAATTCCGTATATTGTAAATTAAATAACGAGGTCTATGTTTGAGGATGAAGACGACGATTTTGATGATGTAAATGTGCACGAGGATCTGATTCGATTTGAGGCATTTTTGAATGGGGGAGAGATTGGTTTTCTTGACAGCGATCGGTGGGAAGCACTGATTGATCACTTCATTATAGCCGGAAATTACCAGAAAGCACTACTCGCGAGCGAAGAAGCGCTTTCACAATTTTCGTACAATAATCTGTTCAAACTCCGTCGCGCGCAGGCATTTTCGGGAATCGGTAAGCTGAAAGAAGCGGTTAAATTGTTAACCGAGCTTGAGCGAATGGGAATGCCAAGCTTCGAGTTGCTGCTCACCAAAGCTTCCGTTTTTAGTCAACTCAAAGATTCTACCAACGCCATTAAGTACTTTCAAGCGGCACTTAGCGTTGCGGAACCTGAGGATAGAGATGAAATTTATCTCGATTTGGCGGTAGAATACGAAAATGCGAACAAATGGAAACAAGCACTTGAAGTATTGCAAGAAGCGATCAAGAAAAATCCACACAATGAAGGTGCGATATACGAAATTGCCTTCTGCTACGATCAATTAGGAGAATACGAAAAATCCATTGAATGTTATTCAGACTTCATCGACGAAAATCCTTATTCTTTCACCGCATGGTACAACCTAGGAAATGCCTACCTCAAAATAGAGAATTTTGAACAAGCTATCTGGGCTTACGATTACTGTATTATTATCAACGACGATTTCGGCCCCGTATACTTCAACCTCGGAAATGCCTACTTATCCATGGAAAAGTACACCAAAGCGATCGAAAGTTTTGAAACGTCCATCAAATTAGATGGCGACGACCCAATGGCGTATTGCTATGTGGGCGAAAGCTACGAGCAGCTCGAAGAATATGAGTTGGCTCGACACTATTATCAACGGAGTTTGGAACTTGCACCGTTGTTGGCCGAAGCTTGGCTTGGATTGGGAATAGTGGAGGATTTGGAAGGAAAAACAAAAGCCGGATTAGTGCTCCTGCAAAAGGCGGCTGAATTGGCACCCGACAATCCTGGGATCATTCACGTGCTCGCAGGCGCATATGAGAAGCTGGAACAATTCGACATCGCTTCGGATAATTACCTAATTGCGCTCGGACTCGATCCAACGGATTCTGAATGCTTGATGAACTATGTTCATATGTTGGAGAAAACAGAATCAGTCTTAAGCGCCAAAACATTTTTGGATGTATTCGAGAAAACGAATCCCGAAAATGAGTACATTCCTCTGCTTAAAATTGATCTCTGGTGGAAGCTCGGGGAGAAAAAAGGCGCACTTGAATTATTCAAACAATGCATAGAACGTGATCGAGAACATGCGTTAGAACTTTTTGAAATTAATCCCGCGTTGAAAAACGTTGCGAAATTTGTACTTTTGGCTGATTAAATACTAAGATGAAAAATTTCGATTTAAATTACATACCCACTCGCTCGGCTAAACCGAGAAGCAAAGGCGTTACAATGATTATGGATAAAGGGCTCAGCCTTCGCGAGGTAGAGAATTTTATTGAAAGCTCAGGACACTTGTGCGATGTCGCTAAACTTGGTTTCGGAACAGCGTACGTCACTAAAAATCTGCAGGATAAAATTGATTTGTATAAAGCAGCTGGTATCCGACCGTATTTTGGTGGAACATTGTTTGAAGCGTTTCATGCGAGGGGTCAATTTGAGGACTACATTAGAACAATTGATAAGTACAATTTGGATTTATGTGAAGTTTCTGATGGTTCCATTATTATCCCACACGATGAAAAATGTGAGTTAATTCAACGCTTGGCGAAGGACAGAACGGTTCTTTCTGAAGTGGGATCGAAAGATTCTGGAATCATCGTTTCTCCGGCAAAGTGGGTCAGAATGATGTCGACAGAGCTCGAAGCTGGATCGTGGAAAGTGATTGCTGAAGGACGTGAATCGGGAACCGTAGGAGTATTTAGACCGAATGGAACGGCACACACGATGTTGATCAATCGCATCATCGCCAAAGTGGCTCCAGATGATATTCTCTGGGAAGCACCAATTAAAAAACAACAAGCTTGGTTCGTGAAATTGTTCGGAAGTGATGTGAATCTCGGAAATATCGCACCGAATGAGTTAATTCCACTGGAAACTTTGCGTCTTGGTTTACGTGGTGACACCTTCTTTGATTTCATGCCTGCGGATTATGCAGAACGATTGAAACAAGTCAACGACGACGAAGAAGAACTCGAGGAAGAGGAAATGGATTAATTCCATGCTGTTCCATAAACAATCTGAAATTCTGGGTCACGCTGGAGCAATCTATACGTGTGTCTGCAAGGATGGTTTTGCATACACGGGAAGTGGTGATAACTACTTGGCGCGTTGGAATTTAGATACTGGTGAACAGGATGAATTTGCGATCAAATTCGAAGAATCCGTTTATTCACTTATATTTTTGGATCAAAATCGATTGGTCGTTGGATTGGCAAATGGACATATTCATATTTTCGATCTCAACGAAAACAAGGAAATCAAGTTTTTCACTCAACATACGAAGGGGATTTTCAGCTTGGCGTTCAATCCTTCGAAAAAACACATGTATGCTGCCGACGCCGATGGTAATTTGTCCATTTGGGATAGTGAAAAATTAAGTCTACTCGTTTATTTGCCGCTCGACGCAGGAAAAATTCGCGATATTGCTGTCACAGAAAATGGCGTTCATTTTTTTCTCGCTTGTCAAGATGGAACCATTCGAATGTTTGAAACCAACTTCTTCAATGAGGTAAAAACAATCACTGCGCACGTAGGCGGAACAACGGCCGTTTTGTGTCATCCTTTAGACAAAAATAAATTGATTTCCGGCGGAAAAGATGCGCTTCTCAAATTATGGGATTTGACATCTGAGAAATGCATCGAGGAAATTCCAGCACACAACTTCGCGATTTACAGCATTCAATCAGTCAATGAAGGAAGGGAAATCGCTACCGCAAGTCGAGACAAAACGATCAAAATCTGGTCGAATGAACTTGAATTTCTACAACGATTGGATCTTAAAGTGGGTGGTCACCGACATTCTGTGAACAAACTACGTGTTTTGGACCAAACGCGATTCGTTTCAGTTTCTGATGATAAGAAGATCATTGTTTGGAAAGCAGAGTTTTAGCGATTGAATAGAGAATGTCGACGAAGTCGCTTTTATGTTCGTTATCGACTAAGCTAAATGTGGATACTAGTGCAGTTTTCAGGTGTTTTTTTTGGGGAGATGAGTGCTTTCAATCCTTCGCGTTTCGCGTGCATTTGTTTGTTTAATCATCGATTGTGCTGGAAGGAATATAATTCGAGGTTTAGTTCGGCCAGGCGTCAATTTTCCACGAGCCATCTTTCGAGCTCCACGTGAGGGCACTTCGTTCGTCGTATTGAACAAGGGCCGTGCTATCCGATTGGTCTTTTACTGAAAATGAAAGTGCTTCGCGCATTTCTTCGGTTGGTCGCTCTTGAATTAAGAGGAAGATATCGCCTTGAAAAACGCAGGGTGGTGCGCCAACGATCTTCTGTTTTTTGCGCGCAATTTTTCGCATTTCATCAGCGCATTCAGTCGACCATCGCTTGTGTTCCACGTCGATAAAGGCTTGTGAGAAGAAGTTCGTTTTTTTCAACCAAGTGGTGTAGGCATTTAATTTTTTTTTATCGAGAGCATGGTATCCATTTTCGGCTCCAATGCACGAGCTCCGCATTTTGTACAATTCACGACTGTTCTCAAAGTACCAATCGAAAAATTCTTCGGTGCGCGAAACAACTGAACTCGGATCGTATTGTTTTTTAGGCGCTTCAACCACTTTTTCAACTTTCTTGGGGGGAGTAGGTTTTTCATCGGTTGAACAACTCAACGCTAAACAGATAACTACGAAAGGTAAAATGTACTTGAACATAGGTGTTTTAAGTATTAATGAAATAGATTCAGGCGAAAGTTACCCATTTTTCAGGCAAAGAACCAAAAATCTTCTACAGGTTTTTTACCCCATTGAGTAAGCTGTTCTAAAATCTCCTTTTTTCCGTCAGGTGAGGCAACGACGATCATTATTTGTGGCTGGTCAAGTGAGCGAACATCCTTGAAATCTTGCATAATCACGCCATAAATATCTCTTCCGATCTTATTTTCGTTATCGCAGACCCAGTGAAAGTGATCATCGTGTTTTTGAAGTAAACGCGCCATGTCTTTCCCATTTCTTCCGGCTCCCCACACAACAAGTGGTCGACTTCGATCGCGATCCAACTCGTAAAAGAAACGCAACTTCAAATCGAAGTAACGGTTGTCCTTGTATTCGTCCCACGTGCGCGAGATGCGGTTGGATCGATCCCGCCAGAAATGCAAAATTTTATCGATTCCAACAATCTTCAAGTGATGGCGGTAAAACCGAAAGCACAAATCGTAATCCTCTGGATAAACGAGTGGATTAAACGCATCCACGGCATCAAAATCATCTTTGTGGATGATCCAACAGTGCGATGGAATCACGCATTCTTTGTAAATTTCTTTGTAATGTGAGCTGGTGCGCGCGACTTCATTCAGCCAACGTTCGTAGCGCAAAAATCCATCTCCTACTTCGCCTTCGTCCACAAAATGTTCAGTTCCTCCGGCAATCACCGTTCCTTTTCCATACTTGAGCCATTCATGGACGAGCACTTCGATTTTGTCGTGTGGCATTCGGTCGTCGGAATCCATTCGGTTGATTAATTGTCCGCGTACCTGCGCATAAGCAACTTGCAGCGTAGGAATTAATTTGGGTGCATCGCTGTCGTAGTATCGAATGCGCGCATCTTGCTTAGAATAAGACTTTAGTATTTCTGGGGTAGCATCTGTGGAGTGATCGTTTACGGCAATCAGCTCCCAATTTTGGTAGGTCTGGGCGATGATTGAGTCTATGCATTCGGGCAAATAAATCGCAGTATCTTTCACTGCCATGATGATGGAAACCAGTGGTTGTTCTGTCATTTCGATTTCGTTTTCCAAGATGTCGGGAGATTTTTTTCAATTTCAATCCCTTCGAAGATGCTACTTTCTTTTGCTCCGTGTATTTTCACCCATTTGTACATTTCGTTCAGTCCGGTGAGCAGATCGATGGTAGATTTATCACTGAAATACTCTTGAAATTTCGAATGATCGGAAAATGAATGTATCACTTCGTCACGCGGCTCCAAATAGTTGATGTTCATATTTTTGTCCATCACTTTCGCAACGGCATTAGCCAATTCGTCGACCGAATACACAGAATCGGATCCAATATTAAATGTTTGGTTGTAGGCTGAATTCA
>CALFOS010000302.1 GCA_937919725.1 uncultured Fluviicola sp. | reverse complement strand
GATAGTGATGGTTTTTGCGTCCACTCCAAAAAGTGCCGCACCGTAGGTTTTTACGAGCATTATTGTATTTTTTGTAGGTTGGTTTTACATTAAGTTAGTGAAAAATACGTGATGGATTGCTTTCGGAGGAATTTATTTTTGGGGTATTTTTCAAATGAAGAATTAAGAATGAGGGAATGAAGAATTATTGAAATTTTGCTTCGGGCGAAGGCAGTAATTTGATCGATTGAATGAAGAATGATTGAGTTTTTGCTTACTTCGATGGGCTCATCACAAGTCGATAGAGGTTTTATTATGGCTGAGAGACGCTGATTGAGAGATCACTAATTGAAGGAATACTGATTGAAAAATTCGCTACGCGGATGCCGTTGGCGGTGAAGGAAAGAAAGATTAGCTATGCTGCTGACTTCGACGGTGAAAGATTAGCTGCGCTGAGATCGGCATTTTTTATTGGTGGCTGAACGAAGCCGAAGTCCAACAAAAAAGCCGGTCCCAGCAATGCTAGAACCGACCTTCAAATTGGTATTCGAAGAATTTAATGCATTACTTCAACCTGAAGTGCTTTCGTTCCTTTTTCACTTTGGATGTGTAAAGTGTACATTCCATTTGCGATTCCAGCTACGTTCAGTGTGATTTCTTGCGTCGTTTGATTTACTTCTTGCGTTAGAACAACTCGTCCGTTCAAATCTGTTAGACGAAGTGTTGCGTTCGATGTCTCATTCGCCAAACGAACAGTGAATTTGTCGTTTGATGGATTCGGGAATACCGTTGCATCGAGTTGTTGAGTTGCCTCCGACAATCCCAATCCGCAGTTGAAATCTGGACGAACAACGATCGCTCGCGGATTCGCCAAGTAGTACAAATCTCCTATTCCGTCGTATCCGTAAACGGTTTGTGCAGGAACAGATTGTCCGTACATGAAGCTCACATCGTCCGTTCCAGCTGGTGCACCACCGTAGTGTCCTGCAACAACCAAAATTTCTTCGTCTGCGTAAACGTCTCCTGCTTGCGCCATTTCGAGGGAAATAATAGTACCTAATTCACCCGCCAAAACGAAGTGTGGGAATGAAGCTCCACGCAACATAAAATCTGCTGCCACTGGATCGTATGCATACACTTCGGCAAAAATTTCTTTTCCTGTATTCTGAACGTTATTGGCAATTCCAATTTGAACGCACTCAACAAAATCGTTGTTGGTTACTTGGTAGATGTTGCCGATTTTGAAGGGTTGACCTGTATTAGACCCGAAATTGGAGATGGAAGCAGTTGATTGACTTCCTGCCGAAAGGTTGTCCAATCCCATGACGGATGATGTGATTTGCAAACTATCCGTGTAGGTGTTGTTTGTTAAATTTCCATCGGTACCTGAAGTGGATGTTGATACAGAAGTCACGGTGTAGGTTCCAACAACTCCCGGCGTCCATGTAGTGGATACTGTTGCTGTATCACTCGCTGCTGGCGCGATTGAGATTGGTGTTGAGCTGCCATTGAACACAGAACCAGAAGTTCCGCTAATGTCTGTTGTTACCGCAGATCCAGTGAGTGCAGATCCTGTATTATTTGTCAACAAACTTTTGAATGTGATCGGTGCTGCATGAGACAATGGTGTTTTATAGTTCTGGTAGCCGATGGAATTCATTCCCCACCAAGAATCGTCTGTCGCGATATCGAAGGGATCTGCTTCGCTCAAGTTAATGTCGTCAATCATCCAATAATAGACCCGCGCACTCCAGCCGAAACGAATCAAAACACTTCCCTGAGATGCAGCTGTTGACGTAATGTTGAGCGACACATTTTTTGGATTCGCAGAGACCGCATTGTTCGCGACTCCACCTGCAACGTTGTAACTTGTCCAACTTGTTCCACCGTTATTACTTACTTGAACAATCATAGCAACGCCGTTATTGTAGCGGTAGAACTGTTCAAATTTAAGGATGACTGATGTATGCGTAGAACAATCGATAGGAGCAGACGTTACGTACGTACTCAAGTACTGGTAATTCGATCCTGATGGTTGACCATATGTAAATTGGTTAGCTGAATCGATGTCGCAGATTAAAAATCCGTTTGCTGCTGTGGTAGAATTGATTCCAGCCGCTCCAGCTGTAGCGCTATTCCCGTTGAAAAATCCCCAAGAGCCATCCGTTGAATACACCCAAGGACAAATCGCTGAAGAATCTTGTGTAGTCCAACCTGCGGGGAATCCACCACCGAAATCTTCCGTGTAAAATGGTACTGCTCGATTGGTATTGCTGTTGTCTGCTTGTGGTTTTGCAGCTGGTCGCGCGGTAAATTTCGCATCGCAATCCTGCTCTACACCTGTTTTTTGAGCCATGCTTCCGTAGGAAAGTAGCACTGCTCCCATGAGTAATAATTTCTTCATAAAGTAAAGTTAGTGTGTGTGTGTTATTCGTTTGCAATATAGGTGAAAGGTATGAAAAATAAAAAAACCGATGCTCAAAAGAACATCGGTTAAAGATTTTTTTAACGAAGAGCTTAACGCTTGTGTAATTTCTCGCTAGAAACAGAAATTCTCTTTCTTCCTTTACGGCGACGTGCTGCTAATACGCGTCTTCCGTTTTTTGTAGCCATACGACTACGGAATCCGTGCTTATTTCTTCTCTTTCTCTGCGATGGTTGAAACGTTCTTTTGCTCATGATATATTTTCTTTAACCTGTTGTCAAATTTCGGAATGCAAAGATATGTATATTTTCCAATCTTCAAAATCTTTCCTATAAACTTTGCACAAAAATCGACATTTTTCCTAGATTTCCAAGTTAGAGCCGTATTTTTGTCCACTTAGAACAAGATTAAATGGCTAAAAAACGGAATGCAGAGCGTGCAGAGCGCCCGAGCAAGGAGGCAATTCAAAGAGCGAAGGGAATTTTTAAATACTTGCGTCCGTATCGTGGAATGTTTGTCATTGGCTGGGTTTTCTTGGTTCTTTCGGCTTCGGCTGGTATGGTTTTTCCTTTTTTGATGGGACAATTGCTCGGATCAGGTTCAAGTGCTACTCCATCGATGGCAGATAGCATCAACGCAATCGACATGAGTAATGTGAGTACGGTGGTGATTGCACTATTCTGTTTATTCGCCTTACAATCGATTTTTTCCTTCTTCCGGGTGGTTATTTTTACGAACGTGACAGAAAATACGCTCCGAGACATTCGAAAAGATGCATTTTCGCGATTGGTGCACATGCCAATGGATTTTTTCAATCAAAATAAAGTCGGTGAATTGACAAGCCGGGTTTCAGCTGACATCACGCAAGTTCAGGAAACACTAAGAACCACTATTGCTGAGTTCTTTAGACAAGTTTTCACGATCGTGCTCGGAATCGCCATTCTCGCATTCATTTCTTGGAAATTGGCCCTCATCATGCTCGCTTCAGTCCCTGTGGTAGCAATTGTTGCGGTTATTTTTGGTCGATTTATCCGAAAATTATCCAAAGAAGCGCAGGCTGAAACGGCAAATTCCAATTCAATCTTGGAAGAATCCTTGATGGGAATTTCGAATGTGAAGGCGTTCACGAATGAAATGATGCTCGTCCGCCGTTTTACAACGGCCATTGATTACATCCGAAAACTTAACGTGAAGAGTGGCCTATGGAGAGGTGCCTTCGTATCCTTCATCATTTTCTGCGTTTTTGGGGCAATTGTTCTTGTGATTTGGCAAGGAATTTTGATGACCCAAGGTCCGAACCCAAGTTTACATTCTGCGGATTTCTTCTCGTTCATCATGTACACGATTTTCATGGGGGCTGCCATTAGCGCGATTCCAGATATGTACGCGACGATTCAAAAAACGATTGGTGCAACGGAAAATTTGATGTCGATTATTCACCAAGACGGTGAGCTAGAATTGCTAAAAGGCGAATTGAAACCCGAAATTTCAGGAGCTATTCAATTCAAGCAAGTTACGTTTTCCTACCCACAGCGAAACGATATTGAAGTTTTGAAGGGAATTGACCTCAATGTTAAGAAGAATCAAACCATTGCACTTGTGGGATCATCTGGAGCAGGGAAATCGACCATCGCTTCACTCCTACTCAACTATTATCCGTTAACCGATGGTTCGATTGAATACGATGGGACCAATATCTCAGAAATCGACGTGAGGCATCTTCGTGAGCACATGGCAATCGTTCCTCAAGAAGTTTTGTTGTTTGCTGGAAGTATTCGAGAAAATATTCTGTTTGGAAAAGAAAATGCGACCGAAGAAGAAATCATTGCTGCTGCGAAACAAGCGAATGCGTGGGAGTTCATTCAGTCTTTCCCTGAAGGATTGGAAACGGCTGTAGGCGATCGAGGTGTTCAACTTTCGGGTGGACAAAAGCAACGGATCGCTATAGCACGTGCGATTTTGAAAAATCCAACGATTTTAATTTTGGATGAAGCGACCTCTGCCCTCGATTCTGAATCGGAAAAATTGGTTCAAGATGCACTCCAATCATTAATGCATAACCGCACTTCGATTATCATCGCTCACCGATTATCAACTATTCGCTCGGCAGATTGCATTTATGTGATTGAAGGAGGTCAAATAGCTGAATCGGGTAAACACGATGAGTTGATCGCCCAGCAAGGAGTTTACTCGAAACTAGTGCAGTTGCAGACGATGGAGGCACATGCTTAGCTGACGCGTATTTGACAACCTTAACTCGGTATTTTTATAGCGCTATTTCACCACAGCCTCGGCAACAGGAGCAACGACTTCCATCATCTTCGCACAGACAATTGCGCCATACGTTCCGATTGCGTAGCCAAGTACCGCCAACAATGCTCCCACGCTAGCGAGCGATGGGTGAAATGCCGCTGCAACAATTGGTGCAGAAGCTGCTCCCCCCACATTTGCCTTTGATCCAACAGCAATAAAGAAAAAGGGCGCTCGAATGAGTTTTCCAACCAGAAATAGAAGTCCAACGTGTACAAGCATCCAAATAATTCCTACCAAAATCAATTGTGGCTCTTTTACCGCTTCGGCAAGTTCCATTTTCATCCCGATGGTAGCAACGAGAATATAAATGAACACACTCCCTATTTTCGATGCACCTGCTCCTTCGTATCGTCTTAATTTGGTCGCCGAGAGGATCAATCCACCTGTGGTTGCAATCACCACTAGCCAGAAGAACGAACTACCAAACGGCGATTTCGGATCGAATAAGCCGGCCAACCACTCGCCTGCAAAATGTCCGAATGCAACTAGCCCGAAGGTAATTCCAGCGATAACCATATAATCGGCTAAAGTTGTCTGTTTGGTGATTGACGTTTGGTAGTCTGCCACTCGTTTTTTAAGGTCTTCGATGGAAGAACTATCTGCCTTCAACCATTTATCGAACTTGTGTGCACGTGCAGCCGCCCAAAGTAAAAATGCCATCCAAAGATTCGCTACCACGATATCAACTGTTACCATTTTTCCGTACAAACTTTGGTTGTAGGTATACGTTTCGAGCATCGCCGCTTGATTTGCACCGCCTCCAATCCAACTTCCAGCCAAGGTCGAGAATCCACGCCAAGCAGCGTCATTGCCAACACCTCCCACAACTTCTGGGTCGATGTACGAGTAGATCATAATCGCAATCGGTCCACCGATGATGATTCCCACGGTTGCTGTGAAGAACATGATCAATGCTTTTGGTCCGAGGTTGATGATGCCTTTGAAGTCGATCCCAAGCGTCATGAGGATGAGCGCACCTGGAAGCAAGTAATCTTTCGCCATGTTGTATAGGCTCGAGTAGTCTTTTGAAATCAATCCAAAAAGATCGAGAATGGCTGGGATGAGGTAGCACAAGAGCAAAGATGGAACGATCATGTAGAAGGTTTTCCAAAACTTGGTTTGTTTGCTCGATGTATAAAAAATAAGTGCAAGAATAACGGCTAGCAAACCAAAAACGATCGTGTCTTCTACTATCATCGGTCGTATTACTCGTTTGATTTCCAGTTTGAGCACAGCAGCATCCACAGACTTGAACGTAAGCGTATCCGATTTCGAGAAGGCGCGGTACGAAATCGACATCGATTCATCAATTCCTTTTACCATAAACGGCGACACCGTTTGGAGGGAAACCGTATCATTTCCTAAAATCAATTGTGCTGAGTCGATGCTTTTTCCTCCCAAATCTGTCCCGCTAAAATCGAAGTAAACATCACTCTTTGCTTCGAGCATGAGTTTGTCCTTCAAGCCAAACACGACGTATTGAAATTTGCCCCATTTGAGTTGTTCAGTCTTTTGGGCATCCATCAACTCCACTTTTGGTTTGGATTGAGAAAAAGCGAAAGTCGAGCTAAAAAGGAATGCGAAAAGAAGGATAAATTGTTTCATTTGGAAATGAGTTAAACAAAAAACAGCACCTAGGCGCTGTTTTCTGATATGTGAGTTTGAATGGAGTTATTTTACTCCGTGCATGAGTTTTTTGATTACCGGTGTCAGTACAACAGAAAGTACCGCTAATCCTACTGATAGTCCAGTGAGGATCCAGAAGAAATAACTGATTCCATCTTTCTCAGCAATCGCTGCAGAGGATTCACCGAAGATTCCAGCTATTTTCATTCCGATTGCCACGGCAAGATACCAGATACCGAACATCATTGCGATCATTTTACCAGGTACTAGTTTACTTACATAAGATAATCCTACTGGCGAGATACAAAGTTCACCCATTGTATGGAAGAGGTACACAAGGATTAGCCAGATCATACTTACAGATGCCGATTCTGCTCCTGGAAAAATTCCTCCCGCTCCAAAGGCAACACACGCCATACCGATACCAAGAAGTAACATACCAATTCCATATTTCATATTCGCAGATGGATTGTATTTACTCTCCCACCACTTCGAGAAAATTGGTGCAAACGCAATAATGAAGAGTGAATTCAGAACACCAAACCAAGAAGCAGGAACTTCAGCAGCTTCCTTTTGGAACTCAACAGCTAACATCCAAATTGCAATCGCCCATATGATCACGAAACTTAAGCCAAGTACTACGTTTGCCATCGCGTATAATTTAAAGGTTTCCTTAAATAAACGAGCCAATACCCATGTAATTATCCCAAGTGGGATGAGAGTCATTAATGAATTGAAAATCTTAAAAGTCATTGCTGAACTACCGACCAAATCTCGATCCGTAAAATCTCTAGCGAACGTTGTTAAAGTTGTTGGCGATTGCTCAAATACAGCCCAGAAAAACATTGTGAGAATTGCGAAGAAGGTGACTGCCATCATTTTCTCTCTGGTCACTTTTCCATACTGTGTAAGACGATAGACCAATAAGATAACGAACATCGAGAGTGCCAGTATGATTGTAAAAAGTGATCCACTCATTCCCAAAAACTCAAAATCAAGTACGTTCACACCATAAATAGTTGATGCTGGATCATTAATAATCCACACAAGTCCTAGTGTGACCATCACTAAAATCATTGCCAACTGCCACATAGGAAATGGCAGTGTATCTTTCCCTGAAGACCCATCCTCAGACGTGATAATTTCAGCGTTATCTCCATCAATAATATCACCCGTCAAAACCTGTACTGGAGCTACTTTCTTTTCTGGCTTCAATCCAATTGTTCCGAAGATATTTTGTGAAAGCACGAACTGAATCATACCGAACAACATGAATACACCAGCTAACCCAAAACCAATGCTCCATCCAACTTTCTCTCCGAGGTATCCACATAACAAGATTCCCAAGAATGCTCCAGCGTTAACCCCCATGTAGAAAATTGTATATGCACCATCTTTTTTTGCTTGATGATCCTTGTACATATGAGAGATGATGGAAGTCATATTCGGCTTGAAGAATCCACTTCCGAATACCAATAATCCCAATCCTAAATAAACAGACCAACCTGTCTCTAAGGCCATCGATGCATGACCGAGTGTCATTAAGACCGCTCCAACTACAACCGATTTGCGGTATCCCCAGATGTTATCCGCGAAATAACCACCCAACATCGTTGAAAGATAAACTAGGGCAGTGTACGTTCCAAATAATGAGTAAGCATGTTCTGGCGGCCATCCCCAGCCAGAATCAGTAACCGAAGCGGTAAAGAACATAACCAAAAGTGCACGCATTCCATAGTAAGAAAAACGCTCCCACATTTCGGTGAAAAACAAGACAAATAATCCTGATGGGTGTCCAAGTACGGTTGACTTAAACATGTCTGAAGTCTGATTTGACATAAGTATTAATTATTAACTGGTTTTAATTAGTGAGCTTCTTTTGATTCAGTATATGTATCGTCATCAACGCCGTGCATCAATCGTTTTATCAAGGGAGAAATAGCTATTAGAATAACTCCTACCACGAGACCAATATAGAAAAGACTTTCGAATAATGAACCATAGGCACTTTTGGCAACTTCAATATTCTGAGCATTTCCGTTCGTCGTGTCTAGGCTCGCAAAATTTGCTAGCACTGAAGCAATATACTCAGAGAATGCTGTGGCTAAAAACCAAACTCCCATCATGAACCCTACAAATTTCGCAGGTGCCAGTTTTGTTACATTGGATAATCCTACTGGTGAGAGGCACAACTCACCCCACGTATGGAGGAGGTACGCTAAAACCAACCAGGTCATGCTAACCTTCCCAACTCCAGTTGCACCAAAACCTAAGACCAAAGCACCAAAGCCAAGCCCAACTAATACAATAGCAAGTCCAAATTTGACGCCTGCATTCGGATTCATTTTTTTCTTACCTAATTTCACCCATAGCCACGCAAATACTGGTGCAAAAATAACGATAAATACAGCATTGAGTGTTAAATACCACCCCGTAGGCACTTCAAATGTCCCGATCATTCTATCCATCGCGCGATCCGAAAACAAATTCATCGATGTGTACGCTTGTTCGAAGAGCGCCCAAAAAAACACAGAAAATATGATGAGTATTGTCAAGGCTATCAGTCGTTCTCTAACTACTTTATCCTTAGACATGACAACAATATAGGTGATAACAGCCAAAGCTGCTATGCCCGACACAACTAACGTCCATTCAACAACAGTATGACGTTGTACCATTTGCCAAATAACGGTCAATGACAAAATACTCAAGATATAAATCCACCACTCTGTTGATATCCCCAAGGTTCGCTTGGCGAGTTTTTTAGGATCACTCGGCTCACCTTTGCCTAATAGGTGTTTTTTTCCTCTAATAAATGTGATCAACCCGAATATCATTCCAATTCCAGCTGCACCAAAACCATAGCTCCATCCATACGATTCACCTAGCCAACCACAAATAAGTGTTGCTAGTGCACTTCCTATGTTGATGCCCATATAAAAAATAGTAAACCCCGAATCTCTTCGCACATCACCTTTCGCATACAATTCACCAACAATGGATGAAATATTGGCTTTTAAAAACCCTACTCCAAGTATTATCAACGCCAGAGAAAAGTAGAAAAACTGCAAGGAATTCTCGTCACGAACAACTGAACCATCATCTAAACGAACTGCGGCGCTTCCTTCAAAAACCATCCCTAAATGCCCCAGGACTAGCAACACGCCTCCAAAAACAACCGCTTTACGAAATCCTAGATATTTGTCTGCCAAATAGCCTCCAATAACTGGAAGGGCATAAACCATGGCAGCATAACTTCCAACCAACAAATTTCCGCCATCATCATTGAACAAATGATACTTGACTAAATAGAAAATCAACAAAGCCTTCATTCCATAGAATGAGAAGCGTTCCCACATTTCTGTAAAAAACAAAACGAACAAGCCAGCTGGATGTCCAAAAATCGTTTTAGTCGGGATACTAGGTAATGAATCAGTCATAAGTTCGCTTTGTTTGGTTCGTGAAAGTAATAAAAATTGTTAATGCTCCTAGAATTCGCGCCTTAAATTCACATCGAACATTTCCATCGACGGCTAAAACCATTTGGTCGAAAATTAAGGGATATACGGACTACCTATTATGGAAACTTCTATATTTACAGTCCTAAGTTGAGTGTGGTAGTATGAGAGAATTTAAAATTTTATCTTTTTTTGCAATCGGTCTGATCTTATCCAGCTGTGGAAATTCAGAAGAAAGTACTGCGAAAAAAAATCGAAGCGCCCAAATCAGTGACTCTCACTCCTATTCCAACTTCAAAAAAATCAACACCACACACCTTCACCTCGATATTGAAGTAGATTTTGAGACAAAAACAATTGCTGGTGTAGCGCGTCACGAAATGAACGATCATCATTCTAATGTGGCGATTTTTGACACAAAGGCACTCGAAATTCAGAAAGTAACCCTTGGGAAGGACAATGAAATTGGAACAGATTTCGAAATTGGGGATGCAAACGAAATTCTCGGTCGACCGCTAAAAGTAAAAATTAAGCCAGACACGAAGTACATTAATATCTATTACAGCACCACTGATAAAACGCAAGCACTCGATTGGCTGGAGCCTGCCCTCACAACTGGAAAGAAACATCCATTCATGTACACGCAAGGTCAAGCGATCCTCACCCGTTCATGGATTCCATTGCAGGATACACCAATGAATCGGATCACGTATTCGGCGGATGTGAAAGTGCCGAGCGAACTGATGGCGGTGATGAGTGCTGAAAATCCAAAGAAAAAAAGCGCAACGGGCGAGTACCATTTTAAAATGAATCAGCGCATTCCTGCGTACTTAATCGCGCTGGCAGTTGGAGATTTAACGTACACACCATTAAGCGATCGCTGCGGAATTTATTCGGAACCCGAGCTTGCTGCCGAATGCGAATACGAATTTGTCGATCTTCCCAAAATGATTGAAGCCGCTGAAAATCTCTACGGAACGTACCAGTGGGATCAATTCGATATGGCTATTTTACCTTATTCATTTCCGTTTGGTGGAATGGAGAATCCGCGCTTGACTTTTGCTAATCCTACACTTTTGGCGGGAGACCGCAGTTTGGTATCAGTGGTAGCGCACGAATTGGCACACTCGTGGTCTGGAAATCTAGTAACGAACGCCACGTGGAATGATTTCTGGCTGAATGAAGGATTTACGGTCTATTTCGAGAACCGTATCATGGAAGCGCTTTACGGAAAGGAAATTGCGGACATTCATGCATTTATCGAACGGCAAGATCTCTCCGCGACGCTGGAGGACATGGAAAACGGCAAACATCCAGAGGACACGCAATTGAAATTGCACCTTGATGCGCGCGATCCAGATGAAGGACTAACGGATATTGCCTATGTGAAAGGTGCGTTTTTCTTGAGAACCTTGGAAAAAAAGGTGGGACGAAAGAAATTTGATGCGTTTTTGAAGCAGTACTTTAAAAGTCACGCGTTTCAAACGATAAGCACTGAAAGTTTTGTAGAATATTTGCGCGCGGAATTGCTTGAGCCAAACAAAATTGAATTCAATGTAGACGAGTGGATTTACCAGCCAGGAATTCCAGATAATTGTGTGAAAATTCGTTCGCGACGCTTGGAACGCATGAGCGAGCTAGCGCAAGATGTGAACGAGGGAGAAATGATTTTTATCGGGAGCGATGCCGATTTGAAGCGCGATGATTTCATTACACAAGAGTGGTTGGCGTTCATTCGAGGATTATCGGATGATATTACTCCGCAAACAATGCGTGAAATTGACCGGAAATTGTCGTTTAGCATGAGCGCAAACAGCGCGATTAAATCTGAATGGTATCAATTGGCAATTCGAGTGGGCTATAAGGATATGCGCCCTTACATGAAAGAGCATCTGATGAAAGTTGGTCGGCGGTGGCTGATTGAAGGAATTTATACCGAATTGGCCAACTCGAAAGACACAAGTAACTTGAAGTGGGCGAAGGATGTTTTTGCCAAGGCGAAGGACAACTACCATTTCGTATCCCGATCTACTGTTGCTGAGATTTTGGGAGAGAAATAATCAATATTTTCACGATTCACTTGGCTTGCCTTAGGCTGATCGTATTTTTCTACGACATAGACACACAGAAGGATTAGACGACTGAACCTTTTTCGCGTTCCGGGTAGAAGCGGCATCCTCATTCGATTTTTACGAATGAGATACAGCGGAAAACGGGTAAAAACGCCGACATAAAGTCCCAACTAAACGATGTATTCCAAGATCGACTATTTCAGGAATTTCTTTAAAACGAGCAGCATATTATCTTCCAATACATCATGTATGCCATCCGCATTAAATAACGAATTGATGTCTCGAACTAACTGTTCCAATTCATCTTTAGAATAATTAAACCGTTCGAGTGTGTGCACAATTTTTTGAATACTTTGGTAGTCATTGTCTTTCGCCAATTCCCTGTGGATTTTGACGTAGTCTTCGTGCGAAACCATTTTTTCAATCATCTCTTTCTCCTCTTCGGATTCGAAATAATTTGCTCGTGCGGCATACGACAGCAAATATCCTTTGAATTCTGATCGGGTCCAAGTCGTTTCCATAATCTTACTTTTGTTTAATATACAAACAAGTTTTTTTACACAATGGAAATCGTGCTTTTTTTATTGATTGCAATCGAATGAATCCAAGTTTTTTTTACTGATCATGGTAGTGCAATCAGCGACTCATCCTTTTCTGCCTTAACGGAGGAAGTTATTAATCGAGGATTGGAATTTGAAGCACCAGATTTGGATTTGGACAGTATCCGGAAAACTTCGCTAAGTTCGCTTGTGTGCAAACAGCTGGATAATCGCCGTATTTGAAGTCATCGAGGTTCGTGAGGATCTGGAAATGCACGTGTGGAGCCCAATCGCCGTTATCTGGATAATTGCCAATCTTACACAGTTTATGTCCTGTCATAAATCTGTCCCCTACCTTCACATTTGTTAATGTATCCAAGCTCAAATGCCCGTATAGAGTATAAAAGATGTGATGTTCAAGTTGATGCTCTAGAATAACCGTCGGACCGTAATCGCCTGTACCGCTATTGTCTTTCACCGAAAAAACTACTCCATCAAAGGGAGTATTCACAGTCGTACCTGCTTCAATCCATAAATCAATGCCTAGATGCAGACTTCTCGAGTCAGCCTCCGTATCGAAGATATTCCCTCTCTGATAAAGCTTCCGGTTTTCGAGGTAACCTCCTACTCCAACTCGAGCAGAAGCATTTTTAATTTGACCAAAAACAAATTGTTCTTGCGCTACTGAGTTCTCGATTATATCTATTGTAATGAGTGAGTTTTCCTTCGAAAAGTCGAGAGAGACCGAATTCTCAGCGTCGATTTTAAAATCAAAGATATCACCAAATTGATCCTGATACTTCTTTAAGAGTGAGGAGATCATAGTTTATGGTTAGCGTTAACTAAAAGGAATCCTAACCTCTTCTTCGTTCCAACAACGACATCATCATCAATCCGAGTAGCAAACGCTCATCTTCTCCTTTTTCGATTTTGGAAAGTTGATCCAACTTGAACCTACGCCCAAAAAATGACTTTTCCTTCGATAAGCGCGCGACCTGCGTACCGCCATTTCGTGTCACAATGTACCTTGGATTGAACATGTAACCTGTAAACAAGCCCAAGACTGGAACTTCGCTCAGCAGGAAATCGAAAAATTTAGCCCAAGGATTTTCTTCCTTAATGAGGAATTCCATTTCACTATCGGTATCAAATATCTCGTAGTGAGCCTTGAGGATTGATTTCGTTCCTTTTCGACCAATTCGACCAAGGTTCTTTCCACCTGCATCCGTGAACGCATAATTCGCATTGTAATCGATTACACGATCCGCATTGATTGTGTACAATATATTTTGCTTCGATTCATTGGAATAAACCGAGATGGCTTCTTTCAATTTAAACAATTTCTGACGGACATACCCGATAGTTTTTCCAGTGGAATCTTTGGCCACGAAATCGTTGACCAAACTCGCTATCTTGAATTCAAAATTAAGTGGAAAACTGAAGGTTTCCATTGTATTCTCAACGATTCGCACATCTTGATCCAATAAATCGTTCTCTGCTGACATAACTGTAGTTTATAGGTTCGCTAATTTATCCTCCAAAATCGCGATCGTTCCAAGCGCATCCGATTCCTTTTTTCTCTCACTTGTCACAACCTGCTCGGGAGCACCAGCCATGAACTTTTCGTTCTGTAATTTACGCTGAACAGACTGCAAGAATCCTTGAGTATACTCAAGTTCTTTGGTGAGTTTTTCCTTCTCTGCTTCAACATCGATCGTTTCACCGAACGGAATGAAGTATTCATTTTGATCAACAATAAAGGTGTTAGAATTCGCTATTTTCTCCGTTGAATAATCGAGGTGTGAAAGGTTCCCCATTTTCACAATGACCGAATCGAAGCGGGTATTCAGTGCGCCATTTTTCTTAACGAACAACTCCAATTTTATTTTGTTAGCGATGTTGTTTTTCTTACGAATGTTTCGAACGTTGGTGATCACTTCTTCTACGAGCGTAAATTGTGCTAATGGGGCTGAATCAACCGTTTTGAGCCTTGGCCAATCGGACACAATGATGTCTTTCCCGTTGCGCTCGCGGAGTGAATGCCACAATTCTTCTGAAATGAAAGGTGTAAATGGGTGTAATATCTTCAATAAATTCTCGAAGAAATCTTTTGTTGCTTCCAATGTTTTGGAGTCAATCGGATGTTTGTAGCCCGGCTTGACCATTTCCAAATACCAGGAGCAGAAATCTGTCCATACCAATTTGTAGCTCGCCATCAATGCTTCCGAAATTTTGAACTTATCAAACAGTTCGTTGATATTCGCCAATTCTTCGTTGAAACGGGCATCGAACCACTCAATCGCTCGG
>CALFOS010000301.1 GCA_937919725.1 uncultured Fluviicola sp. | reverse complement strand
TACTTGCAGCCCTGCCATTTGCCTATCTAAGTGTGAAACTCGTCGATTTTGGCATTTATCGCCGTCTAAGCGAGAGATAAAACTGTATTTTTGTAATCAGAAAGAGAAAAATGAAGATAGGAATTGTATTGTATCCAACCTTTGGAGGAAGTGGAGTAGTAGCTACAGAACTGGGAAAATCTTTAGCGAAGAAGGGACATAAAGTTCATTTCATCACCTATTCTCAACCGGTCCGACTTGGTTCGTTTCGGGAAAATGTGAGTTACCACGAGGTAGCTGTGTCCGATTATCCCTTATTCGAATATCAACCCTACGAAACCGTGCTAGCTAGCAAAATGGTCGACGTGGTGAAGCACGAAGGATTGGATATTTTGCACGTGCACTACGCAATTCCACACGCATCTGCCGCATTTATGGCGAAAATGATTTTGAAATCGCAGGGAATCACAATCCCATTTGTGACAACGCTTCACGGAACCGATATCACACTCGTTGGACGCGATCCGTCATTCGAGCCTGTCATTACGTTCTGCTTGAATGAATCGGATGCGGTAACAGCCGTTTCGCAAAGCTTGAAAGAAGATACGTACAAGCATTTTTCAACTACGAGACACATAGATGTCATTCCTAACTTCATAAAAGTTCCGGGTGATTTTGAGACCTTGGATCGATCTCGTCGCGCGTGTTATGCATCAGAGGACGAATTTATTTTGTGCCACGTTTCCAATTTCCGAAAAGTGAAGCGTGTAGAGGATGTGTTGTACGTTTTTCAAAAAGTGAATGCCGTGAAACCTTCCCGATTGTTGCTGGTGGGAGATGGACCTGAGCGCTATAAATTGGAAGAATTGTGCCGCGAACTCGATTTGTGCGACCGTGTGAAGTTCCTTGGAAAAGTAATGGAGACGCAACACGTACTGCAAATTTCGGATGTGTTTTTGCTCCCTTCTAAAACTGAGAGCTTTGGACTAGCGGCCCTTGAAGCAATGGCTGTTGGTGTGCCCGTTATTTCATCAAACACTGGCGGAATTCCAGAAGTGAATCTTCATGGATTTTCTGGATTTTTGTCGAATGTAGGAGATGTAGACGACATGGCGAAAAACACACTTGAAATATTAAAAGATCAGGCCTCACTTCTTCGCTTCCGAAAACAAGCCCAGGATCGTGCACGCGGTTTCGACATCGATTCTGTTGTGAAACAGTACGAAGAGGTGTATACTTCGCTGTTGGAGATGGTTTAGATTGAAACATCCGCTTCTGAGTTCAAAAAAATGAACCGCACCTGTATGAAGAATGTTCATTCAAGCCTTCATGTTCATTAGATGAATCGTTGAAATTTATTCGATTTAGACGTCTTCTTTTTTTGGAAGGATCTTCTTTTTTGGATCTGCCGCCATTGTGTGGATGGATCCATCAATTTAAAGAAAACCATAGCAGGAATGAATCCTAAATTTTGAAGATGACTTGCGCGTTCATTTTCGCTTATCACCTTCATCCATTAATTGAGAAAGGAAACGAACGCTACATTTAGAGGAGCCTCAATTCCTTTTTTAGAACAAGCTGAGGAAGTATTTCCTAGGAGCTCTCTCCAAAAAAAAAGACCTCATTCCGATAGCGATCGAAACGAGGTCTTTTACTACTATTTTCTTTGTTTAAACGTTCTCAATGATCATCGCTGAAGCACCTCCGCCTCCGTTGCAAATTCCAGCACCTCCGTACTTTCCTCCGTTTTGTTTCAACACGTTGATTAAAGTCACGATGATACGCGATCCTGAACTTCCGAGTGGATGTCCAAGTGCCACGGCACCTCCGTTAACGTCAACCTTCGCTGGATCGAGACCCAATTTTTGTGTGTTCACAATTCCTACAACGGCAAATGCTTCGTTGAGCTCCCAAAAGTCGATGTCAGTGATTGACAAGCCTGCTTTTTTCAAGGCAACGGGAACAGCTTTTGACGGAGCAGTAGTAAACCATTCAGGCTCGTGCGCAGCGTCACCGTATCCTACAATCTTTGCGATGGGTTTTACTCCCAATTCTTCTGCTTTTTCTTTGCTCATTAATATGAGTGCGGATGCTCCGTCATTCAATGTTGATGCATTCGCTGCCGTTACTGTTCCATCTGGCGTAAATACTCCACGTAACTCTGGAATTTTGTCCATGCGAACATTCGTGTATTCTTCATCTTTATCTACGATAATCGCATCTCCACGACGTTGTGGTACTTCAATGGGTACAATTTCGTTATCGAATTTGCCAGCATCCCACGCTGCAGCAGCGCGCTTGTATGATTCGATCGCGAAATTATCTTGATCTTCTCTTGAAATATTGTTTTCGCTCGCACATTTGTCTGCGCACACGCCCATGTGAACTTTGTTGTACACATCGGTCAAACCGTCGTTCACCATTCCGTCAATCATTTTCACGTCGCCCAATTTCGTTGCAACACGGGCATTGAAGTAATGAGGAACTAAACTCATGTTTTCCATTCCACCGGCCACTACAACGTCGTTGTCACCCGCAATGATCGATTGTGCCGCCAAACTCAAGGCTTTCATTCCTGATGCACATACTTTATTAATGGTTGTACATGGAACGGTGTCTTTGATTCCCGCAAAAATGGCTGCTTGACGTGCGGGTGCCTGACCCAATCCAGCTTGGAGTACATTCCCCATGAACACCTCATTCACAACATCTGGAGAAATTCCAGCCTTATCCAATGCCCCTTTTATTGCCGCTGCGCCCAATTTCGTTGCTGGAACAGTTGATAATGCACCTCCGAAACTACCCATTGGTGTTCGAACTGCTGATACTATATACACTTCTTTACTCATCGTAATGTCTTTGTTTTAAGCTTCAAAATTAACATAAAAAATGAGTGATATGATGTCTTTTCAACACTTGTTAAAGTTCGGGCAATCCCAATTCTCCCGAATAAATGGGTGGTTCATAGAAAATTTGGCGACGAATCATGCGAATTTAGTTGAGTCGATTAAATGTGTCCGTAAAACCAAAAAAAAGAATAACTATGAAATTCAAGCTTATTATTGCTCTCATCGCAACAACCACTGTTTCGACTTTTAGCGCTCAAGAAGATATGATCCAGTCCAGCTGGAAACTAAAAGCAAGTTATGGCTTGAATGGAACACAAAGTTCATTCGTGAATTGGAATGCGGGGGATCGAAATAATATTGCTGTGTTGGGATACGTCGCTGGATCTGCAAAATATGAGAAAGGAAATATCAAATGGGACAACGATCTCGGAGCTGCGCTCGGTGAAATGAAATAGATCGACGCTTGATCTGGAAATGAACTTCAAAAAACGTACGACCTTTGGAATTCGCTACGAACCTTGGCTATAAATTGAAGGAACACTATTTTCTTTCCTTGCTTGGATCGTTCAGAACGCAATTTATTGAGGGATACAACGAGTTAGGATCGCCACTTACTTCCACATTCATGGCGCCTGGTTATGTAAACCTATCATTAGGGATTGATTACTATCCAAACGACAATTTCTCCGTATTTCTTTCTCCAGTTGCATCGAAAATGACCTTTGTGAACGACCAAGTATTATCGGATGCTGGTTCGTTTGGTGTGGATCCTAGAAAGCGTTTTCGTGGCGATTTCGGGGCATACTTCAAGATGAAATACAACAAGGAAATTGTGAAGAACATCGAAATGAAATCAAAACTGGAACTCTTCTCGAACTATTTGAATAATCCACAAAACATTGATGTGAATGCTGAAGTGCTTATCACGTTTAAAGTAAACAGCTGGTTCTCCGAATCTTTGATATGGAACCTGTTGTACGATGATGACATCGACATTACTGATTCAAACGGAAATATTGGTCCTCGCACGCAGTTCAAATCCGTTGTCGGTCTAGGAGTTTCATACACGATGAAGAATTACACGGATAAGAAGTAATAAGAAGGCCGTTTACAAAATTTAACGCACCTCACGACGAATAACTATCGGTGAGGTGCTTTTTTTTCGCACTCTTGTCAACGAGTTTGTTATTTTTGACTGCGCATGAAGTTTTTCTCTGACATTTCGATTTGGTGGCTTGTCCCTTGGGCAGTAATTTCGATAGTCCTAACTATTTGGTATTACCGAAAACAAAAGGGTTTGGAAGAAATTTCGGTCTGGATGCGGCGTGGGCTGATCGCTCTCCGAACATCTGCGCTTTTCATTCTTGGGGTGCTCTTGTTGGGATTACTTCTCGAAAGCATCGAACACCGTGCCGAAAAGCCCGTTTTCATTACACTTGTCGACAATTCTAGCTCCGTTCTCAATTACAAAGACAGCGCAGTGGTGGCGAAACGCGTTTCCGATTTCTCGAAAAAACTCAAGGAGCGCTATTCGGAGAAATTTGACATGGTTGAATTTACCGTTGGAAATGATTTTTCGACGAATAAACCGAACTACGCCGATCATTTCTCGGACTTGAACAAAGGATTTGAAGAACTTTTCACCCGCTATTACAATCAAAATATTGGGGGAATTTGCTTCATTTCTGATGGAAATTTCAATAAGGGAAGTGATCCACGCTACGTGGCCGAAAAGATTGCACTCACACCAATTTTCACAGTCGGCATGGGCGACACGATCCGCAAGCGCGACCAAGTGATTCGAAATGTAGCGGTGAATGACATCGCATTTTTTAGAAATAAATTCCCGATTGAGGTCGACATTCAAGCCGCGCGCGTTGGTAAAATAGGCAGTTCCGTTTCGATCTACAAAAACGGAAAGAAAATTGCTTCGCAGCCGGTTAAATATACAGACGGAAACCTCGATTTTGTCCACGTTTCGTTGATGTTGGAGGCTTCCGAAATTGGTTTCGTTAACTATACAGTGCAGGTTGAGTCGATTCCGAATGAGTCATCGTACACGAACAACACATGGTCGTTTTATGTAGAAGTGATCGATTCGCGAAGCAAAGTTTTGTTGCTCGCCAATGCACCACATCCGGACATTGCAGCGATCAAAAACGTGATTGAGCGCGACGAAAACATAGAAGTGAAGTCAATGCTGACAAGTGAATTCACTGGAAATCTGGACGACTACGCCCTGCTAGTTTTACATGAACCCGGAGCATCGGGAAGTGCGAACTTCGTTCAAAAGGTGAAGAATTCGAAGATCCCTGTTTGGTATTTGGTGGGGAATCAATCGAATGCAACAACTATTAGACAACTGGGCGTTGGATTGGACATGCCAGCAGGACGACGATCGGATGAAGTTCAAGCTTCGCTAAAAAGTGGATTTCAATTGTTCGAAGTATCGTCGGACATCAACTCAGGATTGGAATATTGGCCACCATTGACCGTTCCATTCGGACAAATTAACGCTTCGCAAGGCGATGTTTTGTTGACACAGCGAATTGGTTCTGTCGTAAAGAAAGATCCAATTTTGTATTTCACGTCTGGTAACCGCAAGCAAGGCGTACTGATTGGCGAAGGATTGTGGCGATGGAAGTTGATGGAATTTGCCCGCACGAAATCGAACAAAGGTTTCAACGAGCTGATTCAGAAAAGTGTGCAATATTTGGTAGTAAAAAAGAACACAGATGCGCTTCGTGTGAACTTGCCACGTCGATTCAACGTAAATGACGACGTGATTATCAACGCAGAATTTTACAATTCATCGCTCGAACGCATCACGGAGCCGAGCATCGCATTTGTGTTAACGAATGAAAAAGGAAGTAAGGTAGATTACACCTTCGCGAAAGGGGAGTTGGATTACCGACTTTCGCTCGGAAAAATGCCCGTAGGAAAATACGATTGGCGCGCAAAAACTACCTTCAACGGAAAAGGCTACGAAAAATCGGGGTCATTTGTGGTGAACGATATTTCGCTCGAGAATTTGGAAACGAGTGCGAATCATAACTTGTTGATGCAAATCGCAACGAATTCCAACGGGAAATTCTATCAACTGAAAAATTTGGATCGACTGCTCGACGATATCGAAAAGCGTTCGGATATTGTAACGATTACCTCAGATGAATCGACTTTCAAGGATTTTATCGATTTCAAATGGTTGTTTTTCTTGCTGATCGTTCTGTTGGGAACAGAATGGTTCTTACGCCGACGGTTAGGCAGTTACTAATTATAAGACCGTTACAAAACAGCTAACTCTTCCGTTATTTCGGAAAGTTTAACGCTATCATTAACACTGCGCCGACACTGAAGCTTTTGCGCAAGGGTCCTGTTAACTCAATCGTGAGATTTTCGAAATGCCTCACCACGGAGCAGCTCCGAAGGTCATTCGACAATTAGCTTCGCTGCTGCCAAGGCGGTTTACAACGCCTTATCACTTTTATTCGTTTTTTTTTTGCGCAAGGGCGGAGGGTGGTAGCTCCCTACATCAGTCAGCTGACTGATGCAGGGACTAAAGCCCGAAGACCGACCCCGACCTTCCGAATCATGCAGTTGATTTAAGAATT
>CALFOS010000300.1 GCA_937919725.1 uncultured Fluviicola sp. | reverse complement strand
ACGACTTCGCCCATTAGTGACGCATCGGCTCTTGGTTGGACTAAATCGCCTGATTGGAATCGTTTTTGCATTCTTCGGTTTATTCTTTATCATCCAAGGATGTTTGCAATGGAAGTAACATCAACAGAAAAATCTGTTATAGATAAAATAAAGCATTCATGAAGTACCTTTTGTTCAGCGTTTTTTTCATCGGATTTAACGCTCAAATTTATGCCCAAAAAGTGGAGAAAGAAAATCTTTCGAAACAACAGAGCACCTTTTGGGATTTCAATAAAACGCAAATTCAAACGCGTGGAAAATTCTATGTTGACGAATTAGGCGAAACAACCGAAAAACATGGGAAATGGACCTATTACGATCGACTTGGCGAGGTAGAAGAGGAGCGCAATTATTACCGGGATAAACTCCACGGTGAAGTGACCATGTATTTTCCAAATGGAAAAAAACGTCAAGAAGGATATTTTAAACTCGACAGGCAAGACAGCGTGTTTCGGGAGTGGTACGAAACAGGAAAACTGAAAGTAGAAGGAAATTATTTCAAGGCTGAGCCGAAAGGAGAATGGAAACATTATTACATAGATGGTCGATTGAAAATGTTGGAAGAAAACAAGGGACCAGACAATTACGTCTGGCAATTTTACCTGCCCGATTCTTTAAATACCCAAACCGTAACAGCCGGAAATGGCGAGATGGTTACGTATTTCACCACTGGTAACGTTAAGGAATGGTATAACTATAAGGATGGGCTCAAGCACGGCGAATTTGAGGAATTCAGTACCTACGGATATATCACGCTAAAAGGAAACTTCACGGATGGTCAGAAAG
This sequence comes from uncultured Fluviicola sp., assembly GCA_937919725.1. GTDB lineage: Bacteria > Bacteroidota > Bacteroidia > Flavobacteriales_D > Crocinitomicaceae > UBA4466. The sequence goes on along the minus strand of CALFOS010000300.1, from coordinate 4,556 downwards.
ATGGCCCTTGGGAATTTTATTACTACACGGGAGACAAAGAAAAAATGAGCCACTATAAAAACGGTGTGCTCGATGGACCGTATCAATATTTCTACGATAACGGTAAAATCAACGTTTCAGGGCAGTATAAAAATGGCGAAAAAGATGGCGAATGGACATGGTACACGAACCAAGGTACACGTGATATGCAAGGAAAATTCGACAAAAGTCAACAACACGGCGATTGGAGTTACTGGTACCCTACAGGAGAAATTTCCTACCACGCAAAATTCGATAACGACGTGAAAACGGGTCAATGGACGTACTTCTACAAGAATGGAAAAAAATTCAAAGAAGGAAGCTTTGCGAGCGATGAAAAGAATGGTTTATGGCAAACGTGGTACGAGAACGGAACCCTCCTCATGGAAGGAAGCTACACCAACGGAAAGGAACATGGTGAGTGGAACAATTACTGGGATTCAGGAGAATTGAAGAACAAAACGACTTTCAAAGATGGATTGATGAGTGGCGAATGGCTCTCGTATACGCCCGATGGAAAACTCAAATTGTCGGGAAAATACGAAGACAACATGAAAGTGGGCGAGTGGAGCGAGTACTTCGACAATGGAAAAGTGAAGGACGTACTCAATTACAAATTGTTTAAGAAAAAATCGAAAATGGACTACGGCGTGATGAAAGGTCACGTGGTGTACGAAAGCAAATTGCACGGTCATTCGCAGTCCTACTCGGGGAAGGATTATAAACTCACCGAAGAGGGCGATTACAAAGATGGCGAGAAAGACGGGGAGTGGATTGCTTATCATCCTGGAGGGAAAATGGCTGCCGTGGAGAGTCAATTCAAAGAAGGAAAGTTGGAAGGCGCAATGAAAACCTACGACCGACGCGGGAGTTTACTCCAAGAAGTTCATTATAAAAATGGACTTAAGCACGGTAAATTCATCATTTACGGCAAAAAGGGCAACGTGATCAAGGAAATGGAATTTTCCGAAGGAATGCAAATCATCGAAGGAAACACGGGTGGATCGGGATCGTTCACACCTGGGAAGTAATTTCGTTGCAACCCAAACGCTATCAGATTCAACCGCCTGAGCTTTAGATCACTACTTATCCATCTGTTTGTGCTTACGGTCTTAAAGCGGTCATTCTCCCAAAACCCAACAAAAAAGGCCACCACTTAAAGCGATGACCTTCTCAATATTCTTCCAGCTATTTTCCTCTAAAGTTCACATAAATCCACAAAAAAAGGAAGACCAACATTGATCTTCCTCTTTTTGAATTCGTTTCGCAGCTTATTCAGCTATTTTACTCGTCAAGTCGTTTTTCAATCCGCTCCATTCAACTAGATGTAACTTTACTGTTCCTACTGGAATCTTTGCTTTCACGAGAACGGGAATTTTGTTTTTATCCGCGGTTACCCAAAACTCTACGTCTTCTTCATGTTTGAAATAACGCCCAGTTTGAACAACAGGTACAAATTTGTGACATTTGAATTTCCCCCCGCGGATTTTGATGATCTCGTCTCCTACGTATTTGATCTTCAAGGTGTAGTTTTCGTCGTCCATAAAACACTTGAATGCGAAGGTTTTTCCTTTTGTCAAGTTGTTGAAGTTCAATGTTCTCGATCTATAGAATGATGAAATCATATCCTGAGTTCCCAATTGGATACTAAAATCCTTCTTCCCATTGTTCACTTTGCTCAAGTTTTGCTTGAATGCATAATTTTGTTTGATCTCGTATCCACCTTCGTTCACATCACGGTCGAAGAACCATGGCATGATCGATTTTTTGTCGATGTAACTTTCGTAAACATCTTCTACTTTATAGAACGAGTTGAATCCACCCAAGGTTTTTCCTGTTCCTTTCACGTGGTGCAAATCGCGCCCGCCGCCTTTTTTACTGGTCGATTTCACTTCGAGAACGGCTTCTCCTGCGTCCATGAAACCATAAGTTACGCGGTAACGCAATTTTTCACCTTCTTTGAAGGATTCGTTTCCTACTGATGGGTATGTGATGCTCGATGAACTTTTTAGAGCCAAAGTGAACCCAAGTAATCCAACTAAATAAACATATTTTTTCATGTCGTAATTTTTTCGAATTAATCACTAGATGGTAATCTAGTCACTACAACAAAGCAAAGGGTGTGCCAAATTTTAGTGTAGTCTACTAGAAACGTACAACTTATTTGGCAGAATTGAAATACTGATCGATAAACCCGTTGGTGAAATTGTTCAAATTGGCATCGGTGGAAATGAGTACTACTACATCAAATTTCTTGATTTCGTCTAGGAAATTTCGTTCACCAACCAAGCCTTCGAGCCCAAAGGTTTTACCATATATTTCATTGTTGTAAAACCAAAACTCACCATTCCCAAAGATGGATACCGTAAATTGATAATTGTAAATCCCCCAAAAATAACTGTCTGAAACAAACAGTACACGCGTCGTATTTCGTTCTGGATTTTCTATGTGGTATTTTGGATATGCCATCGGATAGGTTGGAATTTGAAACAACAAATTCATTCCTTCAGCGATGTCGTAGTCGCCGGCCTGATTTATCCGCTTCACTTCATATTCCTCCACAACCAGTTTCGGCAATGTGCGATTACTCACATTCTCAATATAATGAATCATCGAGTCGAGTGCCAAAATTTCGCCGTATTTACTCCAGTGAATACCACCTTTTGGATAGAGTGGATGTGGGGAAGTTTTTTTCATCGACAAAAACCAAGCATTGAAATCCAAGTGTGGCAATCCTTGCTGCTTGAATTGCTCGATATAGCTTGTGTAATTGGTGCGCGATTTCTTCGCTTTTAAGGAATCCGGGAAAAATTCTGGGAAAAATGTTCCTTTTCCGGGAGCGAACATCACCACGAGCGATTTCCCTTGTTTTTCAAGATCATCTTTGATGAAACGCAATTTTCGGGTGTTTTCTTGGATCGTGCTATCGCCGATGAAATCCTGTCCGTAGTACGCGCGGATGTAATTTTCTTCGTACAAATACCAGTCTTTTCCTATCACAACGCCGTTTGCATGCGGAATCGAGAAGAGCGAAAACTGCAGTTGATTGTGGATGCGCACAAAGCTCGGGCGAAATCCGAAGTTCTCATTCAAATACTTATCAGTTTGTGCTTGAAACGATCCATCGAACCACGATTTTGTTGAAAATTCGGCGGGTTTTTCTTCTTCAATCGCGCCCCACAATCCGCGAACGTTCGAGAAATGTGTGAGGTGCTGAATTAATGGTACAGAAATTCCGAGGAGAAGAATTCCAAACAAAATACGTTTCAAAGTATGTGTACGTTGAGCTGCCATCAGAACCTAAAATAGATAAATGGATTGAAATCGGACGCGCTCACGTAGCCTGCACACACGATGAAAAGCAGTGCCGAAACGACCGTAATCCCCACGGAACGGCGCGCAGTCAAGTTGTCGGAGTAGATGAACGATTGAAGCAGTTTTCCAAATCGTGCGGTGCAAGAGAACGAAATGAACACGGCAAGCGCCAAAATAGCAATAGTTTCGGACGAAATAACGGATGAAATCCCAGAGAAATCAAAAGCGAACATGCGTCCGAGGAAAGCGTAAACGTGCGTCATGTCGTCTTCAATGGAAAAAATCGTCCAACCAATGACCACGATGAAAAAGGTGATGAGCACGCTCGGAATTTTCCCCATCCGCAGGAGCAGCTTCTCTAAAAACAAGCGATCCAAAACGAGAAAGGTCCCGTGAAAAAGTCCCCACAGCACGAAGTTCCACGAATCGCCGTGCCAGAGTCCAGAAATCACAAAAACGATCAGCAAATTGGTGTACAAGCGACTATTTTTCACCCTATTTCCGCCCAAGGGAATGTACAAGTAGTCGCGCATCCACTGCCCGAGCGTGATGTGCCAGCGTTGCCAAAATTCGGAGATTGAACGTGCGTTGTAAGGGTTGTTGAAGTTTTCGGGAAAGGTGAACCCCATCATGCGCCCCAAGCCAATCGCCATGTCGGAATAACCAGCGAAATCGAAGTAGATTTGAAACGTAAAACAGAGCATTCCCAGCCATGCGGCGGTGGTGGAAAGTTCGGCGGCTGGAAGTTCGAGGAAGAAATCGGCTTGTCGTCCGAGTACGTTGGCAATCAGCACTTTTTTGGCAAGCCCGATGCAAAAACGGTAAAACCCATAGAGCTTATCGTCGATTGTGTCGGGTCGATTGACAAGTTGTTCTGCGACCAATCCAAAACGAACGATTGGACCGGCAATCAACTGTGGAAACGACAAAATGTAGAGTAAATAGGTGTGCAATCCATCGAGTGGTTTGTTCGTCCCGCGGTAAACATCGATGGAATAGGTGAGCGTTTGAAAGGTGTAGAATGAAATTCCAATTGGAAGCGCGATTTCTGTCCAGCCAACTTCGCTCACGCCAATGGAAGCAAATGCCGAATTCATGTTTTCGATGAAGAAATTCGTGTATTTGAAAAAAGCGAGTAATCCAACGTTTAAACCAATGGAAAGAAAGAGAATACTGCGTTTTCGTTTTAGAAGAACTGCCTGGTGCATCCAGCGAACGAGGTA
>CALFOS010000299.1 GCA_937919725.1 uncultured Fluviicola sp. | reverse complement strand
TCGGCATTGAGGAAGCGTCGGGTGTGGCGCCCATAAAAAAAACTAACTTCGTCCAGCCCAGTAATCGTAGTTACGCAGGTACTAGCTTTACGAGAATGCATCACATTTTTAACATATTTTTCAAGCGATGAAGCTACATTTCGCCTATTTTTGTTTTCACACGTCATTCGATATGAAAAAGTTTGTTTATTCCGGCATCATTGTTACGCTTCTTGCTTCGTGTTCAACGTCTACCGAGCAGGTATCGATGATGGATGACGCGTCGAAAGGGACGAAACATGCCGAAAAAGAATTACTTGCTGTTGAATCCAATCGAAAATTAATCCTTGAAATTGATGGCATGGTGTGCGAAATGGGCTGCGGTGGTTCGATTCGTAAAGAACTGAAAGCTACAGGAGCAGTTTCGCGCTGTACGTTCGATTTTGCGGATGAAAATGCAACGAGCACGGCTTCCATTGAGTTTGATAAGGACAATATATCCGCAGATGAAATTGCAGAGCTGATCAAACAACTGAACGACGGGCAATTTACAATTGGAAAAATGTCGACTCAACCATTGGCGGTAGAAGTGAAAAATTCGACGGACCCTGGTCAAGCCGAATCTTTTAGCGAAAAGCCAGCTCCAATTAACGTTTCTTCATCGTCGGGAATTCAACTGCCGAACTTCATCGACTTGCTTTCGAGCTTATTGATCCACTAATTCTTAGCTCCGCTTCTGTCTTCGACGGTCGGAGTTCCGAGCACATAAGAAAATTTTACGGCCTCTGTAAATCTTCAAATTCTAGCTGAAGAAGGCGTGCCATGCCTCAACTTTAGTTATTCAAATAAATGTAAGCATTGAGCGAAGTGGCGATCACCAACCAAATGGCGTAAGGAAGCATGAATACAGATTTCCATTTTAAGTCTTTTCGGAATTTAAAGAGCAGGTAGATGACAAGTAGCGTGAGGGCGGAAATAACAACTAATCCAAGAAGAACCTCGCGGAAATAGAAGAAAATTGGGTTCCATGAAACGTTTAAAATCCACTGCACCACGAAAAGTGTGAGCAACATGCTACGATCTTTCGAAACTTCCCACGCGTAGGCCATAAACACCGCAAAACAGATCATGATGAACGTCCACGCTGCGCCAAACACCCAGCCCGGTGGCGTCCACGGCGCTTGATTCATGTTTTGGTACCAATCTGAACCAACTCCCGAACCTGTGAAAAATCCGCCAAGTGCCAATGCACCAAAGTTGACGACCAAGAAAAGAATGATGTGTATTAGTTTCATCAGCGTAAATTTATTCCATGAAGTTACTCATTCTCAAAAGCCATAAGTGATATTAGTCACATTTCGACCGATTTATTTTGTCGATATTTGCAGAGACAAAAGATAAGAATTATGAAAATCGAACAATTGTATACGAAATGCCTCGCGGAAGCAGCTTATTATATTGAAAGTAATGGTGAAGTGGCAATCATCGATCCATTGAGAGAAACTGCCCCTTACATTGAGATGGCGGCTGGAGCTGGAGCGAAGATCAAGTATATTTTCGAAACACATTTTCACGCCGATTTCGTTTCTGGTCACGTTGATTTATCCAAAAAATCGGGCGCACCCATCGTTTTTGGTCCAACGGCTAAGCCCGATTTCGATTTCATAAGTGCAGTGGACAATCAAGAATTTAAAATTGGTGACATCACGATCAAAGTGTTGCACACACCAGGACATACACCTGAATCGGTGACGTATTTATTGATTGACGAAAACGGAAAAGAGCACGCAATTTTCACGGGAGACACGCTTTTCTTAGGCGATGTTGGTCGACCTGATTTGGCGATAAAAAGCGATTTGACGCAAGAAGATTTGGCGGGAATGCTCTTCGATTCGCTCCGAAATAGAATTATGCCTCTGCCTGACGATTTGGTGGTTTATCCAGCACACGGAGCAGGATCATCCTGCGGAAAAAGCATGAGTTCTGAAACAGTTGGAACACTTGGCGAGCAAAAACAAACTAATTATGCCTTGCGTGTAAGCATGACGCGCAACGAGTTCATAAAAGAAGTGACCGAAGGAATTTTACCTCCACCGAGTTATTTCCCGAAAAATGCACTGATGAATAAAATGGGTTACGATTCCATTGACGATGTAATCACACGAGGAAATCAAGGATTCTCCATTTCTGAATTCAACGAAGCTGTGGCAAATGGCGCATTGATTTTGGACGTTCGAAACCAAGCCGAATTCATCGCTGGATTCATTCCAAATTCACTCTTCATTGGATTAAATGGAACATTCGCAATGTGGGTTGGAGCTTTGATTGAAGACATCAAGCAACCGATTGTACTTATTGCTCCAGAAGGAAAAGAGGAAGAAGCGGTTTTGCGTTTGGCGCGAGTGGGTTACGACAACACCCTTGGTTATTTGAAAGGCGGCGTGGAAGCGTATGAAGGAACATTGAACACCATCGAAACAATACCAGCGAAAGAATTCGAAGGAATTTACCGCGATTCGAACATTTTGGACGTGCGCAAACCAGGTGAATTTTCTGCAGAACACGTGGCAGATGCTCAAACTTTCCCGCTTGATTTCATCAACGATCATTTGAACGAATTGGAGAAAAGCACACCTTACCATGTGCATTGCGCGGGTGGCTACCGAAGCGTGATCTCGATTTCAATCTTGATGCAAAATGGTTACACCAATCTCGTTAATATCACAGAAGGTTACGCAGGATTCCGCGGAACGGAGATGGAGTTGACGGATTATGTGTGTCCGAGTACGGTGAAATAGTTTGGATTATTAGATTTTTGGATTTTTGGAGCGCGTTGCGCTTGGATTTGATTTTTCTATCCGACATTACTTGATTTGCATCAAAATTATAGTCGGTGGATGAAAAATAAATCCAAAAGCGAAGCTTTCCAAAAACCCAAGTGCAGAGCGCTCCAATAATCTAATCCTACCTTATCTCAATACTCTCCTTCACCTCCCCTGCCTTCTTTTCCTCTTCCCATTTCTTAAACAGCGGATTGTCGCGGCTCTTTTTCTTGAAGAGCGGTTCTTTGTCTTTGAAAAACTCGTCGATGGTGTCTTTAGTCTCTTTGGAGTTAAACTCGATGATCAACTTTTCTTTTTGTCGGTTCGTCGGAATGTATTGCTTCACGGTTGAGTCGTTTTTGAAGAAGCCGAACTCCTCCTTGAACATCGAGCGGACTGTTGCTTTTTCTTGTTCGATGTTTTCTTTGGTTTGCTCCTTGCGCGAGGCTTTGTCCCATTCTACGATTGGGTTGTCCATCGTTCCGTACATGCGCACGAACACACGCATGCCAGTTCCATCGTCGATGATTTCTCCGAATTCGCTCGTTTCTCTTGCTTTGATATCGCGCAATCTGAAGCCGAAGCGGTAGTCGATTTTGTTGTCGAAGGTATGCTGACCAGAGACTTCAATGTCCAAGGCGGAGGATGAAATCGACATTTCTGGGATCGTGATGACGCCATTTGCAATGACAAGCGTGTTCGAAAGTCGATCGAATTTGAGGTCGAGCAGTTTCTTTTCGAAGGAGTTGATGTTGTCTTTACCGATGACCAATTTGGCGCTAGATGTTCTTAAACTTTCCGTGATCGATTTGAAAGCAGACACATTTTTCAATCGCCCGTCGTCTATTTGTAGTCCTATGGTGGCTTGAATGGCCGATGAAATGACGCCCGTTCTGAGATCGAAAGGAGCTTGGAAATTGACGCTCACTTGTGCAATTCCATCGATGTTCGAACTCTTGATCACGTCTTGCTTGAAATTATTCCACTCATCGAACAGCGGTTTGAAGCGCATGTTTTTAGACGCCAATTGGCTTTTCATGTAGAAATATTCGGGGGTTCGTTCCTCAATGTTGATGGATCCTCGAATATCGGCTCCGCCATTTTTCACGGCGATTTGCGGGAAATCAATCACGCGACCTCGAATCGTCATATTTCCTTTCAACTCTGAAAACACATGACCTTCGTAATCCATTCTACCTACATCCAAAAATGCCGTTCCTTCGATGTTGTTCGGCAATATGTACGCTCGTTCGAGTACTTCTTTCTCTTCCTTGGATGAGCTCCCCAAATCAGCGATGCTGATCCGCTTGCTTCGAATTTCCACATCCGAGATTAAGTTTCCTGTGCCTTTGAAATAGTTGACGACATCTCTGAAAACGCCATTCACTTTAAAATCAGAATTTCCTAATTGGAGGGTGATGTCTCTCAATCCTGCTTCGTTATTTCGTAAGTAAACACGTCCACTCACGTGTTCAAAATTCCGCTGATCGTCGATCAATTTCACGAACACCTCCTTCAAATTAACTTCGCCTTCACATTTTTGGATGTTCCAATCCATTTGTTCATTCTCCTTCACAATTCCATTCACAATGAAATCGGATTGAATGTCCATCATGCCCTTCAATTCTTCGATGGCGGGAATCGGAAAAATGGCATGTAAAATCCCCAGATCGAGTTTGCCATTGGCGCTTCCGTCCAAATGTGGGGCGTCGAATTCGGTCAAGTGAAGTGCTCCAGAAAACGGTCCTCCTTTGGTAGTAAATGCTACGTTCCGAAGCGCCAAAAATTCTTTTGCCTTTCCTCCCAGATTGGAATATTCGCCCTCCAAATGCAGTTGTTGGAGCGACAAAGCCGACTCTGGATCTCTCAAAAATCCATTGTCTACCCCAAATTTACAATTGATGTTGGCGGGCAAATTGTTGCTGTTTTTACCGTTCACGTCGAGATTGAACAATAAATATCCGCTTCCCTCCAATTTTTTCACTTGCCTGGATTCATCCACCGAAAATCGGGAAGCTGCATCGGCGATGGCAATCTTGTTGGCTTTCACGTTGAAGCTGTATCCAACGCTGTCCACATTTCCTCCAAACGTAAAGGGCAATTCTGAAATTAAGATCGTTGATGGAGGAATTTCTACCGTGCTTGAATCGCTATTTACAAGGATCGTAATTGCCAAACGCGCGGGTTGATTGCGCAGCAAGGTCACTTTGCCGCTTCGTGCTTCTAAAATGGTCATGTTCGTGGTGGCGGTGCTCGAAAAAACAGCTTCACTCATTGCTCCAGAGATCGTCATTTCCTTCATGTACGTTTTGTACACTTGTTCCGTCATTTGGTTATCGTAGGAAACTCGAAAATTCTCGAAATTAATTGCTTGAAGGTTCAAATCAACGCCAGCATCCTCCACCGATTCATCCTGCTCTCTTACGATGTCGTAATTTTCGACACCCTCTCGATTGACCTTCAATTGGAGCGTTCCAGGACTCACATCAATGGATTTTACCGTGTAGTTTTCTCGCCAGATGTCAAATGGGTTGAACTTCAAGCGGACCAACTCGCTCGCGAAAAGTGTGTCGCTTTTGCTTGCTCCTTCGTATGGATCTTGAATAAAAACGTGATTGAAATCGACAGAAAGGTTGGGAAACGTGCTCCAAAACGTGAGATCGACCTCCGCTACTTGCACTTCCGTTTTGAGGTAGGTATTCACTTTGCTGATCACAGCACCGCAAATTTCATCTTTGAAAATGTACAAAAGCAGGGAAATTAGGAGCACCGAGCCGAGCAGAATTCCGAAGAACCATTTACTAAACTTAAGAAGTCGTTTTTTCCACATACTGCAAAGTTAGGAGCTCAACACGCACGAATGATTGGTGCTTCCTTTACTTATTAACGCGTTGGTGTGCGCTTTTGTTACTGTTTTCCCAGCTTTTCACTGTTAAAATTTGGCAAGTTTCTCCTTTTTTCAATAAATTGAATGAATTAATTGATTTCGCATACGATTCTTTGCTCCGAAGGGCTGTTAACTCCTTAGGTTTTTAATATCTTTGGGGCAATATTAAAAAAGACACATGAGTTTATTAACAGTTGGTTCGGTTGCGTTTGATGCCATTGAAACACCATTTGGAAAGACAGACAAAATAATTGGAGGTGCATGTACGTACATTGCCCTAGCAGCTTCATTTTACAATAAAGATCAAAAAATCGTTGCCGTTGTTGGCGATGATTTTCCGCAAGAAATGCTCGATCAATTGACTTCACGCGGAGTTGACTTGGAAGGATTGCAGATCAAAGCAGGTGAAAAATCGTTCTTTTGGTCGGGGAAATATCACAACGATATGAACTCGCGCGATACCTTGATCACAGAATTGAACGTGTTGGAACATTTCGATCCGATTATACCAGCTTCTTACCAAGGAGTTGAGTATTTGATGCTAGGAAACTTGACGCCTCAAGTGCAAAAAACCGTGATTGAACGATTGACGACGCGCCCGAAATTGATTGCCATGGACACGATGAATTTCTGGATGGACATCGCGATGGACGATTTGAAACAAACAATCGCCATGATTGATTTATTAATCATCAACGACGAAGAAGCACGCCAACTTTCGGGAGAATATTCGCTCGTGAAAGCATCAAAAGTGATTCGCGCGATGGGACCAAAATACCTCATCATCAAAAAAGGAGAACACGGAGCATTGTTGTTCCACGGAGAACAAGTATTCTACTCACCAGCCTTGCCATTGGAAGAAGTATTCGATCCAACAGGAGCTGGCGATACATTTGCAGGTGGATTTATGGGCTACATTTCAGCTACAGACGATCATTCCTTCGAGAACATGAAACGCGCAATGATCCACGGATCGGCACTCGCGTCTTTTTGCGTAGAAAAATTTGGAACAGAACAACTCGAAACCATCACACAAACTGATATAGATGCACGCATCGCTCAATTCGTTTCCTTAGCGAATTTTGAAATCACACAGGTGATCAGCTAAATAATTGAACATGGAAAACATGGATTTCATTGCAAAATTGGAGGAATTATCGGCGCACGAAGATGCACTGAAAGTGAGTAGAGAGGTCAACGAACTCCGCGGAAAATTCGACGACTACGTGTTGGAGGAAGAACGCAAAGTACAAGTGGCTCAATTGGAAACGGTGGAAGCCGAAGGACAGCAGCACGACGAGACGCGGATCGCGGAGCAAGAATCAGACTTTGGAAAAGAGGCGTTTTACGCGATCTACAATGCGTACAAAGAACGACGCAACACTGCGAAAGAAGCAAAAACGGCGATTTTAGCAGATAATTTGCGTCAAAAACGTGAATTGATTACCCGTTTACAGAAAGTCGTGACCTCCGAAGAAAACATTGGAGCAGCATTTGCAGCATTCAAAGAAATTCAGGAGAAATGGAACGAAAGCGGTGACATTCCGCGTGATGATCGTGCTGATATCCAAAAAGATTACTCGAAATTGTTGGAAGATTTCTTCTACAATATCAATATTTACAAGCAACTCAAAGACCACGATTTCCACCGCAATCACCAGATGAAAACGGAGATCATCGATCAATTGAAAGCCCTTCAGAAAGTCGATTCGATCAAGGAAGCAGAAGCTGGATTGAAGAAATTGCAAAATGAGTGGGACGGCATCGGTCCAGTTCCAAATACAGAATGGGAAGCGGTGAAAGAAGCGTATTGGACAGAAGTTCGATCGCTCAACAACCGTGTGAACCGTCATTACGAAGATCGTCGTGAAGAGCAACGGGTCAACATGGAACAGAAGCAAGCATTAATTGCTGAAGTGAAAGTTCATGCTCAAGAATTGGAAGTCCTCGTAGAGCGAAAAGATTGGGAAGAACGCACAGCGAAGGTGTTGGACGTTCAGAAAGCGTGGAAGGCAATTGGTGCTGGGCCGCGCAGAGAAAACGAACTCATCTGGAAAGAATTCAGAAAAGAGTGCGACGTGTTTTTCGATGCGAAAAAAGTATTCTACGAAGCCATCAACAGTGAATTTGATGGCGTAGCGAAGGAAAAACAAGCCTTGATCGATCGCGCGAATGCCTTGAAAACCTCCACCGACTGGAAAGAAACGGCGAATCAACTCGTTCGTTTGCAAAAAGAATGGAAGGAATTGGGTCACGCAGGGAGAAGAAACGAGCAAAAATTATGGAAAAATTTCCGTACGGCATGTGATGCATTTTTCAACGCACGCGAGAAACATTTCTCAGCACAAGATGCAGAGTTGGAAGGAAACTTGGCACTCAAAAACGCATTCTTGGAAAAACTCAATGCCTACGAAGTTCCAGCCGAAAAAGCACAGGCTTTGGCCGATTTAAAAGCATTCTCAGCAGAATTCAATGCGATTGGTAAAGTTCCAATGAAAGTGAAAGACGCAGTGTACAAATCATTCAAAACTGCGATGGACTTGCACTACGGCAAACTGAAAATGGAAGGCGCTGAGAAAGACAAAATCATGTTCCAAGCGAAAATGGATACCATGAAAGCGAGTCCAAACTCATCGCGTTTGATGATGGACACTAAAATGGACATCCGCAAAGAGATCGACAAATACCAAAAAGAAGTTCATCTTTTGGAGAACAACCTCGGATTTTTCGCCAACAGCAAAGGAGCCGATGCCTTGAAGAAAGAAGTGGAGAAAAATATCCAAAACGTACAAGACAAAATCACCGCGCTTCGCACCAAATTGAAGTTGATCCCGAATGAATAGATCTATCAACATTCTCCTAGGAATACTCTTGGCTCCAACCATGGGACTCACCATTTTTGTGGGCTTCGATTTGCCGATTGAGATGTTCAAAATTTCGGGGAACAACCTTCCCTACAAAGATTACATCTTCCTCGGTTTGGGCATGTTGATTTTGAGCGTGATTTTACGTCGCTCGATTCGTCGTTGGATGGGCATGCGCATTGTGAACCAAGTGAAGAAGTTCAAATGGAACGCCCCCGTGAGCAAGGAACGCACCTCGCGTGTGAGAACGTATTTACTGCTGGAAGCACTCGTGATGACTTTTGTGGGCGTTGCGCTCTATCAAGTAAGCGAAACGGCGTTGGCTCCAGGTCTCGCCTTTGGTTTTGGCGCCTTAGACAGTGTGATTTTTGCGCTTGCAGGAGGAAACGGCCGTTACCGCGTAGGAATTTCATCTAAAGCGGTCATTGTAGCGGATCGAGAGGTGATCCTCCTCTACTTCACCGGACTTCGAAAAATCAGTGCACACCAGCAAACGACTTATTTCGATTACATCAAAGGCTTGCAGATTTCTTTTCCGACAAACTGTGTTCAAGAAGAGGACAAAGAGGAATTTTTGAAGGTCTTGGAAGCTCAGATTGATCCGAATCGTGTGTTCTTTTCTAGGACGATGGGTGAGACCTCGACAGGCTCGGAGTAAAGAGCTACAAGTAGCTATGAACTCAGTGCATAGTGTTTGATATTCAATTCAACTGGGTTAGACTCTGCTTCATTCAGTACATTAACTTTTGATCTTTGCCGTAAAGTTGACCCCCTAGACCATACGACACACCAAACTCTATCTTCTGAGAAAACGACAGTGAGTTCATCAAAACGAAAGTTATTAATAATCTTTTTTCATTTTATTACAATTACACGTACAACTTCCACTTTCTCACTGGTTCTAACTGTTACTATGTACACTCCTTCTGCTAAATTCAAATCGCACGCATATTCCGTTTGACTGATTTCAGAAATGCGCGCAATCTCTTTTCCATTGTTATCTGAAACGGAAATTTCCTGAATTGGATCGCTCGTTGATTGAATGACGTAATTAGAGGAGGGTTTTCGATTGACAGCAAACCTATCTCGACTTCCATCCATTATTTAAACTTATTTCGAGACCTATTCCTAGCCATATATATTTTTTGAATTGACTCCAATCTGAATGAATATTACCACCAAGGCTCAATTTTAAACCAAGATCATAATACTCGTTCGGATAAAATATCGTTCGATAATAAACGGACGCATTAGCACTCGATAAAAAAAACTTTCGTCTCGGTCCAGATCCTGCTTTAGGAATCGATTCAGGATAATCATTTACAGTGAAATCATCAGATGAGTAACATGCAATATACTTTTCGTACCCATATATTTCTAGATCAATGCCAGCATTGCCGATCAGTACATCTGTTCGGAACACCTCATAGTTTACTTCAATAAGAACTCCTACACTCGTAGATGTCGCATTAAAATCTGCAGGATCGTTAAACACGCGATAATTAGTATCCGTATAAAGCTGACCAACCGATACAACACTGCGTGTATAATTCCAGTAGTGTATCCTATCTTCAATCTTGAAATTTATTTTTTTGAACGCTAAGCCAACATTAACGTTCCATTTGGGTTTAGAGATGATAGTTGTATGAAGATTCATACTCTTTGAACTACTAGAAATAGTGCCGTTGCTATCGTTATATATCGCGCCTTGTTCACTAAATGGTTTCCACAAATCTTTGATGAATTTATATTCGAACTTGATAAGATTTCGTGTTTCCTGAGAAAACGCACTAGCCGAAAGAACCAATGAAAGAACGATGGGTATAACTCTCATATCATTGAATTTTGACAAATTTTCTGTCATAATTTA
>CALFOS010000298.1 GCA_937919725.1 uncultured Fluviicola sp. | reverse complement strand
GAAAATAATGAGCGAGATGGGTTATGATGCCGCAACGATGGGCAACCACGACTTCGACGGTGGAATGGAAGGATTCGTGAAAGCACAAGAATTTGCCGATTTCCCCTTCGTTTGCTCCAACTACAATTTTTCGAACACACCCATCGAAGGACGAACAGAAGAGTTCACGATTATCAAAAAGGGCAACGTGAAAATCGGTATTTTTGGCCTCGGAGTAGAACTAAAAGGCTTGGTTCCAAATGGGAAATTCGGAGAAACGGTGTACCTCGACCCAATAGAAATTGCAAGCGATCGTGCAGCAAAACTCAAGAAAAAAGGCTGCGATTTAATCATTTGTCTCTCACATCTTGGATACGAATATGAATTCAACAAAATTTCAGATCGCGTGCTCGCGCAAAAAACGAGCGGTATTCATCTAATCATCGGCGGACATACCCACACATTTTTGGAAAAACCGACCGAAGAACTCAATCTCAACGGCGAAACAGTGCTCATCAATCAAGTTGGTTGGGCGGGCGTACAACTCGGACGCATTGACTTTGAATTCGATACGCATCTTTTTTCGAAGAAAGATGTGTTAATTGTGCAATAATATCAGCAATTACTAGTTATACTTGTATCAGCTTAAACTACATTTTATGAAGAAAATCATCTTATCGACAATTGTAGCAGTACTTGCTCTTGTGAATTCGGGAATCGCGCAGAACGAAATTGTTGTGATCGAACAAAGAAGTCGTGATAGTCGTGCTGCCAAAGAGATCAAATACAACGAGAATATTTCAGCGATCAAATTCACTCCAACGCAAATGTTTGTGGGTGAAATCAACTTTTCGTATGAGCGACAAATGTCTAAAAACGGTAGTTTCGAGGTTTCCTTAGGCCCCACCATTTCCAATATTTCTTTGGGAGATGTACAATCGCACATTTTTGATCCATGGGGAAGCAACACATACCGTACAAGCAGATTGGGCGTTTTCGCAGAATTGGCGTATCGTTATTATCCACTCGATGAGACGGAAGCTTTGGATAAATTTTATATTTCGCCATTGATGAAAGTGAAAGTGATGAATTACGGAATCGCGGACCCCTCAGGAAATCTTCAAGAAACAGATGGCGCTGATGTTCGCGTCAATTTCGCGATGAATATCGGTTACCAGTGGTGGATGTCGAAAACCTTCTGTATGGATTTTTACACAGGAATGGGAATCGGTTACCAGCAAATCAGAAATTCGTACATTCAAGAACAATACATTGATCCAAATTGGACGTATGTTTGGCGCGAAGAAGTTGCAACGGGTGGACGTTATGTATTCAATTTTGGAGTGAAAGTCGGAATCGGACAAGCAGCAAAATAAAACTTAGAGGAACCACGCATTCTCACCTATTCGAAAGCCCTTCTCGTGCAAAAATGCGAGCAAGGGCTTTTTCTTTTCTGGGTAAATCGCAATCAACACCAATTTCGAATTCAATAACGAATAATCCTCGATCGCTTTTCCAAAAATCGGGGAGTTGTAGTTTTTCCAGTCCAAATCGTGCCACGTGAAGTCGATGTTGTGGTCAAGTAAAAATCGCGCAGCTAATTTACCTTTCGTTCCTGCACCCAAAACGGCGATTGAATCGGTGGCGTTAAGTTCACAAAACCACTTTAATTTCAATCCGAAAAAAGAAGCTTGGTTATACACCTCCGAATTTCGTGATGTTCGCTGTGGATGTTCGCGCCAGAGAAGCGTCACTTCGTCAATTCCGTGAATCGAAAATCCGTTTTTCATCCACCGAAACGCCATGTCGTAATCTTCAGGATAGTTGAGTTGATCGATGATACCCGATTCTATCATTTCCGTTGTTCGCACCAGCCAATTCGGCGAAGCCACCACACATTCGCGGTAAATGTGCTCGAAAAAATCGGATTTGTCCACACGCCCGTTCAACCAAGCCTCGTACTTTTTGTAACCATCCGAAACTTCAACCTCAGAAAAGTAGCGAACCTTTCCCGTCACAATCGATTTTGGCGGAAGCGAGTTGAGGTGTGTGATCATCTGCTCTAATCTGCGTTCGGGCATGATGTCGTCCCCATCCATGCGCGTAAGGAAATCTCCACTGGCAAATTGAAGTCCGAGTTGTAGAGCTGGAATGATTCCTTTTCTCTCGTTTTGGATGAGGTGAATCCTCGAATCAATCTTCACAATTTCGTGTAAAATTTCCACCGAATCGTCCGTCGAAAAATCGTTGATCGAGATCAGTTCCCAATCCGTGTAGGATTGCGCTTGGATCGAACGAATCGTTTCCGAAATCCAGGGCGCGGCATTGTGAATGGGAAGTAGGATAGAGATTTTTTGGCGAA
This sequence comes from uncultured Fluviicola sp., assembly GCA_937919725.1. Lineage (GTDB taxonomy): Bacteria > Bacteroidota > Bacteroidia > Flavobacteriales_D > Crocinitomicaceae > UBA4466. The sequence goes on along the minus strand of CALFOS010000298.1, from coordinate 2,017 downwards.
TCAAGATCGTGTTTTTGAGTTACTGAATTTCAATCTAGGATAAAGATAGAATTTTAATCAATTCACTCTTTTTTAGCTAAGCTGTTGACTTTGAACATGGGCGTTACCACCTGCCGAAAACAGACAGGCGGTCGGGCTTTCCGTTCCTTTCTCTGACATTCACGAATTCCGAAAGTGTTCGGAATCGTGATCGCCAGAGTAAATCCTCTACTATCCCTAACGTGTTATAGCTTGTTCGTTTCCTCTTGGTGATCGTGCATTTCATCCACAAAAAAAAACGCCGATCCTAAGACCAGCGTTCAATTTTTCTATCCATTCCGTCATCGGAAGATCTACAAATGAATCACCTCGCCGTAAGCGGCCGCAGCTGCTTCCATAATCGCTTCCGACATCGTTGGGTGTGGGTGAACCGTTTTGATCAATTCGTGACCCGTGATTTCTAATTTACGAACAGCAACAATCTCAGCGATCATCTCCGTAACGTTTGCGCCGATCATATGACCGCCAAGCAACTCACCATATTTCGCATCGAAAATCAATTTCACAAATCCGTCCTTCGCGCCAGCAGCACTTGCTTTCCCTGATGCAGAGAATGGGAATTTACCGATTTTAATTTCGATTCCAGCTTCTTTTGCCGCCGCTTCCGTCATACCAACTGATGCAATTTCTGGTGAAGAATACGTACACCCTGGGATATTTCCGTAATCCAATACATCTGGATTTTGACCAGCGATTTTCTCTACACAAATAATTCCTTCTGCAGAAGCTACGTGAGCCAAAGCTGGTCCTGGGATCACATCACCGATTGCGTAATAACCTGGCATGTTGGTTTGGTAATAATCGTTCACCAAAATGCGACCGTGATCTGTCACAATTCCCAAATCTTCCAATCCTATATTCTCAATATTCGCTGCAATTCCAACTGCCGAAAGAACCACATCGCATTCGATTGTTTCTTCACCTTTCGCCGTTTTTACTTTCACTTTACATCCGCTTCCTTTCGTGTCAACCGACTCCACCGACGATCCCGTCATGATGGTGATTCCAGCTTTCTTAAACGACTTCTCTAATTGCTTAGATACTTCGACATCCTCAATCGGCACAATGTTCGGCATGTATTCAACGATCGTTACTTCTGTTCCAATTGCGTTGTAGAAATATGCGAACTCAACACCAATCGCTCCTGACCCAACAACCACCATTTTCTTCGGAAGTTTATCCAAAGTCATCGCCTCACGGTAACCGATTACTTTCTTTCCATCTTGTGGAAGATTTGGCAATACACGTGAACGCGCGCCCGTTGAAATGATAATTCCTTTATCGGCAGCGTATTCTGTCGCTTTTCCGTCAGCATCAACAACAGAAACTTTCTTTCCTGCTTTTAATGTTCCAGTACCAGCTATTACATCGATTTTATTCTTTTTCATCAAGAATTGGATTCCTTTGCTCATTCCGTCAGCAACTCCGCGACTGCGACTTACCATTGCGCCGAAGTCAGCTTCACCCCCCTTCACCGTAATTCCGTAATCACTCGCATGCATTAAATATTCAAATACATTCGCGCTTTTCAACAATGCTTTCGTTGGGATACATCCCCAGTTGAGGCAGATTCCACCAAGCTCCTCGCGTTCTACAATCGCAGTTTTCAATCCCAATTGTGATGCGCGAATCGCGGCAACATATCCACCAGGTCCACTTCCTAATACTATAATATCGTAACTCATAATTTCCAAAAATTGATAGCGCGAAGTTAATGATTTAATTGAAATTCACAGACAATCCAAATGGATGTTCACGAGGTTTGCGAGTTCACTGAATCATGGATTAATCGACTATAACGTGATTTAGCGATTTGTTTTCCTTATATTATAAGAAAAAGCGCAACTTATATGTTTAAATCAAAGAGTATTGAATACGGAGTTAAGATGTTTATTGCAATCGGAATATTTTTTCTCGCTCTTTATGCACTCGGTCTTGCCGGTATTAATGAATTACGTTATTTTAATTTAGTACTTGT
>CALFOS010000297.1 GCA_937919725.1 uncultured Fluviicola sp. | reverse complement strand
CTTCCGAAATAACACCAACCGATCCCGAAGGAATGATGAAAGCCGATATTGGTGAAGGAAAAGTGATCTACATGCGCGATTGTACTCGTTGTCACGATCAGAAAAAAGTGGAAGATTTTACTTCCGAACAATGGTCGAATATTTTGCCACGTATGGTCAAAAAAGCACAACTCGATGAGACGAAAAGTCGGCAAGTAACAGCGTACGTTGAATGGGAATTGGAGAACGATTGAAATGAACGAAACATTGAAAGGAATTCGAGTAATTGATGCGAGCACGGTTTTGGCAGGTCCATCGGTTGGAACATTTTTCGCTGAATTGGGTGCTGAAGTCATCAAAATTGAACATCCGAAGCATCCAGACGTGACGCGCAGTTGGAAATTGCCCTCGGAGGATCATGATTCACCCATTTCGGCCTATTTTTCGAGCATCAATTATCTCAAGAAATATGTTGCCTTGGATTTGAAAAATCCTGTCGACTTAGCCACTTTCAAAGATTACACAGGCAATTCCGATATTTTGATCACCAATTTCAAATTAGGCGATGCGGAGAAATTTGGGATTGAAGATGACGTGCTTTTTGCACTCAATCCACGCTTGATTATTGGAAAAATAAACGGTTACGGAGCCGAAAGTGACCGTGTTGCTTATGATTTGATCCTGCAAGCGGAATCTGGTTTCATGTCAATGAATGGTACACCAGAAAGTGGGCCGATAAAAATTCCAGTTGCGATGATCGACGTGATGGCAGCTCATCATTTGAAAGAAGGAATTCTCCTGGCTCTTTATCAACGTGAAAAAACAGGCGTAGGACAATCATTGAGCGTTTCCCTATACGATGCGGCCGTCAGCAGTTTGGTCAATCAATCTTCAAATTACTTAATGACGCAGCAAGTTCCAGAACGAATTGGAAGTTTACACCCGAATATTGCGCCCTATGGAGAACTTTTCACCACAAAAGATGGCTCAACGATCACCTTTGCGATAGGGTCGGACGAACATTTTGCGAAATTATGTGCCGTTCTCGAACTCGATGAACTTGCTGAAGACGAACGTTACGCATCCAACCAAGCACGCGTGATTCATCGCGCTTCCTTGCACCAATTGATCGGAAATCGAGTTGTTTTGCACGATGAGCCATCATTGTTGAGCAAACTTCAAGCCTTGCACGTTCCAGCAGGAAAGGTCAAAAATTTGGAAGAAGTATTCAAATCTGAAGCGGCTCAAGCACTCATTCGCGCAGAGGAAATTTCAGGCGTTCCAACCAAGCGCATCACCTCAGTTGTGTTCAAATGAAAGTAGAAGTTCGAGAGCCATCCACAGAATTGGAGTGGAATAATTACTACGAATTGCGCTATCGAGTTTTGCGCGCGCCGCTTCATCAGCCTTTGGGATCTGAAAAAAACGAAGGCGATTCCACAGGAGTGCACTTTGCCTTGTACGAAGATAGAATTCTAAAAGCGATCGCACGTTTGGATCAATCCGCAGAAAAAATTGCACAAGTTCGATTTGTGGCTGTGGAAAGCACTGTTCAAGGGAAAGGCTATGGGAAAATAATTATGACAGCTGTTGAAAATGCGGCAAAAGATCGAGGTGACGAACAAATGATCTTGCACGCACGCGATTACGCAGTTGATTTCTACCTGAAATTAAATTACACACTTGTAGAAAAGAGTTATCTCCTTTTTGATGTGTTGCAGCATTTTTTGATGGAGAAGAAATTAAACTAGATCTTGTTAGTTCATCTTGCGCACATTCTTTTCCATTCGCTTCGCTAACAATTTGAAGAGGATTTTTCCATCTTTCTCCGACACTTTGCGTCCAAAACGCACTACTTTACCCAAGTAATCGAATTCCAAGCGCTCGCCACCTTTCACCCACGGCGATGCCTCCCAAATGGATTGAAACGAGCCTTCTTTCAGCTCGTACATGCGTATTTTCGAGATGTTTCCGATAAGATAATGACGCGCCTTACCATACGATTTCACCGATCGTTTGTGAATGAACTTCGCCTCATCAATCTTGATTAATTCCTTTCCCCACAAAATCCAGAAGAACGAACGACCCACCCGAACGGCATAGTACGCCCAAAATGCCATGAACACGTAGAGTGCAATTTTTAGGTTTTGCTCCAAAGGTGTTGTGAAATAATAGATCGTCAAACTGATGCCAATCATCATCCACATGGCGAACCACGCGCCCATTACTGATTTTACCCAACCACCACTTTCAGGGTAAATGACAACAGTCAATTTAGTTTGATCCTCAACAAAACTAATGCGTTCTCCAATCCATTTCATGGCACAAAAATAGTGAATAAAAAAAGGGTGAGTCGCATAAAACGAGTCACCCTTTTTCACGGATCAATAAAAAATCTTATTCAATCACCAAACGTTTTGTCATGCGTTGTCCATTTACAGTCAATTCGACCAAATAAACACCTCCATTCAAATCCGCAGTATTCAATTGAATAGTTGAAGAAGTTTCAAGCGCACCATAATTTCGTGCAGCGATCTCTTTTCCAGACATATCAATCAGACGTAAGTGAACATCCGAAGTTGACTCCAATTGAATTTCAACGATTGCATACGATGACGCTGGATTTGGATAAATCCCAAAACCTTTGAAGTTTTGCTCCAAATCGGTGATCGCATTTAATGCTTCAATTCCAGATTTGCTTGCGTTATCAATTCGACCATTCGGGCTCATCATCATTCCGATAATGTTTATTTGTTGTTCATCCCAAGAAGCGTCAAGGTTAAATGTGTACGTTTTTGAGTGAACATCACCTGCGTTCACCGTTGCTGGGAAGCTCGTTGGATCACCACCAAATGAAGGCATGATTCCACGTGCTACGTGATCGTATACCATTATTGCAGCCGGAACTGATGAAGGAAGTGCTTCATATCCTCCCATCACACCATTTCCACCTCCTGCGTATGCATTCGATTGATTGTATCCAGATCCTGTACCTGTAACGTCATCTTCTGTCAAAACAACCGCTAATTTGTAGCTACTTGTCGCCGCAGATTGAAAGTCAGCTGTTACGGTTACTACTAAATCTCTCGTTATAGCATTCCAAGTCGACGTAGTGGAGATAAATGCAACCGGAGCCGTTTGTAAACGTGCGTAGAAATCGTTTGTCATTGCTGAAGGATCGACATCTGCTCCACGATCCACTAACGCGCTTGGGTAACCGCCAATCAATGCGCCGATTCCTGTGTCGTACGGTGCGTCTGTCATTGGATCTCCGTTATGAACAGCTATTCCAGCCCAAAACGGTCCAAAATCTTGTTCGAAACGGTCCATGAAAACAGCCCCACGCGGACACCATTGGCACCAAGTACCCGTTGCCTCTTCACCTACTACCATTTTACCTGCTGCAGGAACAACTGGATTAATTGTAACTGTAATCGCGTCGTCAGCTGGATCATCATCAACTCCAGCTCCGTTCATATTTGAAACAGTTGCCGTTACAGGTAAACTTCCTGCTATCAATGGCAACGCCGTTGTGTAAACAGCATCATACGAATTAGTAGAACTGATGTTTTGTCCTGTTACGTTTTGTACATATTGAGAACCATTGTAGTCGATTGTTACGTCGAAAGAAGTAATCGCGTTTGCTCCAGCGTTCACAACTGTCACCGTTGGATATGGATTATTTCCAACAATATTACCACCTACATTGATTCCAGAAACGGCTGCATTATTATTTGGAAGCGTAAACGTTTGGTGATCGAACATCACGTCATCTACGTAAAAATCACTTCCTTGCAAAGGGAAAAGGTCGATAGAAGCGATCGTGTTTACACCATTTGTCCATGTTCCAAATTGCGTTCCATTGATGTATGCTTTCCAAATATTCAAGGTTAAGTTCGCCTCAATTTTAAGATTGAACCATGTACCAGGAGTGTATGAACCTACGGCCAAATTTGCAGTAATACCATCATCAATGTTAAGTGAACCAGCCGCTGCATTTACGTTGAGTGCCCATGTTGTACCGATTACAGGCGTTGCTTGGAAATTGAAATAAGCAGTTTTCCCAGTCACTACATACATTGCAGATTCGTAGGTGAAAATTCCAGTCGAATATTGTTGACCAAAATCGAGTACCACGTCTTGTGGTCCACCACCTGTCGCGTTCGAAACAAGGCGGATCGACTGCGTTCCTGAGTTTGCCTGAGCGTTTGTTACTTGAGCATCTTCAGCCCCACCAGTTGTGCCAGACCATGTTGTCCAGTAGGTAGGAGATACTACCCCCATGTAGTCACCTGGGCTGTAAGATTCAAAATCTTCGCTCATAATTTGAGCTTGAACTCCAAACGCGAGAAATGCGGTAGAGAGAATTAGAGTAATTTTTTTCATAGTTTATTAGTATAAAGTCCGATCTAAAGATACTAGTAATTGCCTGAAATCCGCACGATTATTTTCCGAACTTGTTCATATTATTGAACTCTTATTATTTAAAATATCGGAAATCTTGGTTGTTTTTCAATTTCTGAAGCGAATGTACCATCAATCGAATGGTGTTCTCCACATCTTCTTTTCGGCACATCTCCACCGTTGTGTGCATGTAGCGTAAGGGTAGCGAAATCAAGCAACTTGGCACTCCTTCGTTCGAATAGGCGAATGCATCAGTATCGGTACCTGTTGCGCGCGAAGCTGCAGCACGTTGGAAGGGAATCTTGTTTTCGTTGGCTGCCTTGATCACCAATTTCAAGAGATTGTTTTGGACAGCTGGACCGTATGTTAAAACTGGACCGTCCCCCGATTTTAGATCACCTTGCGCGATTTTGTCGATCAATGGTGTATTCGTGTCGTGGCATACATCGGTGATTATGGCAACGTCTGGCTTGATTTTTTGAGCGATCATTTGAGCGCCTCTGAGTCCGATTTCTTCCTGAACAGAATTCACAATGTACAAAGCAAAGGGCAATTCTATCTTGTCATTTTTCAAAATTCGAGCCACTTCGGCGATCATAAATCCTCCTATACGGTTATCAAGTGCTCGACCACAATAGCGATTTTTGTTGAGTACGATGAATTCATCTTCAAAGGTGACAACACATCCAACATGAATGCCCATCTTCTCGACTTCCTCCTTGTTTGAGCATCCACAATCCAAGAAAATATTGTCCATGCTTGGAACAGGATCTTTCGTTTGTCGGGTGTGAATGGCCGGCCAGCCAAAAATTGCTTTCACAATTCCTTTATCTGTGTGAATGTTAACACGTTTCGATGGTGCAATCATGTGATCAGAACCTCCATTTCGGCGGACATAAATAAATCCTTCTTTGTTGATGTAATGAACGAACCAAGAAATTTCGTCGGCGTGCGCTTCAATCACAACTTTGTATTTCGCTTTCGGATTGACCACGCCTACAACCGTTCCGTAGTTATCAGTGAAATATTCATCAATGTAAGGCCGAATGTAATC
>CALFOS010000296.1 GCA_937919725.1 uncultured Fluviicola sp. | reverse complement strand
ATGAATCAAGTTTAACGTATAAAATTAATTCTTCATTGAAAGGAGTGATTTATTATAATAACTCGACATCAATGCATTGAATCATTTTCAATGTGATCCCAACGCCATTCGAACCATTTTCTCACTGTATAGATTCAATTTCCGATGCGTTGGCATCCATCCCAATAGAAATCGCGTAAAGTCAGCCCATGCAATCGGATAAAGTCTGCGCCATTCCGCTTCAATCGAACTGAATTCAGAAGTGCTTCCTTTTCTTCTGAGTGCTTCTCTTAGGTAAGAAAAATAGCACGTTAACAGTTCACTTTCTCGCATTTGAAGCTCGTTTTCATCCAGAACGCTTCCTAGAAAATACGCCACATCCTTCATGCCACATCCACCTCCAACATACTGAAAATCGACGGCAGCAATGTCTTCTGGAGATTCACCAAAACAGAAGTTCGCCACTTTCGCATCACCGTGAACTAGTGTGAAAAACTTACAATTATTCAGTTTAGTATTTAATTTGTGTGCTCCACGTTTCAGGGGACCGTCCGTCATTTGACTGAATTCATCAGGTCGCGTATCAAGGTGCCAGTACGTTCCAATTTCCCACAAATTAGTTGGTTGAGTAGATAAAAAAGTAGCGTGGAAATTCGCAAGCCACTTCAAACATCCCATTATTTCATCCATCGACAAGTTTGATTTACGTTTAGGAAAACCCGAAGTATTCAAATCCTCTAACAAAATGAAACTTTCCCCGTCATCTTGCCAAAAATGAATGAATTTCGGAATGCGGCAATGCTCATCACATTTCTCGCTGTAATTGATGTACCAATTCGTTTCTACTTCGTAGGATTTAATTTTGCGTGCGTTGGAAATGTCGGTATCCCACCCTCTCGGATGATTCGAAAGTACAGGTTGAACGATGTTTTTCAATATGACCGATGGAAAATGAGCTCCGATTAAATGAATTCGAAAAATCTCACCGTAACCGCTCCAGAGTGCCTGAATCACGTCAATTTTCTCAATGGATTGAGCGCCCGTTTTGGCTAAAATTTTATGTTGATTTTCTTCGCGCATTCGTGAAAATTAGCAATGTTGATTGAAATTTGAACGAATTTCAAAAATAGCAGCATTTTCATCGCATACCATTGATAAATTCTTCAAATCCCCCTTTAATTTCAGGGCATTCGGCTTCAACAGCTTTGAGCATTTTTGGATCTTTTAAATCTACCTGGGCATCAAGCAGGCAAGCACCAAGATTCACTTTCACCAGCGGATCGAAGCTTCCTTCATTACCATTTTCCTCCATGCACTTGCACAATTCTTTTGCTGCCACCGCATAATCTTCTGAAGGTGTGGAACACGATAAAAACAAAACTCCGATTGCCGAGAGCGTAACTATTTTCTTTTTCATATGTACTATTTTACTTCGTCTAGGACCTTAAGGATAAGAAAAAATATAAAAACGTGCGTCTGTATTTGGAAAATGATTCGCTTACGTTTAAAGTCACTTGGCCGATTGTTTAGGGAGATGGCTTTGGATCGGAAGAAGGATTCATCCGGAACGATTCAAGCGATATTTTGCAGGCAAGCGAAGGACGTTGGTGAGCGCCGTTGCGTGCTGCGGACGATTCGAAATGCTGGAAGAGAAACGCTGAAGCGGTGAACCCAGTCAATTGGTTTTTTGTCGATCACGTGAAAATTGAAGCCCGAACGATTTTGTACGGAAACGTTTTGAAGTAAGTAGCCGAACTCGACGAAGACAGACGTTGTGTTAAACCCGAAGGAATTGCACTATGAACGTCCTCGAACGAGCGCTTCTTTCGATTGCGACGCGACGCTAATTTTCAAGAAACGCGCCGAGTTATCAACACCGTGCCCACTTCGGGCGAAATTCAATTATATTTGTATTCATGAGCGATTTTGTCGTATCCGCACGAAAATATAGACCCCAAACTTTTGACACGGTTGTAGGACAACAGTCCATCACATCGACCTTGAAAAACGCGATCAAAAATGATCATTTGGCACAGGCTTATTTGTTCTGCGGATCCCGTGGAGTGGGTAAAACATCGACAGCGCGAATTCTAGCGAAAACGATCAATTGTTTCAATCGTACTGAGAAAATGGAGGCGTGTGACACGTGCGATTCGTGTGAATCGTTCAACACAGGCAACTCCCTCAACGTCTACGAATTGGATGCAGCATCGAACAACTCGGTGGATGATATTCGGAATTTGATTGACCAAGTTCGGGTCGCACCGCAATTGGGAGACTACAAAGTGTACATCATCGATGAGGTTCACATGCTCTCACCGGCAGCATTCAACGCTTTTCTAAAAACTTTAGAGGAACCGCCAAGGCACGCGATTTTTATCCTAGCTACAACAGAAAAACACAAGATTATCCCAACGATTTTATCGCGTTGCCAAATTTTCGACTTCAACCGAATAAAAGTCAAAGACATCACCGATCATTTGATGCGCATTGCTCAAAACGAGTCGATTGCCGCGGAAAGTGACGCATTACATGTCATCGCCCAAAAAGCCGACGGAGCGTTGAGAGATGCCTTGTCTATTTTTGATCAAATTGTTACCTTCTCAGGAAATTCGATTACGTATCAAGATGTGATCGACAACCTCAATATTCTCGATTACGACTACTATTTCCGAATCTTGGAGTGCGCTCAAAAAGAAGACATTCCTGCATCGCTCTTGTTGTTCAACGACATCATCGAAAAAGGATTTGATGGACACAACTTTATCGTTGGATTGGCGAATCACTACCGAAATTTGTTGGTGTGCAAGGACGCTCGTACAGCGAGTTTGTTGGAAGTGAGTGAAGCAATTCAAGAAAAGTACATTGCTCAATCCAAAGAAATTGATACTGCACATTTGTTGCGTGCATTGGGTGTTCTCAGTAAAGCCGATGTAGATTACAAAGTGTCAAAAAACCAACGATTGCTCGTCGAAATGGCCTTAATGCAATTGTGTTCCATCAATCGGGAGCAGGAAAAAAAAAACTCCTAACGGATCCAGTTAACATCATTCCCTTCCCGAATCAAGATTTGCGCGACAAAGCCCCAAAGCCGAGTGTGACGAAACCCGCGGCGAAGGAACCGATTGCTAAAGTATTCGATCGGCCGCCACAACCAAAGGTGTTAACAGCGCCGAGTGGCAATAAAAAATACGCGTCTACCCTTTCCATCAACAAAATGATGACTCCGAAAAAGGAGGGAGAGGAAGGCGCACCGATGGATTTGAGCAACATGCCGAACAACGATTACCATATCGACGATTTCAAGATGGCGTGGCGACGATTTGCACATATTCTCAAAGAAAAAGGCGACAAAACATATTACAACGCACTCATCAAAAGAGATCCAATCCAAAAACCCGATCATTTATTCTTGCTCCAAGTAGACAACGAAGTTCAAATCGACACGATTCGTTTGCGGATTTCTGAGTTGTTAGAATACCTTCGGAAAGAGCTTCGCAATTATAGCATTGAGGTCAAATTGGAGATTACGAACAATCCAGACGAAGAGGTGAAATTCCAAACTGGGAAAGATAAATTTGCCGCTCTCGCTCGAAAGAACCCGAATTTACACACCTTGAAGACGGCGTTTAATTTGGATATTGAGTTTTAATCCCCACTATTATTCGAATGAGTGTAACAAGTCATTTCCTCTTAGAGTTTGACAAGCAATTGAATCAAATTCATAACTTGAATTATTCTAC
>CALFOS010000295.1 GCA_937919725.1 uncultured Fluviicola sp. | reverse complement strand
AACCACAAGAACGATAAGTACCCATGGAACCTGAATAGAATCGGTGAATGGAATTACCTGAAAAATTCCGCTTACAAACCAGCCTGTCGCCCAACCAAATCCTTCATCGATTTTTTGATCAAGACCTTTATCTTGTGCAAACTGAATAAAGGGTAAAAGGGTAGAAATAACAGCAATTAAATATTTCATAGTATATAGTTTGAGTCCAGGCGGGTTTGTAGAAGTTCCATGTAAGCAAAGATAATAATATTCTTCACTTTCAATAATTCGCAGAGCACTAAGTTAATTTACTTAATTTGGATACAAAACTGCCAGAGTTTCTTCGAGCGTATGGGGTTTGTAATTAATTTTTGAATAAGCTTTGTTGAGGTTGAATCCCGTCTTTGGAGGGCGTGATGCTGCTTGATTGAGTGTTGAGCTGGTTATCTTACTCACCTGATTTGTGTTGAGTTTGAAATGCTTCCCAATGCGGACGACCAATTCAAAAATGGACATCGTTTCGGGACCCGAAACATGGAAAATTCCAGTTTGATTGTGCTCAAATACGCCCATGCAACCTGCGGCCAAATCTTCTGCCCACGTAGGCGCGCGAAACTGATCGTCTACAATTGTAAGTGGATCGCCTTTTTCGAGTGCCGATTTTGCCCAAGCAATGATGTTGGATTTCGATAAGTTTTCGGCATTTCCGTATACAATGATCGTGCGAACGATGGAAGTTGCAGTGGTCGATTCCTGTTCTACAATTGCCTCGCCATCCACTTTCGATTTAGCGTACACGCTGAGCGGATTCATTTCATCTTCTTCAGAGTAGTTTCCTTTTTCGCCATCGAAGACGAAATCGGTTGAAAGGAGTTGGAAATGTGCTCCGACGTGATTGCACGCACGCACGAGGTATCGCGTAGCAGTAACATTGATCAATTCACACTCAGCAGGGTTGAGTTCGCATTGATCAACATTCGTCATAGCTGCAGTATGAATTACATGGGTTGGCATCTCCTCAGAAATCACTCTTAATACTTCTGCTTGATTGGTGATGTCCATTTCTCGGTAGATCTCTTGTGGACAGATTGAGTTTCTATTTTCGCCCTTTGATGTAGGAACGAATGCGCAATCTTTGGCAAGACAGTAATCCACGAGCTTTTGTCCGAGCAGCCCATTAGAACCGGTAATTAATACTTTCATTCTCTGTTGAGTTGGAAATGTTTGATGAGTTTTCTGATTTGACGTGTGTTTCCCAGAACGAATAATTTCGATCCTGGCTCAACGATGATGTCCATGTTTGGGTTGATGATGTAGTTTCCATCTGCACCTTTGAACCCTACAATCGTTGCACCAGTAATCGGTCGAGACTCCAATTCTCCGACGGTTTTATCGCGCAATTCAGCCGGTAGTTCATTGTATGCAATCGATTCCACGTTTGTTTCCATGTATCCACTCACTCGGATACTGTCCAAAAACTCCATCACGTCAGGATTTGCTATGAGTGATGCCATGTGCGAACCGCCTACAGCATCGGGCATGATGACGTTATTGGCACCCGCAAATTTCAATTTAGAGACCGACGACGGGGTGGATGCACGGCTTACGATGATGATGGTTTTACTCAATTGGCGCGCGGATAACACGACATATAGATTGTCTGCGTCTTTGGGCAAACAGGTAATTACTGCCTTGGCCGATGAAACGGATGCGCGGATCAATATTTCGTCATCGGTGCTATCGCCAGCGAGAAAATTCGTTTCGTCCTCTTGGTGAGCAATCAGGTGTTCATCGAGCTCTACAATTACGAATTCGATTCCATTTGAACGCAAATCGGCCGCCACTTGTTTACCTACCCTTCCGTAGCCACAAATAATCACGTGGTCCTTCATCTTTTTTAATTGCTGTGTCATTTTGTGCTCTCTTAGATGCTTTTTATACTGTCCGCCTACTACAAATGTGGTGATCGAGGTGATGGCATAGGCGAAACTACCGAAACTTGACACGATCAGAAATGCGGTAAACATCTTTCCTTCCGTGGATAATTCACCAACTTCTCGAAATCCAACTGTTGAAACGGTGATGATTGTCATGTAGAAAGCATCGATCACTCGCCATCCTTCAATAAGGACATATCCAATTGTTCCACCCGCCACGATGAGAATCAACAATCCAACAAAGTAGTAGATCCGAGAAAATAATTTTGACCTGAATAGATTCATTTACAATTCCCAAATAGTGTTTCTTCGCTTGCGCTGAAGTTTGAAATAATGTTTGTGTTCGAGCATCCATGCCATAATGAGGTAAATCAACAATGGCGATCCAAGTGCGATGAAGGAGGCATAAATAAATCCAAGGCGTACCTTCGAGGTACTAATGCCCAATTTTCGCGCCCACCATTTGCAAACCCCAAAGGATTTCATCTCAAAAAAGAAGATGATTTTCTGTATCACGTTGATCGATTTAACACTTTTAGACCTACTTCGCAAGATAGGCATTTTTTCAGAGAACAATAGTAGCGATTTAATGCAATTAGTCCTTGCGAATCGAAGGCGTTTTGTGCGCCTAATCCATTCTTTTTCCAATCGTGGAGGATGGTATTGCTTTCAGGCGGTAAACTTGCGAGCAGATCGAGTGCTTTTTCGAGGTAGTGCTCCATTTTTGTTTGTTCCGCTTTCCAATACAAATAGGGCGCAAAGGCATTGATGAAAAGTTGATAGCGCAATGTTTTACTTAGTATTTCGTCCTCGGCACTGTCCGCTAATTTATCGCAATACGCTATAAATTTTGGCACTAGTTCTTCGCTTTCTGCGATCTTGATGAGTTCGCTCATATCGGCTAGTGCCACGAAACGTGCGAATTGTGGAATGCGCACCGATGGGAAATTCCCCGGTCGCGTGCCTTTGAAGTGCCACTGAAATTGTTGCCCCGTTTTCATCGTGAAATCTCCTTGCGCACAACCGCTCGTAGCGAGGATGAGTTGTTTTCTGCGGGTTGCACTCAGGTTTTTGAGTGATTTCCACGGAAGTGATTCTGCTAGTTCACGAAACGCTGGGCTATTGATTCCCATTCCAAAAATAGCTGCGATAAGTTGATACATCAATTCCTCTGCATCCATTTGGTGGCGATTCGCTATTTTATCATCGAACTTTCGGATGAGTGCTTTGGTTTTCATTGACGACCAATAAATCGTGTCAATTTGATTCATGGACGTTTTACATGGCAAGGATTGCTCGTTCCTTGCGAGCTTGAAGGATTTCTGAAAATGCTTAAAGTCGATGAAGTCTTTTAACTCCAAGGTAGGCACCGAAAATCCATTTTGAATAATCTGAAGATCGTTGTTGTACACTACGTGTAGAATAACGTTATTGTAGGCTTCATCTTCGTGGTGTTTGTGCTTGTACCAATCGGAGCCGTTTACGTGGATTTCTATAGCACCATGAAATTCGAGTTCATCAAACAGTACACAGGCCTCTTTGAAATCAGGTCCGCTATGCGCTGTATTGTGATTCCCGGGGTGTTTGATCACAAGAGGAGTTCCATCAGCCAGGCGGAGTTTTGGGCTTGGAATTCTGGATTGACTCCAGATTCGTTGTAAATAATCTTCGTTCATAACGATAGTGTAAGTTAGGTTTACTTACCTTAAGTTACGAAAAAAGGCGTTCATAATGAACGCCTTTTGAAAATTATTTTCGAATTTTTTTCTTAGTAAGCAAGATAAACTTTATATACTGGATTCGCCTCAGCCGCAGTTGCCGAATCGAAATCTAACGAAAGTACGGCACCCTCTGTTCTACGGTTCATGGTGTGAAGCATTTCGTATTTAACTTTATCGGAAGATTTAAACTTGTTGATGTATGCTTCTGTTAACACAACCTCTTCTGCTCCTGCCGTTGGTGCCGCATGATAAATCCCATCCTTCAAATATACTGTTCTCGGCTGTCCCTCACCTTTTCCAACAGGAACTATCCGACGTGGATCAACACCTCTTTCTTCTACTAGGTACTTGTAACAAGCACGTGCTCTGTTTTCAGAAAGCGTTTGATTTTTTACATCCGATCCGCGTGAATCCGTGTGCGAACTCAACTCAAGTAATAATTCTGGACGCGCTTTCAATAGATCGAATACGAACTCAAGTGAATCTTTAGACATACACGTAGAGTCGTTGATGAAAGTCCATTCGTTCAATACGTAACGTACCTCAGGCAAACGAATTGGTCGTTTTGGGAACAAGCCCATTTCGATGAGGAAGTGTTGATCGTAGTTTACGCCAACAGTTGTGAACGATGCACCTTTTGTGTCTTCGTAGTAACCGTCTTTCGCAATTTTTATCGAGTAGTCGCTGTTTTCTTTGATGTAGTAATCACCCGCTGGTTTTTTATCCCAGAAAACGGAACCAAATTCATCCGTGAGTCCTGTCCAAGGACCTTCAGGACCAGTAACGGTTACTGTAACTCCTTCGATGTAGGTGTTTTTTGTACTCAAATCGGCAACAATCACCTTCAAGTCGTATAAGTAAGGAGGTTGCTCATACGAATAGATATCAGGTGAATTTTCACCATTCGGTCCTTTCCTTTCAGAAGTGAAATACCCAAAACGGTCATCTTTTTCGACCATTGAGTAGTCGTTATTCTCACCATTGATTGGCGCACCGATATTTGTTGGATTTTCCCATTTATTTTCTTCTCCGACCTTCTTTGCCCGGTAGATATCCAATCCACCCAAACCTGGTTTCCCGTCAGACGAATACAATAGATCGCCGTTCAGAGCAAATGTTGGGAACAACTCATTTCCTTGAGTATTGATTTCTGGCCCCATGTTTTTTGGAGTTGCCCACGAATCAGTTTTTCGATCGTAAGACGTGTACCACAAATCGCGTCCTCCAAATCCACCTGACATATCCGATGCGAAAATTAAGAATTTACCGTCGTATGTACACGGGTGACCAACAGAAATAGAATCGTGTGATTTCAAGACCAATTTAGTTGGCTCTTTCCACTCGTCTTTTCCTTTGATTTCGGACATCCATATATCGCAACCTAAGTTCATTTTTTTCTCGTTCGGGCAACGTGTAAAGAACATTGTTTTGCCACGATCATCGAAACATAAAGTTCCCTCGTCGTCTTCTGTATTGATTCCTTCACCTTTCACGAGGTAAGGCTCTGTCCAATTTAATTTTTTATCGAGTTCCGAAATCCACAAATCCATGTATGCTTCACCAGATCGAGGATTTTTCCCTTTACCTGTAGCTCCTGCACGTGACGATCCGAAGTATAATTTCGTCTCTTTTCTGTCACCAAATACGCACGACATGTCAAACTCTGGTTTGTTGATCGATACTTGGTTGGCGATCACATACGGTTTCTTTTCGGCAATAAACTCTTTATTTTTTTCACAGGATTCGATCCCTGCAAGACCGCGTCCATCTTCTGGAACGAGTGCTTGGTATTTTTCGTAGTTTGCTTTTGCCTTATCGTATTCACGCATTCTCAGCAACATGTCGCCATTAAAGAGATAGACAATTGGATTGACTTTCTGATGCTCCAACAGAATTGCACGGTCGTACCATTCATTGGCATCTCTATATCGCTCCGTATGTCGATAACACTCTCCAGCCTTAAAGGCCATATCGGCTTTTTTCTCAAAAGCAGATTTTCCCTTACTTGTGAGCTTCGTGTACGCCGTTTTACAAGGCTCTGCAGCATCATAATAGTTTTCCCTGGCGTAGGCTTCATTTGCCTTCAAAATGTATTTGTTTTGTGCAAAACCTAGTGCAGAAACACACAGTAGGAGGAATGTTAGTACAACTTTAATTTTCATAAACTCTTCTTTTCAAGTAGTGAATTCATTAACAATTAAACGTCCCTTAGGTTAAGCGTTGGGAGCATTATCAGGTAAAAGTAATATAAAAAAGTAATTTTTATCACGACCAACGAAGTTATTTAACAGTTCGTCTTGGATTCCTTCCTATTCATTCTCATTTCCGGTGTATTTCATCCATTTATCTAGGATGCCTTGGTAGCCTGGAGGCAGGTCAGAATTCAGTTGGATATACTCGTCTTTAGTCGGATGTTGAAAGCCCAACGTTTTTGCGTGAAGTGCCTGTCCATCGATCAATCCGAAACAGTTGTCGATAAATTTCTTGTACTTTGAGTTCGTTGTTCCCTTCAGAATTTTATCTCCTCCATATTCCAAATCCCCAAACAATGGGTGTCCGATATACTTCATGTGGACGCGAATTTGGTGCGTACGTCCTGTTTCCAATTTACATTCGACTAAAGTCACATATCCAAATCGTTGGATTACCTTATAGTGTGTAACGGCATGTTTCCCCAAGTCGCCATCCGGAAAAACGGTTACTATTTTTCTGTTTTTTAATGATCGACCAAGATTTCCAGTTACTGTTCCGTCCTCTTTCACATCTCCCCATACGATTGCCCAATAGCGGCGTTCGGTGGTGCGATCGAAAAATTGTTTTGCCAAATGAGTTAATGCATGCTCAGTTTTAGCAATTACTACCAATCCTGTTGTGTGTTTGTCCAAACGATGAACGAGTCCTGGGCGACCATAATAACTTTCGGGCATGCTCGGAAGGTTCTCAAAGTGGAATGCCAATGCGTTGAGCAAAGTACCCGTATAATTTCCGTAGCCAGGGTGCACGACCATGTTTGATGGCTTGTTGACCACCACCAACTCTTCGTCTTCGTACACAATTTCGATTGGAATATCTTCTGGAACAAGTTCGATATCGCGCACTGGAAACGGCATCACAATGGAGATGTCGTCGTTTGGCTTGATCTTATAATTTTGCTTAACAGCTAAGCCATTTACGAGGACACTTCCGTTTTTGGCTGCATCTTGAATTTTACTCCGAGTAGAATTCGGAAGTCGGTCCATTAAAAATTTATCGATCCGGAGGAATTCCTGCCCAGGATCTACTTTTATGCGATGATGTTCGTAGAGTTCGGGACTTACATCCTCGTCATCCTCCAAATCTAATTCCTCATCTATTTCTTCGTTCATTATCGCTTAATTACTTTGATGATCTCTCCTATTCCATTCAGTTTGAAGAAATACACGCCATCGGGATTTGGCGAAAGGTCTACTTGGTCGGAGTCTGTTTTAGTGATCAATCTTCCCTGTAAATCGTATACCTCTACTCCATTGTATATTGCTCGATCCACATTGATTGTCACCATTCCAGTCGTAGGATTTGGATATGCAATCACGCTTGGCTTTTCTTTGACGATGTCATGTACACCCAATGAAACATCCATTCCGGTAGAGAAAACAGGACGAATCATCACAGAGCCGGGAATGGTAGATTGAATCCACGTTGCCTCACCGTTTAGGCTGTAAAATGTTTTGTCGTTGTTAATGATGTTTGCATCCAATCCAACATTCAATCGCGCTGAACCGAATTGCCTCCAACCAATATAAAATGTTCCGCCCACGTGCACTTTCATCGTGTCTCGGAAATAATACGTCGTAAACAAATTCTTGTCGAATTCGTACTTTGGTTGACGTGGGAAGAAAAATCCATCCTGGTAAATTGTGTCACCCGGTTGACCACCATTATCTCCCCAAACGGTTACCAAAAACAATTCGTTGGAGACATCCGTTACCGAAGGAACCCAGCAAATTTTCACTCCGATCAAGGAATCCGCCTCGTAGGGCGTGTATTTGATTGCCAGGCGCGCTTGAGCACCATTGGGACCGTACGCTTTTTCTGCCGAACCATCATCGTATGCATAATAATTCTCGAATACTTGTTCCGTGACTGTCGAGTCGTTTTGAGCGAAATTCGGGAACTGTGCAGAGGCTTTTGTAATCAAATCGAAGCGTTGACTTACACCCGGTTTTGTTTCGTCATAATGATAACCAGCAGAAAAATCGTGATAGGACGTGTAAACCGTTCGTGGGTCATAATTGATATTGCCCCCAGATAAGGTTTGTGCGATCAAGGTGAAATTTCCTTCAGGCAATCCCGCGTATCGAATTTCTGTAGAACCATTCTGATTATTTTCGGAGATGTTACTTCCATTTCGAACGACCACTTCCACGGCATCCGACATTTTTCCTGCGAAATTATTTTTCCAGTGATCCCATGGCACAGATGTATAATCCTTGATAAGCGTGTTTACAGGATATACAATCCCGTAGTCTTTAAAGAGCGTATCTTGGTAGCCAGAGAGCGTGCGCAAGTGAACATAATCGATGTGGAAATGATCGAGACTTCCCGACAATCCGCCATAATTTTTGAAACGAAATTGGAATCCTTTTTTGAAGAATTCAGTGTTTTCAAGTCGGATATGTCCCACTTCAAAATCTCCGCTTGGCTTTCCATTGGTGCTCCAAACATGAATCCATTGCAGAAGGTCTTTCGCGTAGAATTCCAAAATAAGTGAATCGCTACCTTCGGGGACATCTCCGAAACCTTCCGTTTGGTACAAAAAGCTAAAATAGACTGAATCGGCTGCACCAATACCCGACATGTCGATTGGTTTCGAGGTGAGGTGATCCGCGTAATTGGTTGTTGCCGAACCAAAATCGTATGGGTATCCAAATTCATCTAGTCCATCAAACGAAACCACGCCAAGCGACCATGGAAAGCGTGCAAAACGGTAATTGTGGTATGCTTCCTTCTCTACCCACATTTTGGTTGGGTCTACTATAGGAGCAAAAAATTGCGTTGCCGAATCTTGGTAGATATTCGGGTTAGCGATCCAATTCGTGTCGGATGACAAATCAGATCCGCCTGGAGACACTACAGTATCGTAGATATAGAATGGAGAATAACAATCGGTGGTTGCATAATTGACAGGATAGTTTGCGAGACTGCCAACTTTTAGTGAAGTGGGCGTGAACGGAAAATCCTCGGAGCTGGATGTAGAAATGGTGTACACACGGCGATAAGTTATTTGCGTTGTGTATTCATCTCCCAGCGGAATTGGCGAATCTACAAGATCGAGCACTCGGTATTTCTTATCGAAAGTGACACCTGGCGACAGAAAATCGTTCGGGTAGGATTGAAATTTATCGGAGCTGAAATCGTCGAAAAGAGGCAATGAAATGGTGTCTTGTAGGTAGATAAATGTGCTATCAAAGGTTCCTGGGTTTGCTTTAGCGAAGCGGCTGATGCTGCTGGCTTTGGCAGTTTTCGCATTTCTTTGCAAATCAGGATTGCCCATTATTGGACCAACTTCTTCCATTTGACCCCAAGCAGAATTCACACCGATTAAGAACACTACAAAGGACATCCAATTGCTTAACTTCATACTCATCTATTATTTATCCAATTCAGGTTTGGTTGAGTAAACCGTGATGGTAGTTCCCGACGCAACGATGGCGCCTTCACTAAATTCAGGAGATTGCGTTTCTACGCGCGTTGCCATCGAATCTGCTTTTGTTGCGCAGCCTGGACAAATTGCTTGGAACGACATATTACTCATGTTTGCGACTCGAGCACGCGCCTCTTCAATCGTTAAGCCAAATAAATCAGGCAAATCTTGCGGAAGTCCCGCATCTCCTCGTCCTACAATCAACTTGATCGTGGAACCAATAGGTAAACGTTCGCCGGCCTTGATTGGTTTGTTTTTGTACAATTGTTGCAGAACTGCTCCATGCGCTTCGAGTGATGGTTCGTACTCCAATTTATATCTGAATCCGCGGCTTTTCAGCACGCTCGCAGCGAAACGTTGAGATTTATCCACGAGTGCTGGCACTTCCACCAGCTGCGTTCTTTTCGAAACTCGAACTTTTACAACGTGGGTTGATTTCACATATATTTTTGACGTCGATGTCGCCTCAGGATCTTGCGCCAAAACCGTTCCTTCCATTTTCGATGGATCGTAAATCGAGTCTAACACTTCGAATTCTAAGCCCGATTCAGCGAGAATATTTTTCAAGTTGTTTTGATTTTTTCCAATCAAATTTGGTACGTCAATTTTTTCACCGTGACTTGTGCTATAACTCAGACATCCTTTGAGAATGAGGACGCCTAAGACATACACGAGAATGATCAATCCAAATTGGATCGCGAAGTTCTTGCTCCAAATGTAGTTTCCTAATTTTTTCAGTAGTTCCATGCTGCGAGCTTAAAAGTTAGGGGAAAGTACGTGAGATTTGTAGAATTCATCGATATATGCATAAGCTTCTTCAGCAGTATCAACAATTCCGAACATGTTCAAATCCACCTCAGAAATGTTGTTTTCTTGCTCGAGCATCGCCGATTTGATCCAGTCCAACAGTCCCGACCAATATGCAAGTCCGATAAGAACAACGGGGCGCTTATTAATTTTTTTCGTTTGGATTAAGGTCAAGGCCTCAAATAATTCGTCGAGCGTGCCGAATCCGCCTGGAAGAACGACAAAACCTTGTGCGTATTTCACGAACATCACCTTTCGCACGAAAAAATAATCAAATTCGAGGTTGTGCTCTTGATCAATATATGGATTGTGATTTTGCTCAAACGGCAGATCAATGTTCAATCCAACCGATTTCCCTCCACCCTGCTGCGCGCCTTTGTTTCCAGCTTCCATGATGCCAGGTCCACCACCAGTGATCACACCATAGCCACCTTCGGCAAGTAATTCCGCCACGCGGACACCAATTTTATAATATTTATTGTCGGGCTTGGTGCGAGCGGATCCGAAGACAGAAACACACGGTCCAATTTTCGCCATACGCTCGTATCCTTCAACAAATTCGGCGATGATTTTAAATATCGCCCAACTGTCATTAATCTTAATGTCGTTCCAATCCTTTATAACTTTATTCATCTATTTTTTCTTTCCTAAAAGGCGCGAAAGGGGCAATTCCGTACAATACGATCGTAGGAGATATTGCGCATTTCGAACCCCAATACAAGTCGCAAATGTACTATAATTCTATGCTATAACGCTGTTTTGGACCCAAAATTATAGTTCAACTCAGAAAGATTAAAGATCGAACTTGCTGCACTGAACCTTTTGATGTACTTTCGATCTATGCGAACGATTTTTCTTTCTGGATTTTTCATTTTTATCAGTTTGAATAGCATTTCACAGCGTTCTTTCTTCACTTCCGCCGACTCCATCAACAAAGGTCGCGTAATTGGAACTTCCGTCGGAATTGGCTCTGCGTGGTCGGGAACAATGATCGGTTTGTCGCAAATTTGGTACAGTGAAGTGCAGAAATCGCCTTGGCACAGTTTTGATGATTCAAAAAATTGGTTGCAAATGGATAAGATGGGTCATTTCTATATTTCGCACAAAATCAGTCAATTTTGCACAGATAAATTTGTTTGGTCTGGATTGAACAACACAACGTCGACATGGATCGGTGCTGGAATTAGCATTGGCTATCAAACAACGTTCGAATTTTTTGATGCATATAGCGCCGAATGGGGGTTTTCGTGGAGCGATATTGCTGCAAATACGATCGGGACCGCGTCCTATACTGCACAGTCTTTGATTTGGAATGAAGAACGAATTATCCCAAAATTTTCATATTCGTCTACTGAATTTGCTGCCATTCGTCCGGAAGTTTTAGGTGGAACATTCGCCGAAGCCTTGTTGAAAGATTACAACGGTCAAACGTATTGGTTGAGTTTCAGCCCAGGGACATTTTTCAAAGAAAGTGGCATTCCCAAGTGGGCTTGCATCTCGTTGGGTTATAGCGCGCATGCTAAATTGAAAGGTGATCAGGAAAGCTACACCGATATTTCAACGGGAATTACATATCAAGCTCAGCGCGAATTTTTGCTCTCTTTGGACATCGACTTTAGTCGTTTGCCGATTAAACGTCCTTGGTTGAAGGCAGTCGTGAAGCAATTCAATTACGTGAAAATTCCATTTCCAGCGCTTCGCTTGCGCGGTGGACAGTTGGGAGGATCGCTTTTGTATTTTTAGGGAGAGTTGAGTTCGTTGCTACTTCAACTCCACTTTAAACTCAAACGAAACATTATTTCCCTCGCGCGGATCGTCTGACATTCCAAATCGACGCCGATCAATTTCGCCATTTCCAACAAGCACTTTTTTCGTTCCTTCTTCGATTCGGTGAATGAGCACCTTTTGCTCTTTTTGAACACCCAACATTTCAAACGTTCCAATCATTTCGTATTCGTTTTCCTTTTCAGTCGCTGTCATTTTCGATCCTTTGAAACGCATCGACGGGAATTTCGCTTGATTGAAGTACTCCGCGCTCATAATGGATTCGTCGCGCATCCCAATGAAGGTTGTCAATTTGAGCACTTCCATTTTGACATCAAAAGTTGAATTGGTGAGGTCTTCGGCGAAGTTAAAAGAACCCGTAAATTCTTTGATCGCGCCTTTGGTAACGCTGCCGCTCGATCCAAGTTTGAAAGAAATGATTGATGTTGAAGGGTCGATGGTATGAGAACCAACGAAAACTTCTAGTGGCAAGAAAGGAACTTCAATCACTTTGCCCTCTTCATTTTTTGGAGTGATGGCATCGAGTGTTTCTTCAATCGCTTTCTCTTCTTCGTTTACGAGTAAGGGTGGAACAATAAGTCCGATGAGGATGATCATCACCAAACCACTCATCATGGTGGGCGCATGACTTTGCGTTTCATCCGATTTCTCGTAATCGAGCACAGCATTCGCTAAAGCGTAACCAACCAGTCCACCTAAAAATGCTTCCATCCCACCAAACGAAGCGTTGATGAGCGATTTAAAGGCGAGCAATCCAAGAAAGAAGAGCGCCGCAACGAAGTAGCCCATGAGCAGAGCCAAATTTGGCCGTTTTTTGACCGTCCAGATATGTTGAATAAATGCTCCAACAAACGCACCAACGAACAATCCTCCCATCACTTTCGGGAAACGAAGGTCGATAAGTTCGATTGAATTTTGATCGGCGAACATCCAAACGAGTGCCACTGCGAACAAGGAATGTAGAACGTGTTTGTTTCCTTCTCTGTAAAAACTTGCTGCCAGAAATCCAGCCGAAACCAAGAATACACCGTAACCTTGCGCGTTGAACGCTCCGATTACGATAGCAACGCCTACCAAGAATGTCAATAGAACGTTAATCGACGATTCTTTCATGCCGAAAAAGCGTTTCAAAAAACTCATTTTCAAGAGTACGAATTCAAACATCACCACTCCAATTAATGGCAACACCCAGGTTGCTTTGTCGCTGACATTGAAGTTTTCGCCCATATAAACAAACGAATCGCTCCAAAATAGCGCGACTAGAACGCCGAAGGAAAGAATCGGCGGGAGCAAGCGAAGAATGGGCTTCCGCAATTTTGACCAACGGCCCACCAGAAAGTTCACTGCGAGGAGAGCGATCAAGCTATACGACCA
>CALFOS010000294.1 GCA_937919725.1 uncultured Fluviicola sp. | reverse complement strand
GCGGTGAAACATTGTTTAGCGATGTAAACTTCGTGATCAACGAAAATGACAAAATAGCCCTCATGGGTAAAAATGGCGCAGGTAAATCAACGATAATGAAAATTATTGCGGGAGTTCAAAGTGCGAATCACGGAAGTGTGCAAGCCCCAAAAGACGCAGTAATCGCCTATTTGCCACAACATTTGCTGACAAACGACGATTGCACAGTATTCGAAGAAGCATCGAAAGCATTCGGACAAGTGTTTGAGATGCGCGACGAGATTGACAGCTTAAACACGCAACTCGAAACCCGCACCGATTACGAATCGGATGAGTACATGAAAATCATCGAGCGCGTGACTGAGTTGGGCGAGAAATTCTACTCCATCGAAGAGGTGAATTACGATGCGGAGGTTGAAAAAACCCTGCTCGGACTTGGATTCAAACGCTCGGACTTCACCCGACAAACAAGTGAATTTAGTGGTGGATGGCGCATGCGCATCGAACTCGGAAAGATTTTGCTACAGAAACCAGACCTCGTACTGCTCGATGAGCCGACCAACCACATCGACATCGAATCGGTGATTTGGCTCGAGGATTTCTTGATTAATAAAGCGAAAGCCGTGATTGTAATTTCCCACGATAGAGCGTTTATCGACAATGTGACCAATCGAACCGTGGAGGTAACGATGGGGAAAATCTACGATTACAAAGCGAACTATACGCACTACTTGCAATTACGCGAGGAACGCAGATTGGCACAAGTGAAAGCATACAACGAACAGCAGCGATTTATAGCAGACAACCAACAATTTATTGATCGATTCAGAGGAACGTACTCCAAAACGAACCAAGTGAACTCGCGCGAGAAAATGTTGGAGAAATTAGAGAAAATCGAAATCGACGAAGTAGATAATTCTGCGTTGAAATTGCGCTTCCCTCCATCACAACGATCGGGAGATTATCCTGTGGTTGCAAAAGATTTGAGCAAAAGTTACGGCGACACCGTTGTCTTCAATGGTGCGAACATGTCAATCTCACGCGGCGAAAAAGTGTCGTTTGTAGGACGAAATGGCGAAGGGAAATCGACGATGATCAAAGCGATTATGGGCGAAATTGATTTCGAAGGTCACTGCGAACTCGGACACAACGCAAAAGTTGGATATTTTGCTCAGAATCAAGCTTCATTGTTAGATGACGATCTAACGGTATTCCAAACGGTAGATCAAGTTGCGAAAGGTGAAATCAGAACTCAAATTAAAAGTATTTTGGGCGGATTCATGTTCCGAGGAGATACGATTGACAAGAAAGTTCAATTCTTATCCGGAGGAGAAAAAACGCGTTTGGCGATGGTGAAATTGTTGCTCGAACCAGTGAATGTTCTCATTCTCGATGAGCCGACGAATCACCTCGATTTAAAATCCAAAGACGTGTTGAAAGAAGCGCTGATGAACTTCGATGGAACCTTGATTCTCGTTTCCCACGACCGCGACTTCTTGCAAGGATTGTCACAAAAAGTCTTCGAATTCAAGGAGCAACGCGTGATCGAGCATTTCGAAAGCATCGACGATTTCTTGGCGCGTAACCGAATTGAGAATTTGGCGCAGATTAATTTGATGGCTTGATAGTGAGTTGATCCTTTGGAAATTCACTCTATTTAATGGAAATCAATGCGCGCTCAAATTTTCGTCCGTAGCTTCTTAACATTCTCGCTGTTAAATAGTTCGAAAAATCATGGCTCGGGTTGGGCTTTGCGCTCAATAACTCCTCGCTAAATTTGATGGTGCATCAAATCGACCATTCGCATTTCCTATAGTCTATATTTTCGGAGGATTATGATTTTTTAGTGTGCGAACTTATCCAACGAAGTGATCACACCTTATTTTCAGTAAACCGTCTTTCTTCTCGCTTCAGGAGGGCTTCGAATTTTGCAGGAGTTGGAACTGAAATTTTTACAGAAAGTTGGGTGATCGGATGATCAAATTCGAGAGACGTTGCAACAAGAAACAACCCTTTGTGCTTCATCACATTTCCAACTTCGCCGCAGAGTTGATCGCCTACAATTGGGTGACCGATTTCCGCACAGTGGATCCGAAGCTGATGGGTTCGACCTGTTTTTGGTTCGAGTTGAACGAGCGATAAATGACCATTTCTAAGGGATGGAACCGACGAAATCACTGTGAGCTTCGTTTCTGCGGATTTGGCATCTACCTCAGTGAAAATGCTTTGATTTTCGGGAACACCTTGCACGATCGCGTGGTATACTTTTTGGATCTTCCTACTTGCGAATAATTCCCCGAAAAGGCGGTGCGCTTCGAGCGTTTTTGCGATGATCACCAATCCGCTTGTGGCGCTATCCAATCGATGAACCGGTTTGCCCCATTTCAATGCATCCGGAGCTTCCGAAGGTGTGAGTTGATCGATCAAGGCGTTTTCGAGGGTTCGAAATTGATTGCCGTTCACGATTAGTCCAGGTGGTTTGAAAACAACGGCAAATACATCTTCCTCGTGCACAATTTCAATGTCAAGAGGAAAGGCTTTAGGAAGATGAGATTGCGTGTCGATCAATTGGATAAGGTCTCCGGTGGAGATCCAAATTCCACTTCTTCCAGCTTCGGAATTGTGCTTTAATT
>CALFOS010000293.1 GCA_937919725.1 uncultured Fluviicola sp. | reverse complement strand
CCAGGAACAAGTACAATATCTGGTTTACTTTTAAGAATATACTCTTCAAATTTACACATGATGTCAGCTAACATTTCTACCTGCGTATCTCCTTTTGCATTTAAATAAATGTCCGGTTGTTTGAGTTGAAGTTCACTAAAAAATACTTCGCTCATGTTGTGGTCGAAGTGCTGTCCTGTATGAACAAGTTCAAAAGTAAAATTCTTTTTTTTGGATAAATACTTCTCGAATTGCGTGACCTTAATGAAATTAGGTCTGGTTCCAACGCAGATGGTTATTTTTTTCAATCGGTTAATTTTCTAATTTCTATTTCTAGTTCTCGCGCTTGTGATTGTCGGGTATAATTTTCTATAGACCTGTTAGACTTCAGTAAAGGTACTATTTTCGTGGCGTTTAGAAAAGCGGCATAGTTATTATGAAGAAATTCTTCTACTTGTTCAGTTGTGTGGCAAATCGATCCTATTTTGGTTTCTGTCACGAGAGCATCAATTACCCCATGATCTCCTGGAGAGACGAGCACTTTAGTACCTGATCCCATGTATTCGTAGATTTTACTCGCAATAATTCCCTTGTGTTCTTTCCATGCTATGTGCAGTAAAACGTGTGATTCCTTTTCGATCTTCAAAACTTCCTCATGAGGTAGGCGCTCTGAAATTGAAATAAAGGACTCATAGTTTTTCATTTCATTTTCGATACGCTTCAATTGAATAGGGTCTGCAGCCAAACCTGGAAAAAGCAATTGAACTTTCGGATGTTTTTGATCTATAAAACGCTTGTATGCATTTAGAAATATAGTAACGTCCTGCCCATAATAGAGTGTTCCCACATAGACGATTTGAAAATGACTACTGATCGGCTCAACGTCTTGAACATTGTCAAATAGATTTTCATCGAAACCGTTATAGATTGATTTGGAATTTACGCCAGTCAAGTCACTAATCGAATTCCCAATTTCATCAGAACTTGAAGTAACTAATGATGCTGTTCGCACCCATTTTCTTTCAAAGTATTGATCATAACGTTGATATAATTTATACAAAACTGACCTGCCAAGATGGTTGATTGTACTCGTTGTCCAAGCGTCTCGATAATCTGCTATCCATTTGACATCGAATTTTTCATGAAGGTGGTGCCCAAATTTGAACTGAATAAACGGATTTCCACTTATGATGACTAGATCAGTTTTTTCTTCTTTGACTATCCGAACCGCCTCATTATAAACGTTAGAAAATGGACAACTAGAAATGAAAATATTCTGAAGTATCAATTCTTTAACGGTAAGTATTTTTCTCAAAAATGCCATTTTAGAGGCCGTTAAAAGACGGTCTCTGTTATTTGGGATGTAAGGAACAGCAGTGACTTTATATCCATCTATTTCCGAAACTGATTTACCATCAGAACTTGGCAAATGAATGTCTTTGAAAGAACGTACTGGATAATCCCATTTACGTGTAAGTACATGAACATCGTACCCTAATTTCGCGAGTTCTTTTGCCCAACTTTGTGTTCTTCGACTTGAGGTTAACTCGCAGGGAGGGAAAAAGTAAGATATGATGAGTATTTGTTTCAAAAAAGTCGCGTGATCAACAATATTGCGTTAATTTGTGCGACAAAGTTACTGTAAAAATCGAATTGAAACGGAAGAAGCTCATACTATTGACATCGGAATTTCCATACGGAAAAGGAGAAACGTTTTTGGAGACGGAAATTGCTTTTTTGGCTAGTGGATTTGATGAGGTGTTGATTTATTCAAGTGCGGCTTCAACTGAAACCAAACGTGATTTACCTGATAACGTGTGTTCCACCGTGTTTTCTAATCGCTTGTCGAAGTGGGATAAATTGAAAGCGTTAACGGGTTTTTTCTCCAACGAATTTCGATCTGAGAAGAAAAGGGTACGTGAAGTCTACAAGCAGGAGTGGTCCAGAGGAATTCGAAATACAGCATTAATTTCATTATTCATCGGGAAGAGATGGAAACAGGAATTGGAGAAAGAGATAGAGCGATCAAAAGGAATCGATTTAACCTTTTACAGTTATTGGTGCACAGACACAGCATTGGGATTGGCTTTGTTGAGTCAATCAAACCCATCTGTAAAAACGCTTTCAAGGGTCCATGGATGGGATTTGTATTTTGAGGCAACTTCATTTAACTATCAACCCTATCGAGAATTAATCGCGCACAATCTAACCTGTCTTTACCCTATTTCGAGAAAAGGGGAGTGTTATATTAGAGACCGTTGGAAAGTGAATCCTAATGCGCTTCGAATGGCTCGATTGGGAACAAGGGAGGTGAATGAAGTTCAGCCAAATAGAATACGAAATATCCTTGTTAGTTGCTCGAACTTAATTCCGTTGAAGCGCGTTTCGCTCATAGCAGAGTCATTAAAATACGTTGATCAAGTGGATCTAGAGTGGTATCACTTCGGCGATGGTCCTAGACGTGCAAAGATTGATAAACTCGTAGAAATGTCTCGGAGAGAAGGAGTTAAGATTCATCTAATGGGGCGAAAGAGTAACGATGAAATCCTAAGATGGTTCGAAGAAAATGCACCTAATTTATTCATAAACGTGAGTACGACGGAGGGGATTCCGGTATCAATTATGGAAGCGATGTCGTTTGGCACGCCTGTGTTCGCCACAGATGTTGGAGGAACCTCAGAAATCGTTTCCAATGAGAATGGAAGGTTACTCAAACCAGATATCACTCCGGCGGAGTTAGGCAGAATGATTCAAGAATTTTTCCTTCTAAATCGTGAGGATGGATTAGTTATGCGTTCGAATGCGCGTGAAATGTGGAGGAAGAGGTACAACGCTTCCGTCAATTATAAGCAGTTCGTTGAGGAAATTTTAGAATAATATTAGCACTCTAATTGGGAAGTGTATAGCCCGAGTAATTTTTCGACATACACTGAAATATCAAACTGCTCACTAAATTCTTGAGCGTTTCGACCCATTTCCATCCGCTTTTTAGGATTATTGATGAGGTATTCGATTTTGTCGGCGAGTAGCTCTGCAGAACGTTTTTCTACCATAAATCCATTTTTACCCTCGACGATGAGGTCCCGATTTCCGCCACCGTCCGTACAAATTACGGGTAAACCAGCTGCCATGGCTTCAACCATCACCAATCCAAATGCTTCTGCTTTAGAGGTGTGTAGATAGATCGACGCATCTTTTAAATAAGACTCAGGATGATCCACTGATCCGTGAAGATGAATCCAATCACCGATGTTATTCTTCGCAATGTATTCCTCTAATTGTGGTTTTAGAGGTCCTTCACCCAGTAAATCAAGGTGAATGTGCGTACCGCGACGGTTTAACTCAACAATCGTTCGGGCGGCTAATAATTGATCTTTGTTCTCATTCAAACTCCCAATCATCACGATTCGATCACCAGTTGTTTGTCTCAATTCAGTGTAAAATCGCGACCGATTGATAGCGTTAAAAAGAAGTACTTTTCGAACATTCTTCGATAGCACGCGTGTTGCATAGGAAAGTACATCTTTGGAAATGGCAACGACAGTAACATTTCTTTTTTTATAGGCGCGACTTAAGAGTTTTTTCTCGTAACGGTCTGTCCACGTCAGTTTCGAACCAAGCTGCTTTACATCGAGATTTAGTAATTGTGGGATGTTGTTGTGGAAGTGAACAAAATAGGCTGCTTTTGGATAATCAATTTGACTCACAACCATTTCAGCTTCGAACAGGTGTGTGTGAATAATTTCGGGTTGAAAATCGTCAATGAATGCTTGTAAATTCCTGACATCAACACTTGTTTTTCCTGAAATCGATGGTTTAATGAAGGATGGAATGACGTTCCATTTTAGTTCCGTCGTTAAAAATTCGTACTCATTTTGGTTGTGAAACGTGATTAAAATAACGTCCGATCCTTGTCGTGATAATTCATTACAGATATCGATGGCAATGCGCTCTGCACCTCCTTTCCGCAAATTAGGTATGATGTGTAGGATTTTCATCTCCTATGCTCCTAAAAACGCGTTCATTCGATCTGCCGCTAAGGTATTCAAGTACGCCGAGTATTCCAAACATCGCTTTGAAAGGTAATCGCGGTCCTCCAATACTTCTTCAATTTTTTGGTAAATGTGCCAACTGTCATCCACGCCTTGAACAATTAGTCGGTCTTTCAACTCATCATCATAATCGAAAAAAGCGCTGGTGTAGGCTGAAATACATGGTACACCTTGCGAAATGCTTTCAGAACACACTTGACCGCCCGATGCTTCCGAAAAGGTAGCATGCAAGTTAACTGTCATTTTTCCGAGGAGCTTGATGAAATCCGCGTGTTCAATGAAACCGTGTGCATGGATGCGGGAATTATCTCCCAAATATCCCAAATCATCTGCGTTAGAAACGTGTAATCTGGAATTATCGCACATAAATCCTGCAGCTGCCATGTTGTGAAAGTTTTTGCGGAACGTATCACTTACCAAATTGCCAATGTTCAAGGTGTCATCATACGGTTGTTGCTCTTGGCAGGGCGGATTGAAATAGATAATTTCTTTACAATCGAGGTTGTGTAGCTTGTTCATCGTAAGCGCCAATCCTTTTTTTGCAAAACCAAGTGTATCGATCACACCTGAAATTCGACCATCAACCATTTGCTTCAACGCACGTTGCTGAAATTCATTGTTGGATAGTTCCGCGAGAAAGCCGTGGTAAATTACCTTTACTTTTAGGTTTGGATTGACTTTTTTCGCTGCGACTGATATCGTATAGAAATAAGGCGCAAAGCCATTAAAAATGAGTTGATCAAATTGGAGTTCGCCAATGTGTTTTCCGATTTCAATCTGACTTTGTTCTGATAGCAGGCTCGTCGAATAATACTGTGGCAGTTCAATCCAACTATCTGGAAAAAGGGAAATTCCAGCAGATTTAACGCCTTGCCATGAGTAATTTGTGTTCTGTGCCAACAAGGTGAAAATGGCATGTGTCTTGCGCAATTCCGTAAGTTGAGATTTCACCGAATCCCTGAAAACAGGATTGTTTTTCTTGAATTTTAAATCTTCTCGTAGTTTTCTAATCATAACAATTGATTACAAATGAGCGCTCATCGGAATGTTTTCCTTTGAACAGGATGTGGATACTGTATTTCTTCAAAATTTCATAAATCCACGTGCGACGTGTTTTTTGTAAAATCGCGTAATCGGGTAGTTTTTTTCCTCTCAGTCTCGCCAAAAAATGCAGGGATCCATCCAACACTTGATTCTTGAAGATAATGATTAATGTGAAAAGGGTGTACCAAAAACCACGCGTTTTTCTCAAATACAACCAATCGGAAGCTATGACTTGCTGCACTTTCTGTTTGTTTTCAGCGGAACTTGCACTTCCAATATGAATCAGTTCTTGCTCGTGCCAATGATAGAAGGTCATACCAGATTTACCCGCTCGCCAGCACCATTCGGTATCTTCTCCGTAGAGGAAGAAATCATTGTCAAAAAAGAGTTTCTTTTCAAGCGCTGATTCTCGATTCAATAGGAGAAAGGCGCCATTGATCCAAGCTACTTCACCTGAGACATAATGTGCGGCTTTTTGCTCCGCTTTACCGGTGAATTTCTTTTTTAAAAAGCGTTCAACAATTAAAATATAGAAGGCATTTGCACGAATTTCACGCTTAATTCCGGGGAATTCCAAACGAAGTGTTTCTTGATAGCTTCCGTCTTCATGCACAAGCCGCGTACCCAAAATGGTCTTCGTTGGATTGGGGAGCTGGTGAAGATGGTTCAAGCATTTGGTAAGGGTGTTTTTTGTCGTTACCACCACATCTGAGTTGAGCAATAACAGGTAATCACCCGTTGCCGCTCTAATTCCTGCGTTGTTTGCTCGACCAAATCCGCTGTTGTAGCCCATTTGAATCCATTTGAGGTCGGGATAGATTTTTCGTAATTCTTTCTCAGAGGAATCGTTGGAATCGTTGTCGACGATAATAAGTTCAAACGCCAAATCGGGCTCATTCTCAACAATCGATTGAACACACGCAGTGATCAGATCCTGATTTTTGTAATTGACGATGATAATTGAGAGCTGAGGCATAGATTTATAGCAATAATCGTGTTCCACGAAACTTGAATTGAACGCTTTGATTTGTTGTTTGATGAAGGAGAAAAACCATAGTTTCTTAGAATCCATTCAAATGTACAATTTCTCGGATTAATTCAGAATTAATTTGGGCCTAATTGATCGACATTACCATAGAATGGGTGCGAATAAAGTAGCGAGAACCTTATGCTTCAGATGTTTGCTTATCATGCCAATTCCGAGAGATCTAAAACTTTCACAAAAAGATTCTTCATTTCAGTTTTACAATCTCTACTTTTATCTAAATTCG
The DNA here is from genome assembly GCA_937919725.1 of uncultured Fluviicola sp. Lineage (GTDB taxonomy): Bacteria > Bacteroidota > Bacteroidia > Flavobacteriales_D > Crocinitomicaceae > UBA4466. The sequence continues at coordinate 5,879 of CALFOS010000293.1, read as the reverse complement.
GGGAACGGTGAGATGAGGAATGTACTTGCCCTTTGATTAATCAAATAAGTTGATGAAAAAGTATTCTTTTAAAATGATCAGTAATTGTGAGATGTGTGGTTCTGAAACCAAAAATCACAAAGTTTTAGGTCAGCGACTCAATAAACCGCAAGGATTTCGTCCAAAGAAAAAAATAGGGATCTCTGTGAGTATACAGAAATGCTCTAATTGCAACTTAATTTATTCAAATCCTCAGCCGATTCCAAACGACATCCAAGACCATTATGGAACTCCGCCAGAGGATTACTGGGGAGAGAGCTATTTCAAGTGGTCTCCAGATTATTTTGCATATCAAATTAATGAGGTCAAGGAAATGATGCCGTTCGAGCAAGGAATGAAAGCCTTGGATATTGGAGCTGGAATAGGCAAAGCAATGAAATCGATGGATGCAGCAGGTTTTGATACGTATGGATTGGAGCCGTCGGAGCCGTTTTACAATCGTGCGTTGGAGCGAATGAAAATTGATGCTGAAAGACTCAAGTTTGGCGCGATTGAGGACCTAGAATATAATGAAAACACGTTTGATTTTATCACTTTTGGAGCGGTATTCGAGCATTTGTATGAACCATCTTTGTGTCTTGAAAAAGCGCTGAAATGGCTAAAACCAGGAGGTTTGATTCAAATTGAGGTTCCCAGCTCAAAGTGGTTGATGCCCAGGTATATGAATTTTTACTTCAAGCTAGTTGGAACAAATTATGTCACCAATTTAAGTCCAATGCATTCGCCATTTCATCTGCACGAATTTGACACAAAATCCTTTGAAGCGCAAGCGGGGAAATTAGGATTTGAAATCATGAAAAAGAGGTACGAGGTTGGATCAATTTATCATTTCCCAAAATTCATGCACTCTTTATTGAAATGGTACATGAAAAAGACCAACAAGGGGATGCAATTAACAGTTTATCTCAAGAAGGTTTAGTTGGATGAAATCCGTGATTTTCTGTTTAGAAACGGTTTTTCAATTATGTAGAAGGAAATTGTTGCGAATAAAACAGTATCGGTTATTCCAGATACAAAGTGAACACGATTCCAAAGATACTTGAAAGAATCAAATGCGATCAAGTGGTAAACGTATAGACCAAATGATATTTTCCATAAATAGTTTAGCACCTTATTTTCCAAAAAAAATGAGTGTCTTTGTGTTCAAGGCTAAATTACCGATAAGCATCGCGAAAAGAATTGAATAAAATTGATGAACAATTGCCATTTGCGGAAATAGATCGCATATCCAAATGGTTATAATTGCCAATACGATAGCTATTTGAACGAAGTTGTGAAATAATACTTCATTTTTTCAAAATGATATTTCGCCAAATATGCAATCACTGCACCTGGCGCTAACGCCGCGAAACCTGTTCTTCCCAGGACCTTTGAGATAACGTGTAACAAATGATTGTTATTCAGATAATTATAGTTCACGTAATCAACGAAATGTGGTCGAATTGTCCAAAATTCGTTCGTTGGCATCAATATCAATTTACATTTGAGCGCAAGCTATTGTTTGCTAGACACGTTTAATTAGTGATATCGTTACTATACTTCTGAATGAATAGTTCAATGTCGTAGAAGTTTTCCTCAACTTTTTTTAGATCTTCGTCTTTCCAATTCCACCATTCCATCTGGTTTAATTCTTTGATGATTTCTTCACTGAAGCGGTATTTTAAAATTCGAATTGGATTACCTACTGCTACAGCGTATGGAGGAATGTCTTTCGTAACCACTGCTCCCGCCCCAATAACAGCACCGTTTCCTATCGATATACCGTCTAAAACGGTTACGTTAACACCAATAAAAACATCGTTTCCAATCTTAATTGGTTTCTTTTCTTGGAATTTTGTGTTTTCACAAAGTGTCACTCCATTCGATAAATTCGTGGACGAATAGAACATCGGTGCTGTTGAGATTCCATTAATTGGATGGAGTCCAAGTCCTGCAGTGAAATTTGATCCAATCGAACAAAATTTACCGATTTCAGCGTCAAAAATTAAGGAGTTCTTAGAGATATAGCTGTAGTCGTTGATAGTAGTGTTTACCACCTGATAGGGAGGAAACAATTTGCTGTTTTGCCCAATATTGGAGTTAAAAGAAACATTTTTAATTGTCTCAAAGGACACTTCGCTAAGTTTGTTGAGTTCAGGAATGAACTTAGAGAAGAGATTAAAACTTTTTTTGCGAATCCACTTTTTCATACTACGTAAGCTTCCACTTGTGATCAACCACCAGTTGTCCTAAGTCTTGATTGTACCAACTATCTCCAGTTTTTTCATGGGAAATTTCAATCACATAAGCAGACTTGATATAGTCAAGTTCACCTTGCTTTGAAATAGCCCCAAGGTTCAATGAATAATTGCCTGAATTTAAGTTAGGGGTGAATGTAACGGCTATACTGAACTCTCCTGGTTTCGGATAGTTTAATTCCGTTAACTGCCGAAAGGACCTGCATTCAATTAAAGTTCGGTCTTCGTGATCAGTGATTGAGAAGCCAAGAGCCATTTCAAAAATTGGTTCGGTGATAATAAAGCTAATTGTCAGCTCGATTGGAAATTGAGAAGGAAATGAAGCATTTTCATAGTTTCCGCTTACTTTGAGCGCCGAAAATTTAAATGAAGGTGAATTTCCTTTACTTCTTGTATGTTCTGCAAGATTTAAGTTGTTCTTAAATTCATCTCCAAAAGCATAAGTACTTAGTGCTTTTTCTAACTTACCAAAATAGACAAGCTCACCATTCTCAATTAGCAAACCTTTGCTGCAAAAACTTTGAATTGCACTCATATTGTGACTTACAAATAAAACGGTTCGTCCCTCTGCGGCCACGTCGCTCATCTTTCCAAGACACTTCTTTTGAAATTCGGCATCGCCTACGGCTAATACTTCGTCAATGATCAAAATTTCAGGTTCCAAATGGGCTGCTACGGAGAATGCCAATCGAACGTACATTCCAGAAGAATAGTGCTTAACTGGAGTATCAATGAATTTTGCTACGCCCGAAAACTCAACAATGTCGTCGAATTTTGCTTTCACCTCCATGCGTGTCATCCCAAGTATCGTTCCATTCAAGTAGATGTTTTCGCGCCCAGTTAGTTCAGGATGAAAACCTGTTCCAACCTCCAATAGGGAAGCGACACGACCGTGAATTTCAATGCGACCCGTTGTGGGTTTCGTGATTTGAGACAGCACTTTGAGAAGCGTACTTTTTCCAGCACCATTTTTCCCGATAATGCCTACAACGTCTCCACGTTTGATTTCAAAGTCAATGTCTTTGATCGCCCAAAAATCATCCCCCTTTGCCGCGGCACTTTTGAACACACCCGAAAGCGTTGATCGCAAACTGGCGTCTTTTTGCTTCCCAATGGTATATCGCTTACCGAGTCCGCTTACTTTTATGGCAGTTGAACGCTCCATTTATACAAAATCAGCTATTTCGTCTTCGACGCGTTTAAAATACATGAGGCTAGTCACGAAAATCACAAGAATCGTGGCAAATGATATATACATCATGTTCCCCGGAGGCTCTCCACCAAATACACTCCACCGAAAACCTTGAACTACGCCAGCCATTGGATTTAAATAATAAATACTCATCGCCCATTGCGGCATCTGTTCAGCAGCTTTTTCAATAGGATAAGCGACTGGCGTAATGAACATTCCCAATTGAACGATAAATGGAATAATGTGCTGAAAATCTCGGAATCGTATCGTTAGAGCACTGAGCCAAATCCCTACGCCAAGTGCAGCAATCATTCCAATAATCAGAAATATCGGGGCTAGCCAAACCGTAGACTCTGGTGTTATGCCGTAATAAAACATCAAGACAATCAAAATAAGTACAGTTACGCTCAAGTCGATTAGCCCAACGACCGCTTTTGACAGTGGAATGATGAGTCGTGGAAAGTAGATTTTTTTGATCATTCCTTGACTTTCAATAATGGATTTTCCGGAATTTGTCATCACAAAAGCGAAATAGGTCCACGTAATTAATCCGCAGGTTGTGAAAAGCGCGTGGGGGATTGGCCCTGTATCAACTTTAGCAAAACGACCAAAAACGAGTGTAAGGATAATAAGTGTTACTATCGGTTGAATGAATGCCCAAAGAAATCCGATAGTTGTTTGGGCGTAGCGAACTCTGAAATCACGCCAAGCTAAGGTGAAAAACAAATCTTTGTATCGCCTAATTTCACTTAGGCTTGGGAAAAATTTACGATGCTCGGCATCAATTATCGTTATTTTCGACATGCGTAGTTTTCGTTCGATTGAGTCCGTTGTCTTGGGCAAATATACACTTCTTTTTACGATTATTTTGAATGACTATTCGAATTCTCAAGCAGGGATTTCGGATTGAATCGCTTCTTCTTCATCGTTCTTCGGTGGCAGGATGGAAAGTAGAATTATCGCAAAGGGCAGGAGTGGAGCTCGAAGTCGAACCAACACACCAAAAAGTCCAGAGGTGAGTCCAGTCACAAATCCCATAATGAGCACGAAGGATAGCGCGAACATTAAGATCTCATGATTTTGGATCAGACGAAGCTTGGCCAACGCTCCTTTTGCGAAGAAATAGATAACTAAGTAGATGAGAAGCATACTTTCCAGACCATTAAAAAGCAGTGAAGGACTTAAGGCCTCCCATATGAACGGTCGAAAAATTCCCGCAAGGATGGCAAATGGCGCCGCAAGAATAAGCCCAGTTGGCGTATATTCGATGGTTCCAATGGTGTACCTGTTTTCACCATACGTGACGTTTGTGGCAAAATCACGCTGCGTGATAGCAGCTTCTTGAAAAATGCTGTTTTCTTCCAAGAATTCAGCTTCGGAACTACTTGACAAGCCTTGGGAGAGTGCTACAAATCCACCTACAATGATGACCAAGCGCACAAAAATGACGGTACGTCTACCACTCGACATGCGATTTGCCAATGCGCTACTGAATGCGAGTATCAGGGCTGCAACTGTTACAAATAACACGATTGATCGGATGTGGAAAACCAGAAGTGCCATCGCGGTGAAAATAAGGATGGAGCGCAGCCGTCGCTTGTGATCCTTTGTTAGGAGCAAAAAACCGTGGTAAAACATGGTTAGCACTCCAATGTAAACAATGGAATCTTTCGATACTCCGGTACACCAAAAGTTGACAGAAGGTAGAAACAGAAAGCCAATCGCCAAATACCCGTCTCGTACAATTTTCATTTTCCGAATAAGCACATACACGCGATACGACGCCGATGCGACGAAAAAGGACATCAAAAAGGTAATAGCAATATAGCTTTTGAATGTGATAAGGGATAAAATGGACGTGATTTTACAAACAAAAAATCCCTCGGGCTCCCGGTAAATCCATCCAGGGGGATATCCTGTACGAGCATTGAAATAGAGCGAAATAGAGTTGTCGGTTGGTGTACTCAGCATTTGTTCAAAATACAACCCGGGATTATCAAGAAAGAGATTGTTTAGACAAACTGTTCCGTCCATGTACGCGATCGTGTCGCCTCCTCCATAAACGATAAGAAAAAAGAGTACGAACGCGAGACTGAAAAAGAGCTTAGTATATACGTTGATCATGTAGTATTTGCCTTCCTCAAACGAGTATTTTCCTTTCCGCGACTGCGCAATCACCAAAATGATGATCAGCCAAAATACAGCTGGCAGAAGTTGAGGAATACTGAAATAATCGAATTGCACGTACTACGTTTATCTTAGTGCTACGGAAAAATTGAAATTTTGTTCGTTCTCAATCATCTTCCGAAGCAATTATTGATGGTGATACGGTTCACCCTTCAGAATTGTGAACGCACGATAAATTTGTTCGATGAAGAATAAGCGCACCATTTGATGGGAAAAGGTCATTT
>CALFOS010000292.1 GCA_937919725.1 uncultured Fluviicola sp. | reverse complement strand
GCCGATTCCACCGTTCATCGTCAACCTCACTGGAATCAGCGATGCGATGGTTCGCAACTCTCCCAAATTTTTTGAAGTCGCGAAAAAAATCGTCGAATTTACAGAGGATTGTGTATTTGTTGCGCACAACGTTGCGTTCGACTACGGCATTATTCGCCACGAATTTAGAACACTTGGTTTCGATTACCGTCGACCGCATTTGTGCACCGTGCGCGCATCGCGTTATGTGATTCCTGGACACGATTCGTACAGTTTGGGGAAATTAACACGAAGTCTTGGAATAGCGCTTGTTGGTCGTCACCGTGCTGGTGGAGACGCCTTGGCAACAGCGAAATTGTTCACTATTTTGATGGAAACGGACAAAGCTGGACTAGCAACATTTGTGCAAGAAGAGTTAAATCCAAAACGTTTGCACCCCAATTTGGATTTGGATATTTTGGACGAAATTCCGAACAAGGCCGGAGTCTATAAATTTTATAACGACACGAATCAACTGATTTACATCGGGAAAAGCGTGCACATCAAGAAGCGGATTGAACAACATTTACGCAATTGCAAAACGCGAAAGGCGATTGAAATGCAGCAAGAAATAGCTCGAATCGAATTTGATTTGACCGGTTCGGAATTAATTGCTTTGTTGCTGGAAAGTCAACTGATCAAGCAGCACCAACCGATTCACAACCGTGCCTTGCGCAAAAATAAATTTCCTTACGGTTTGTTTCATTTCACGGACGAAAGAGGCTACATCCAGCTGCATGTAGCTGCAACAGGAAAAATGCAAGAAGCTCCTTTGTTAAGTTTCAATTCGAAGCGCGATGCAACAAATCAGCTGGAGCGGATGATTGAAGAGTTTGAGTTGTGTCAGAAATTGTGCAACACCTACAAAACGGCCAGCTCGTGCTTCCGATATACGATTAAGCAATGTAAGGGCGCATGTGTACAAGAAGAGTCGATTGATGATTACAATGCTCGCTGCGGTGCGCTGATCGACGATTTAATGATGAACAATGAAACGTTTTACATCGTAGACAAAGGACGAACCAAGGGTGAAAAAAGCTTGGTCTACTTGGAAGGCGGATCGCTACGTGGATTTGGGTATGCTCCGTTTCATTTCAACCGACTTACTCCCAAAAAATGGAATCGATTTATTGATTTCACAACAGATGATCGGGATGCGCGAACAATTTTGAAGTTGTTTTTGCGAAAAAATGAGGAGCACGAGTTGGTGAAGGTTTAATATTCGCATATCGGTTTCACTTGGTATGTGTCATTGTAATTGAGCTAGCCCAGTTTTACGTTCGATTCTAGAAACGATTGTCGCGTTCGTGATGGAAGGGGAAATCCTATTGAGAGATACAAAAAAGAGTCACTACGTAGCTTGCTTCGCAAGTATACCGAACAGCGCGACAAAACTCCAAATAAATATATCGAAAATTTAGAAAATAAATCAGGGATTTAAGATGGTTCCCATTAACCAATTCCCAATTATCACCACTACTATTACTCCAACAACTACTATCATTCTTCACATATTAGGGTTATACAAAAGGTATACTACTAATAACGTTCCAAACTAAATTTTCGTTGGTGTTTGGGCAAAAAAAATCCTGTCCATCTCCCGATATCTATCGGGATGACGAACAGGTTTTTATGCAGTGCGCGTGAATTAATATTTCTTCACTTCGTCAAGTTTTACTTTTTTCGAAAGGTCGATCAACAATGGTGTTGCGATGAACAAAGATGAGTAAGTTCCCACAAGTACACCGATCATCAATGCGAAGATGAATCCTTTGATTGCTGCTCCACCGAAAAGGAAGATGATCAACAACACGAGGAAGGTAGTCATCGATGTATTGATCGTTCGCGATAAGGTAGAGTTCAACGATGTATTGATGTTGTCATTTTCCTTGGTTCCTTTATAGATCACCAAGTTCTCACGAATCCTATCAAACACAATTACGGTGTCATTGATCGAGTAACCAATTACGGTCAAAATTGCCGCAATAAAGGCTTGATCGATGTCCATGTTGAATGGCAAAATTCCGTGTAACAAAGCGAATAAAGAAAGTACGATAACAACGTCGTGCATCATCGCAAGGATGGCACCTGTTGAATACTGCCATTTTCCAAATCGAAGCAAGATGTATGCAAATATCACCACTAAAGACAAGAGAATTGCCCACATGGATGACGTAAGCAACTCGTCGGAAACCGTTGGCGATACCGCACGTGATTCAAGAATATGCGCCTTCCCTAATTTGCTTTCCATGGAGGCAAGCGCTTCTTCCACTTTGATTTTCACTTTCTCATTTGCTCCTTCATTGGCACGCAAATAGTTCGTTGAAATTTCGAGGTAGAAGGTGTTTGCTTTCGTTTTCGCATCCACCGAAGCGTTTCCACCGCCTTCATTGAATGATGCGGCAAGCACATTCTTCACTTCTTCCACGTGTCCTTTCGTTGATTTATCGAACTTCACGCCGAATGTGCGTCCTCCAGAGAACTCAACACTTGGATTGAGTCCGCGACCTACGATTGCGATGATTCCTCCAATAATCAATATTCCTGAAATCGCGTAGGAAATTTTACGTTTCCCAACGAAGTCAATGTTGAATTTCTTGAATGCATTTTTCGTGAATTTCGTTTCAAAATTGATCGTTGCTTTACGTTTCAACCACATGTTGATGATCAAGCGCGAGATAACCAAGGCAGCAAAAACCGATGTGAAGATCCCGATGATCAATGTAGTCGCGAACGACTCGATAGGTCCAGATCCGAAGACTTTCAATACGATAGCCGTCAATAATGTAGTGACGTTGGCATCGATGATCGAAGAAAGTGCTTTTTGGAATCCGGTGTCGATTGCCGATTTTAGATCTTTTCCTGCGGCTTGTTCCTCACGGATCCTTTCGAAGATAAGTACGTTGGCATCTACCGCCATACCGATTGTCAATACGATACCTGCCATACCCGCAAGTGTGAGTACTGCTCCAAAGGATGCTAGTGCACCGAAGATGAAGAGGATATTTGCAAACAAGGCGATATCAGCAACAATTCCCGCTTTACCGTAGTAAAAAATCATGTAGATGAACACCAAGATCAATGCGATTCCGAAGGAATACAATCCTGCTTTCGCGTTGGAAGCTCCAATCGTTGGACCTACTTTCGTTTGTTCTTTGATCACACATGGTGCGGGAAGCGCTCCACCGTTCAAGAGTCCAGCTAAGTTATCTGCTTCTTCCACAGAGAAACTACCACTAATTTGTGTATTTCCGTCGCGAATAGCGCTGATAACGTTTGGTGCGCTAAACACCAAGCTGTCCATTGTAATGGCGATGATGCGTTCGATGTTCTCTTCCGTCATCTGCGCCCATTTGTCTGCTCCTTCTTGCGTCATACGCAGTCCAACAGCAATTTTTCCGTCTTGCGAATCGTAATCGCGCGATGCAGATTGAATGTCTTTTCCTCCAACACGCGCTTTTCCACCTTCTGGGATTCGGCAAGGATAAATGAAATAACCAGATTTTTTGTCGTCGCCCAACGTTTCAAGATCAGCTCCCCACATGAATATACATTCTTTCGGGAATACGTTTTTGATATCTGGTCGAGCAAGCAATGCTTTCACTGCGTCCTTATTTGCCACTTCCACGAAGGCTTGAGATTTTCCAAGAACGGTAACCATCGTTCCCAATCCTTTTTTGCCATCTTTGTTGAGCGATTGTTCGAGATCGAGTTTTTCGTCTGCCGCATCCGTTTCTGTGGTGTCAGCTTCCTCCTCGTCCGAAACATCTTCCATTGGCGACTGAGAAAGCACCACTGCGGTGTTCCACTCGTTGCTCAATTGCGTTTGGAATTCGTACGTTTCGTAGAATTGAAGGTTCGCTGTAGATTTTAATTTCTCTGCAACCGATACCTCATCCTGAACTCCTGGAAGCTCAATGTATAAACGGTTGTTGTTTGGATCTTTCTGAATGTTTGGCTGTGCCACACCGAATTGGTTGATTCGACGGTTCATGATTTCCTCCACACCGTCCATCGCACTCGACTCTTGATCGCGCAAGAATTTAATCACTTCAGCATCCGTAGAACGAATTCCTAGCACGTCGATATCAGAAATAGCAAAAAGTGTTACTAATTTTCCTTTGTTGTTTGTCTCCGAATTTGCTTCGAGGAAGTACTGGATAAAATCGCCACCGCTTCTATCGTATTTTCCCTTCGCAGCGTCGTATACTTTCTTGAATTTCAATCCATCCGAATTTTGAGCATAGCTTCTCACTAGGTCTGGAACTGAAATCTCCATCGTTACGCTCATCCCTCCCACGAGGTCAAGTCCGAAAGCGAGGCTTCTTTTCTTTACTTCTTTAAAGGTTGAACCAAAAAGCGGATACACCGACTTTTCAGCCTTTAATTTCAAAATCTCGTTGATGTATGCTGATTTAGCAAGTTCACGAGCTTCGGGCGATTTTACTTGTACCCATGTATTGTTGGGCAAGGAAATAGAATCCGCCCCATTGAGGTTTGCAAATTTCTCATCGACCATCGCTATAGCCTCTTTTTCTGCTTTGTTTTCCACAGAGTTTGCAACCCAAGTAAACGAAAGCTGATAGACGCATACGGCTGTCAATAGTATTGTTATAAACCAAAAAAATCCTTTATTACGCATTTTTCGTAAATTATTTTGTTATTAAATTAAGCCCGCAAATATAGGCTTTACAATTTTAAAGTCAACAGAAAACGTTTATTTTAACTACGCTTTCCATTGGCATATTCCCCGTAAAATTTATGCTTTTGTTCAACACCCGAAATTAGAGGAGCTCAATCGAGTCGATTAACAGCTCAGAGGGTAAGTTCCGCAGTTTAGGATATAAGCAATTATACTTGTATGCTGCTTAGTTTGATGGTAAATGAAGTGCGTGGTTCCATCAACTGCACGATAGGTAAAAATTGGAATCACATTACCTCCAGTATGGACGATGGGCGAAGAAGGAGCAACTTGCTCATTGATCTCTAAAGGCAAGGTCTTCACTTCTTCTAAAGGAAGTTGTTTTCTGTTGATCTTTGATTTTGAGCACTTTGCCTCGTCAATCAACCCAATGTGAAGATCTCGCCATTGTAATTGAACATTAACAAGCGAGAAAGCACCGAAGAAATCCAATTCAGTGATCGTCTCTTTGTGCTCCCGTTCTTGAGATTCTTTTTCCGATTCTCCTTTATCCTTTGCCTTTTGAATCGATTTATTCGAATCAACATTTGCTCTCACATTCGAATTCACCCCAAACAAAAGGAGCAGAACGGATATCAATATGATTCTAACTTTCAACATAGTATAAAGACTGCGTAAATCTAACATTTTTTTTCGCAAAGTGATCCAAAGAATTATCAACCTTTTCTGCGAAACCCTTTTTCGGAAACCTTCCATTCAAGCTGATAAACAGGATTACATTCGTTCAGATGGATTCTTTAAGTGTAAGGTTCTCATAAGGGAATCACGGAGATAAAAACAACTGATTTTTAGATCGCGCGGATTGACCAAATACTCATCGCTTAAATCGTTTCTGAGAATTCAAGTATTTTCTCAGCAAAATTCTCCCACGAATTATCTGCTTTTTCGCTGGCAATTTGCGTACTCATTTTATCCTTGAGTTCTTCTCCAAAATAGCGTTTAACTGCTTCAGCAATGGCTTTTGGATCGGGGATTGGAACGATTAATCCGTTTGAATTGTGGTGAATGCTTTCTTTTAATCCGCCCACATCCGTTGCAATGATGGGTAAATCGAAATGATGAGAAATGGCAGTAATTCCACTTTGGGTAGCACTTTTGTAGGGCAACATGCACACATCACTTGCCGAGAAAAAATCCGATACCTGATCGTCGGCAATGTAATCGGTGAAAAGATGCACACGGGCGCCAATGTTTTTAGAATCGATGATTTTTTGATACGCATCGAAGCTTCCGTATATTTCACCCGCCACGATCAGGTGAATGGAACAATCCATCTCCGTAAGGGCGTTCAAAAGGAGATCCAACCCTTTATACCCACGAATAAACCCGAAAAAGAGCAGGTAATTTTTCTGTGGATTGAGTTTGAGTTTTTCTAGGGCTCGAAATCGTTCTTGTTTTTCGCCGAACTGATTGTACACTGGATGATCGATTCGCAGGTACTTCGCAGTGGGTTTTAGCGAGAGTAAATCGTTCATCACAGCGTCGCTCATCACCACAAAGCCATCGTTGTGTTTCAAAAAATAGTTATTGGCTCCTTTGTCGAAAAAACGGGTTTCGTGTGGAATAACGTTGTGCAAAATGGCAATGCGCTTCGTTCCTTTTTTTATTCGTTTGTGAACTGTTCCAAGCGACGGCCCGAAAAACGTCATCCAATATTGTCCGATGAACAAATCGGGATGAAATTCGTTAATTTTCTTCACTGTTTTACCGAAAGTGAATGGATTGATGGTATCGAGCAGGCGCGCCGCGGGAATTTCATCTACGTGATCGTTTTCGGTGACGAATTGCGTTTTTCCGGGAAAAAGTGCATTTGGATATTGGCGCTTGAAGGTGAACGCTTTCACTTCATTTTCTTTCTCCAAAGCCCGATAAAGCATGGCAGAAAACTGCGCGATGCCACCACGAAAGGGATAAAAAGCTGAAAGAAGCGCAATTTTCATAGCTGCGAATGTACGGGAAAATCGAGATTTAACGGTGGGCTTTCACTCAATTCCAGTAGAAACGTAGCGGTAATAGCGTTCTGTTCCTTTATCGAGGTACAGTTGAGATTGCCCATTGATTTGAAAATGCAGGTCTTTCTCATATTTGTAGATCAGGCCAACATGCTTTGCATACATTTCGAAGCGATGGACTGAGTGAATGAGTGAATAGAATGTCTCCTGCTCCACAACGAGCGTAGTGTCGAACGCTGCATTGTTGATTAATGTATCGCCGTGAATGTCTCGGTAGCTACAAATGCGGGTTCCGATCGTGTTGTATGCGTTCGCATCCCAGATTTTATTTTGAGTTGGAGCAAATACCAATTTCACAACGCGTTGATTTTCTTCGACCAACTCGGCACGAATACCCGAAATGATTCCCGTCCAAACATCTTGAAAAACCCATGGATCGCTCGATGTAGGTCGAACGTATCGTTTGTATTCTCGGGCGATTCTTCCTTGATTATCGACGAATGTATCGGCCCAATACGTTTTTAACTGATAAATGGATGTATCGTGCTGATTGAGTTCGTCGTCGTGTACAATTTCTACCACGTCGTAGATCACGAAGCGACCTTCTTCAAGTCCAAAATATTCGTGATGGAAAGTCGGAACTGGATTAGGCGTACAGCCAACAATCGCAAGGAAAAGCGCCGTACACACTACGTAGAAGTATTTTTTTGCCATGTTCATTAAATTATAGACGGAAAAAAGTGATTCTCGGTTGGCTATTCATTCGGATTGATTCCCAATCGCTTCATTTCCGACATTTTTTGTTTCAATTCTTTGCCTTCCAAAACCCGTCCGTAGTAAAAATACTTTTTTCCTTCTTCTTTACCTGCTAAATCGTAAGCAAAAGACCATCCATGTCGAACCCCATTCTTGTAGCGTTCCAAATTCATTTTACCTCCTTCCACGTGGTAACTTTCCCAAATTCCCGTTTTTTTGTTATGGTCGTACGTGCCTGTGGCTTTTAGTTTTCCCATATCGAAATATTCCTTGAACGCACCGTGTAATTGCCCATTATCGTAATTGTAGATGGTTGCTGGACGTTGTGATTTATCTCCTTCAGGAGCCAAGTAATAGATAACTTTCATTCCATGAAGCGAATCATTTTTGAAAGATTCTCGGCTGCTCAACCTTCCAATTTTATCCCAATTAACCCAAATACTGTCCTTTTTTTGATTGATATAGATCCCATAACTCATCACTCCACCTGTTTCATGGTAGAAGTACCCCATCGATCTGGGCGTGTTGCTGTGTTCGATAACGGCCTTCGTTTTGCCTGATTTGTAGAAATACGTGAATGTTCCGATTGGTTTATCGTCTTTGAACTCACCTCGGTACATGTACACGCGAGTTCCGGGATATACTTTTTCCCAAACGCCCTGTTTTTTTCCCTTTGCATCCGTTTGATTCACCTGCGCGAAGAGTGAAAGGGAGAGTAAACAAATAAATAAACTTAAGTATACTTTCATATTATATCATTTTCGCAAACTCAATCAAGCTCTCACATGTGAGATCGGCTTCCACTGAGATGGGTTCTACAGTTTTTATTCTAACCGTTCTCATACCAAGATTCCTGCCAAACAAAATATCAGAATCCGTATCGCCCACCATGATGCTTCGACTAAATTCAATCTCTGGAAATTCGTGCTTGGCCATTTCTGCCATTGCGGGACCGGGCTTTCGTAAATCCTCTTCTTCGCCTACCAAATTGGGCGCAAAAAAACACTTGTCGATTCGTCCCCTTGCCACATGAATTTCGTCGCACATATAAGCGTGAACTTCCAAAACGTTACGCTCGGTCATGAGTCCTTTTCCTACTCCTTGTTGATTGGTGACAACGATCATTCGATTGAAAAGTCGGGAGCAGCGCGCAACCGCATCAAGAGCGCCTGGTAAAAATTGAAAATCACTTGGATTGGTGACATAGCCACCCATGATTCGTTGGTTGATGACGCCATCTCGATCGAGGAAGAGCGTCCAACTTCGATCAATATTCCAATTTTCAATCGACATTCAGCGTTTCTTCAACCAAGTAATTATTGCGTGCTTCGGATGATCGTCCAACCATTTCGGCGATAAATCCTCCGAGAAAAAATTGCGATCCGATGATCATAAATGCCAACGCGATAAAAAATTCGGTGCGTTCTGCAAGCAGTCGTCCTGTGCTGTCGATGAACAATTTGTCGACGATCATATATAAGGTAATCAGAAATCCGATGAAGAACATCAGCGTTCCAATAGCTCCAAAAAAGTGCATCGGTTTTTTTCCGAAACGCCCCATGAAGGCCACAGTCATCAAGTCGAGTGGTCCGTTTAAGAAACGATTCAAGCCAAATTTTGTAACACCGTATTTTCGTGCTTGGTGCTGAACCACTTTCTCTCCGATGTTGTTGAATCCTGCATATTTTGCAAGCGGCGGAATGTACCGGTGCATGTCTCCATACACTTCTATGCTCTTCACAACCACATTTTTGTACGCTTTCAAACCACAGTTGAAATCGTGGAGTTTGATCCCCGTAATTCGTCGCGCAGCCCAATTGTACAACTTCGTTGGAATTGTCTTGGTGATCGGATCGTAGCGTTTTTTCTTCCATCCAGAAACCACATCAAAATCTTCTTCCATGATCATTCGGTAGAGTTCTGGAATCTCGTCGGGCGAATCTTGTAAATCTGCATCCATGGTAATCACCACATCTCCTTTCACCGCTTCGAAGCCTTTTTGGAGTGCCGCCGATTTTCCATAGTTGCGTTGAAACTTGATGCCGACTGCTTGCGGATATTCAGCACCTAGCTCTTGCACCACTTTCCATGAGCCGTCTTTACTTCCATCGTCGATAAATACCACTTCAAAAGAATAGTGATATTCGTCCATTACGCGTTTGATCCACGCAAACAATTCTGGAAGGGATTCTACCTCATTAAAGAGAGGGACAACAATAGAAATATCAATTTTATGCTCCAAATCGGTTCGTTAAGAATTACAGACAAATATAATCAAACCGTTTTGTGGTTCGATTACAGATACGTGATCCGTCTTATTTTGTTTTAAAAATCTTCACGATTTGGTTCGATACATGAATAAAGTAAAGTCCTGATTCTAGTTCATCCAAGCGAATTGTCGTCGAATTTGGATCAATAGTCCCACTTAAAATAACTTGTCCACTAGCGTTGAGAATTTCATATTCTTCCTCTGCGTCGATGTGCGTTAATTCTACAGATCCATCGGTAGGATTTGGGAAAGCTCGAATTTTTGTTTTCGAAAGTTCATCTAAACCAACAGCAAATTCGTTAATGAAAAATGCGTCAACTCCTGCTTCTGTGATATTAACATTTGGATTGATGTCGGAAGTGCGAAAGAAAAACTGCATCGTGGACGTTACAGTAATGTAATTACTCAATCGAGTGTTTTTGTATTGCCACAATCCAAAGGTTGACGGCTCATTTCCGATCACGTCAATTTGAACTACGACGCTACCATTGCTCACCAACACTCGTAATGAATCGTCTGGAGGATTTGGACCGAATTGTGTGTAGAACCAACGCGCGTAGTTGACTTGCGGATCGAAGTAGGTCGTTAAATCCATAACTGGTGAAATCAGTGTTACTACCCCTCCATCCACATCATCGCTATCGGCGTTTGCTCCCACAGCGTTTCCTGTAACATACGCGGCATCGCCACAATCGAAAGGAACATCGAACGCTGTGATAGAAAGTGAACTACCACCATTTGGTGTTCCTCTTTCCCAATGCCCCGTGACGGCAGAATTGTTTGCAACCCACCCAAAATCGAAGGTGAAATCATCGTAAAATCCGGGATTCAAAAACACCGTGATTTCTCCCGTGTTTTGATCAATCAATTGATCGAAGCAGTTGGTGATGTGTCCCCATTTTCCAACCGTTACTGTATACTGCTCTTGATAATAGAGTGTAAAGTCGCGCTCTCCTAATCCATTCGAAGTAGATTCATCAGTGATGAGAGCACATTCCAAATGAATGTTCGCGCCAATAATTGGATTGTTCGTTCCCGCCTCGCGTACTTTTACCGTGAGGTTGTAAGGCGGAATAGGAACTAATTGTACATTTTGAGAAGTAATGACTCCAGTAACGAGACTCACCGAAATAGTTTGTGGAAAATAGCCGACTTTTGAGTACGAAACAGTATAGGTATTCGTTCCCAAAATTCCCGTGGCATAGAACCCAGTAACGCTGGTATTCGCTGTTTGATCATCCGATTGAATAACGATATCCACCAAATCGATGGGATTGGATGTAAAAGCGTCCGCTACTAATCCCTCCAAATAAGCCGCTTTTGTGTAAGTTGGTGCAAGTAAGAACAATCCCTCGGATCGATCCGTTGCTAACAATAATCCAGATGGTAAATAAGGATACGCACCCCAACAGCCGTCATAATCTACCACTTGATTTGGATACGTATCATACGATCCCACCTCTACCATATTATAAGGATACGTGACATCATGCACCACCACTCCATCAGAATAATGACTCGTTATGATGTAATCTCCCATGACGTGTACGTTGTGCGGAATTGTCCCGACGCCCGGCGAACTTTGA
Source organism: uncultured Fluviicola sp. (assembly GCA_937919725.1). GTDB lineage: Bacteria > Bacteroidota > Bacteroidia > Flavobacteriales_D > Crocinitomicaceae > UBA4466. The sequence continues at coordinate 4,317 of CALFOS010000292.1, read as the reverse complement.
ATGCGGTCTACTTCAATGATATTTGTTGGATCAGAAACATCGTAAGCTGTGATGTAGGAATGCGGAAGTTCATCTGTAGTATACACAAATTGTCCATCAGCAGATGCCCAAACATTGTGTGCAAATGTGTTTGGAGTATCTTTTGTTCCGAGAAGCACTGGATTTGCCCGATCTGTAATGTCCACAATACTGATAAATCCATCGCTAATGTGCGCCAAATACATCGTGTCGCCAAGTACGTAGCCATCGTGCACATACCAATTATCGAACACGCCCACTTCGATAGGATTCATCGGATCGGTGGCAATATCCAAAATGATCACCCCACCATTCCCCCGATTTGCACCAAAAATGTAGGCGTAGCCGAGCGAATCAACGTATAAATTGTGCGCCGATTGCCACTCTTGACCCGATGGCCCGAAATAATAGCTAGTCGAAATAACTGTGGAAGCAGGCAATGGAGATAAATCCATGATCAATAAACCATTTAGGGCTTCGGTGGTGACGTATGCATAATCGCCGAATGTTTTCAAATCGCGCCAGATGGAATTCATCCCTGGCTCCCAAAAAACTTCCACAGGGCTTGCTGGATTTGTAACATCCACAATGCTGGTTCCTTTTACAGCTCCAACTAAGGCATATTCGTTGTTATTTTCATCAACGTATCCCCAAATATCGTTCAATCCAGTAGTGTGAAGCAGGTCGTAATTGACATGTCCAACGGAATCGATATTTATTTGAGAAAAGGAGAAAATGGGCAGAAATGCTAACAATAAAGAGGAGATAATTTTCATGCACGTGTAAGTTTGTTTAAAGGTACGAAATGAGACTTGAACTATAAAAAGAAGAGGCCAGCGATGATAAAGATGACAATGATCACCAAATATTGCCAAACATCCACAAAATACGGAGCATACTTCCTCATCGATTCTTTCATACTCATGTTGCAAAGATACAACATCCTTCTAAACGATTGAGTTAAGTGCACGTTCAATTGATTGATGTGTGTAAATCACTTCTTTCGAGCATCAAGTGAAATTAGGCGTTTTTCAGCTTCCTTTTTATCCACCAATTTCGTAGTTTTGCACCACTCAAATTGATCATTATGGGAAAATCATCTGTTGCAGAAACGAAACAAGCCGTAGATTTCGAAGCGTTCAAATCACAAGTTTTGGAAGACTTCACCTTGGCTGCTATTTCGCGTGAAGCATCTTTGCTTGGCCGACGCGAAGTATTGACAGGTAAAGCAAAATTTGGAATTTTCGGCGACGGGAAGGAATTGGCACAAATTGCACTGGCTAAACAATTCCGCGACGGCGATTTTCGATCGGGGTATTACCGCGACCAAACCATCATGATGGCCAACGATCAATTGACGGTCCAACAATATTTCGCTGGATTGTACGCACACACAGACATTGCGTACGAGCCACAATCGGGCGGACGACAAATGGGCGGACATTATGCGACCCGCAATTTGGACGAAAACGGCGATTGGAAAAACTTGATGGAGCAAAAAAATAGCTCTGCTGATATTTCGCCAACGGCAGGACAAATGCCGCGATTGCTCGGATTGGCGCAAGCATCCAAAGTTTACCGCGAACATCCAACTTTGAAAGATTTGGAGCAATTCAAAAAATTCTCGAACGGTGGAAATGAAGTTGCTTTTGGAACAATTGGCGATGCATCCACCTCTGAAGGACCATTTTGGGAGACAATCAACGCTGCTGGTGTGCTTCAAGTACCGATGGTTATGTCCGTTTGGGACGATGGATTCGGAATTTCCGTGCCACGCGAAATGCAAACAACAAAAGGAAGTATTTCGGATGCACTCGCAGGAATGCAGCGCTCCCCGGGAAGAAAAGGATATGAAATTCTCATCACGAAAGGATGGGATTATGCACACTTGTGTGAAACATACGAGAAAGCCGTGGCAATCGCTCGCGAAGAGCACGTTCCAGTTTTGGTGCACGTGAAAGAAGTGAATCAACCGCAAGGACACTCGACCAGCGGATCGCATGAGCGCTACAAAGACGAAGCGCGTTTGGCTTGGGAAACAGAATTCGATTGCATCAACAAATTCAAAGAATGGATCGTTCAGTTCGATGCAGATGGATTAACCATTGCCACAGAAGAGGAACTTGGAGCTATTCAAGAAGCAGCAAAAAAATCGGTACGCGACGATAAATCGGCGGCTTGGGCGGCGTACACGGCTCAATTGAAAACGGATATGATTGCGGCAGTTTCCCTTTTACGAACAGTTGCGGAATCAAGCGAAAATAAATCGTTTATCACAAAAATTGCAGATGATTTGGAGAAAGAAATGGATCCAATTCGAAGAGATATTCTCGGCGCCGCGCGAAAAGTACTGCGGATGATTCGTACTGAAAAGAACCCTGCTAAATCAACATTATCGAACTGGATCAAGGCTCAAATTTCTGAAAACTTTGATCGATATAGTTCTTATTTATATTCTCAGTCCTCCTCCTCTGCTCTAAAAGTGGATGCCGTTGCACCGACCTACGACGGAAGTGGTGCAATGGATGACGGTCGGATTATCTTACGTGATAACTACGAAGCTTTACTCGAAAACTATCCAGAAGCGCTTGTTTTTGGAGAAGATGCCGGAAAAATTGGCGGCGTGAATCAAACGCTCGAAGGAATGCAAGATAAATACGGCGTACTTCGCGTTGCAGATACCGGAATTCGCGAATGTACCATCATCGGTCAAGGAATTGGCATGGCGATGCGCGGTTTGAGACCGATTGCCGAAATTCAGTACTTAGACTACTTATTATATGCCGTGCAAGTGCTATCCGACGATTTATGCACCGTTCAGTACCGAACAAAAGGTGGACAAAAAGCGCCATTGATCGTGAGCACACGCGGTCACCGCCTTGAAGGAATTTGGCACAGTGGCTCACCCATGGGGATGATCGTGAATTCGCTCCGCGGAATGTACATCTGCGTTCCTCGAAACATGACCAAAGCCGCAGGGTTTTACAACACCTTGATGGCTGGTGACGATCCTGCTTTGGTGATTGAGCCATTGAACGGATACCGAACAAAAGAACTCGTACCAACAAATATTGGTCAATTTAGAGAGCCATTGGGAATTCCAGAAATCGTTACAGAAGGAACAGACATTACGCTTATTTCCTACGGATCGACGTTCAACTTGTGTGAAGTGGCAGCGAAACAACTCACCGAACTCGGTATTTCTATCGAATTGATCGACGTGCAAACTTTGTTACCGTTCGATATTCACCATGCTATTGCTGACTCACTCTCAAAAACAAATCGTTTGTTAATTGTTGACGAAGACGTGCAAAGTGGAGCGACTGGATTTATCTTGGATCAAATTTTGGTTGAGCAAGATGCCTACTATCACCTCGATTCGGCTCCAGTTACTGTGAGCGCGAAAGATCACCGCCCTGCGTATGGTTCGGATGGCGATTACTTCTCCAAGCCGAGTATCGAAGACATTGTAGAGAAAGCGTATGCGATGATGCACGAAGTTGATCCAGAAGCATATCCATCAATTTATTAAACTCAATCTTTCAAAAAAATGGCGCTCGTATCCTCTTCAGAAGTGAAAATTGGAAGTTCGGCTACGAATTTTGAATTGTTGAATACCGTAAACGGTCAGCAAGCAAGTTTATCGCATTTGAAAGGCGAAAACGGCACGGCTATCTTCTTTATTTGCAACCATTGTCCGTTCGTCATTCACGTGAAAGATGAATTGGCTCAAATCGCTCTCGATTACTCGGATCGAGGAATTTCCTTCATCGCGATTAGCAGCAACAACATTGAAACGCACCCACAAGATGGGCCTGAGTTTATGAAAGCGTTCGGAGAGCAATTGGGATTTCCGTATCTATTTGACGAAACTCAAGCTGTTGCAAAAGCCTACCATGCAGTGTGCACGCCCGATTTGTATTTATTTGATGCTGAGTTGAAATTGTCATATCACGGACAACTCGACGACTCGAGACCCGGGAATGATCTTCCTGTGAACGGATCTGATTTTCGAAATTCGCTAAATTGTTTACAAGATGTGAAAGAAAATTCAGCTATTCAAAAACCAAGTATCGGTTGTAGTATTAAGTGGAAGTAAACGTAAGGAAATTCTCTACGTTTCGTTCTAATTCAAAATTTACACCATGAACTGGACTCAATACATCGCGCTTTTCTACGACATCATCGAAGGAAGAAACACCGAGACCCCTTACGATAACGAAGTCTACATAAATTACGTGGCCTTGAACAACTCCCGTCAAAATCGTTGGTTGAAACGGGGCGAAATTTCGAATGACC
>CALFOS010000291.1 GCA_937919725.1 uncultured Fluviicola sp. | reverse complement strand
GTTCGCCCGATTGAGGTCTTCAAAACCCGACTTTAGTAGTTCAGAAAGTGCTGCGAAAAACAAAAGGTGCAGGACATCAATCTGGTTGAATCGACGTTTCTTTTGAATTACGAATGCAACAATTCCCAATGAAATGAAGCTAAAAATGACAAATCCATTCATATCAATATCTTTTGTTGAAGCAAATGTACAAATTATTTACCTAGGTAAATAATTTCCAGCAAACATATTAGCAAGTTACGTACAAATTACTGAAAGTAGAGATTTATTAACTGAGAGAACTGTTTTTCAAGTCCAATGTCATCACTTTGTGAAAGTACGGCAAATAAAGATTTCGCTCCATGATCATCAGGTGATCCATTCGATGGCAATCGCTGGCCACAAAATCTACGGCGCCAGAATCGACCAAACGTTCGGCTTGTTCTTTCACCATCGGTCCGTAATGTCCGGCGAGAGAATTTAGATTTAGCTGAATCTCGATTCCCATTTTGCGCCATTCAATCGCTTTCTCAACAGAACCAAAGAAAAAAGTATAGCGTTCGAAATGCGCTAGAATGGGTTTGTAATTTTGCGTAAGTAGTTTGAAGAGTAGTTCATCAATTTGGTCGGGCCTCGTCATCATGGAAAATTCGAAAAGAACATAATTGTCGCCAAAAGTGAGTAATCGTTCTTTACGTTTGAGTCGATCCATCAAACTTTCATCGAAGTAATATTCTGCCGCGGCTTCGATCTCAATTTTTAGTCCTAGCTGCTTCGCAGTTGAACGCACATTTTCCAATCCTCCGAGGATAATTTCGGGTGTATTTTTGAAGAAATCGCCCATAATATGTGGCGTGGTGATCACTTTTTGGTAGCCCATGCTTTCGAACTTCGCGAGCATAGCAATCGATTCGTCCATGGAACTTGAACCATCATCAATTCCAGGAATCAAATGGCTGTGCATGTCTACTCGAAGAACTGAAAGATCGACTGGCGAAAGAACTACTTCCCGATTTCGACCAAAGAAGCGATCAAAAATACCCATTAGCGGTTGTCATACATGCTTTGGTAATATTCTCGGTATGATCCAGAAGTGATTTCTTCTACCCATTCAGCATTCGCCAGGTACCAATCTACGGTATGCTCGAGTCCTTCCTCGAAGGTTACAGAGGGTCGCCAGTCCAACTCAGTTTCTAATTTCGTAGCATCAATTGCATAGCGCATGTCGTGTCCAGCTCGGTCAGTTACGTAGGTAATCAATTCTTCATTTTCGCCTTCTGCTCGACCCAATTTTTGATCCATCAATTTGCATAGATGCTTTACAAGATCGAGATTCGTCCATTCGTTTAGTCCGCCAACATTGTATGATTCTCCTACACGGCCAAGGTGAAAAATTGCATCAATGGCACTTACATGGTCCACCACCCACAACCAGTCGCGCACGTTGTTGCCTTTTCCGTATATAGGAAGTGGTTTTTTGTGAACGATGTTATTGATCATTAATGGAATTAATTTCTCAGGGAAATGATGACTGCCGTAGTTGTTCGAACAATTAGACATTTTGACAGGAAGTCCGTAGGTATGATGAAATGCGCTCACGAAGTGATCTGAAGATGCCTTGGAAGCCGAATATGGACTTCGTGGATCGTAAGCGGTAGTTTCCTCAAACAAACCTTCGCTGCCGAGTGAACCGTATACCTCATCGGTTGAAACATGGTGAAATACGTGGTTCTCACCCGTCCAATACGCTTTTGCAACTTGCAATAAGTTCACCGTTCCTACCACATTCGTCATCACAAATTCCATCGGTCCTTCTATCGATCGATCTACATGTGATTCTGCAGCAAGGTGGATGACATCTGTTACGTCATAATGCTCAAAAACATCCTGCATTTCTTGTAGGTTGCAGATATCACCTTTTAAAAAGGTGTAATTTGGTGCTTTTTCGACGTCCGTCAGATTCTTGAGATTTCCGGCGTAGGTCAACTTATCAAAGTTCACGATTCGGTAATCTGGATATTTGTTCACCAGTAAACGAACAAGGTGGGAGCCGATAAATCCCGCTCCACCTGTCACTAAAATTGTTTTTGTGTATTCCATATTCATCTGATTGGGACCGCTAACGAATTATAAGCTCCAATATTCTAAATCATGGATCTTCGATTTGTACATTCCCTTCACATCTACAAAAACCCCGCTACCGTCTTTCAACATAACCTTAAAATCGGTCTCTGTCAAATTCTTGTAAGCCGCGTGATTCACCGCAACAATGATGGCATCGTAGTCATTTGTTGGAACTGCCGTGAGTGGCACACCGTATTCGTGCTCCATTTCAGCGGAGGATGCGTGAGGATCGACTAAATCAACCGAGACTTGAAACGAGCGCAATTCTTTGATGATGTCGATTACTTTGGAGTTTCGGATATCAGTGACATCTTCCTTAAAAGTAGCTCCCATCACGAGAACTTTCGCATTTTGAATGCTTTTTCCTTGAGCCAAGATCTTTTTGACCGTTTGTTTACCGATGTAATATCCCATCGAATCGTTCACGTAGCGTCCGCTGGTGATTACTTTGGAATGATACCCAGCTTGCATCGCTTTGTGCGTTAGGTAATATGGATCGACGCCGATGCAATGTCCGCCAACCAAACCTGGTGAAAACTTCAAGAAGTTCCATTTCGTTCCTGCCGCCTCGAGGACATCGTAGGTATTGATTCCAAGGCGATCGAAAATGATCGACAATTCATTGATGAGTGCAATATTGACATCGCGCTGCGTATTTTCAATAATTTTTGCCGCTTCGGCCACCTTAATCGATGATGCTCTGTGAACACCTACGTGCACTACCAATTCGTATGTTTTTGCAATTTCCTCTAAAGATTCTTCGCTACATCCCGAGACAACTTTGATCACATTTTGAAGCGTGTGTTCTTTATCTCCTGGATTGATTCTCTCTGGAGAGTAACCCACCTTGAAATCATCTCTGAATTTCAATCCCGATTTTGCTTCGAGAACTGGTACGCAGTCTTCTTCTGTACATCCCGGATAAACGGTCGATTCGAACACGACGTAATCTCCTTTTTTGAGCACCCTTCCAACCGTTTTCGTTGCTCCGATCAGTGGGCCAAGATTCGGGAGATTCGCTTCGTCGATGGGTGTTGGAACTGCGACTACAAAAAACTGTACATCACGTAAATCCTCAATGTTGGCAGAAAATTCGATGTCGCATCCTTCAAATTCCGAGGCGTCGAGTTCGTTGCTTGGATCGATCTTGTTTTTCATCATCTCAACACGTTCTGCATTGATATCGAATCCAACGACCTTAATCGTTTTGGCAAATTCGAGTGCGATCGGCAATCCGACGTATCCCAGTCCAATTACAGCAAGCTTCGCCTCTTTGTCAATTAGTTTAGTGTAGATTGATTTGCTCATTTCTTACAGTATAAATTCGTTCTATAATTTCAACAACTTTCAATCCTTCGAGGGCATTTGTAGTTGCTGTAGTTCTTCCTTTTAATGTATCAATTACGTTTTTTATGACGTAGTTGTGATTGGCAGCCGATCCTTTGTACGGACCATAATCGTTTGCGGGATTTGCTTCTGCGAGCTCGGGCATTTCGTAGTCTTCGATGTTGCACACCTCCACTTCGTTCATGTACTGACCTCCAATTTTCACGCTTCCTTTGCTTCCAATGATGGTCATTGAACTTTCGAGGTTTTGCATCGCCACGGCGGTTGAGTAATTGATACAACCCATTCCTCCATTGATAAAATCGAAGTTAACCAAGCCTGAATCCTCAAAATCGGTGGAGTTTGCATGCGTAAAATCGGCAAAACGCCCTTTGATATTTTGAATATCGCCAAACAACCAATACATGATATCGATAAAATGTGAAAACTGCGTGAAGAGCGTTCCACCATCCAACTCTTTTGTTCCTTTCCATCCTCCCGCTTTGTAGTAGCGATCGTCGCGGTTCCAGTAGCAATTCAATTGAACGAGGAAAATATCGCCCAACAATTTGCGATCGATCACCGATTTGATCCATTCCGACGGAGGCGAGTATCGATTTTGCATCACGCAGAATACGCTTTTCGACATTTGAAGTGATTTGAAGATCACTTTTTCACATTCGTCTTTGGAAATTCCCATTGGTTTTTCGCAGACTACGTGTTTACCACTGCCAAGAGCGGCCAAACTTTGTACTGCGTGTAATCCGTTCGGAGTACACACGTTTAAGACATCGAACTCAAGATTCGATGCCAAAAGCTCCTCAATCGAACTGAAAAATGGGACTTTGTAATCGGTTATTCCGCACTCTTCTTCTGTACGGACATCCACCATCGCCACTAGTTCTGCCTCATCTTCGCGACGAATCATCTCAGCATGGCGTTTTCCAATATGTCCCGCTCCAACAATCGCGAAGCGAATTTTTTGATCTATCATTCTTCTATTTTTTTCACACTTCCGTTTTCCAGAAGGTATTTCTCTCCACTTCCCTCGCAAATTGCGTGTCCAGAAGCGTCAAAATTCAATCGTTCACCATGTTCGCTCATCCATCCCATTTGTCGCGCTGGATTTCCAACCATTAAGGCATAGTCCGGAACATGTTTCGTAACTACCGCTCCAGCACCAATGAAGGCAAACTTTCCGATATCGTGTCCGCACACAATGGTTGCATTTGCTCCGATACTTGCACCCACTCGAACTACTGTTTTCGAATATTCAGCTTTTCGGTTGACGGCACTTCGTGGATTAATCACATTGGTAAATACCATTGACGGCCCCAAAAATACGTCATCTTCACAAATCACGCCTGTATAAATGGAAACGTTGTTCTGAATTTTCACATTTTTTCCCAGGATCACTCCTGGAGAAACGACCACATTTTGTCCAATATTGCAGCCTTCTCCGATGGTGCAATCGGGCATGATGTGCGAAAAATGCCAGATTTTCGTCCCGTCGCCGATGGTGCATCCCGCGTCAATAACTGCTGTTTCGTGTGCGAAATATTTCATTAGTGTTTGATGTACTTTTCAAAATTATTGTGTTCAGTCTTGCTGAGTTCCTCTTTCGGCAAGGACTTAAAATAGTTGTAGGTGATTTTCAAACCTTCTTCTCGGCCTATTTTGGATTCCCAACCGAGGAGTTCTTTCGCCTTGGTGATGTCTGGTTGCCGCTGCTTAGGGTCGTCTACGGGTAAATCTGTGTAAATGATTTTTTGGTCAGTTCCGGTAAGTTGAATGATTTCTTCCGCAAAATCTTTGATCGAAATTTCTGATGGATTGCCGATGTTCACGGGCAAATGATAATCGCTCAAGAGCAAGCGATAAATTCCCTCAACCAAATCACTAACATAGCAAAACGAGCGTGTTTGAGAACCATCTCCAAAAATAGTGAGGTCTTCCCCACGCAAAGCTTGACCGATAAACGCAGGTAAAACACGACCATCATTCAATCGCATGCGTGGTCCGTAGGTGTTGAAAATGCGAACGATGCGTGTTTCCAAACCATGATAGGTATGGTAAGCCATCGTCATCGCTTCTTGAAAACGTTTGGCTTCGTCGTATACGCCGCGCGGACCGACAGGATTCACGTGTCCCCAATATTCTTCCACTTGCGGGTGCACTTCAGGATCTCCGTACACTTCGGAAGTGGAAGCAATCATAACGCGTGCGTTTTTCTGCTTTGCGAGTCCAAGGCAATTGTGAATTCCGAGCGAACCAACTTTTAGCGTTTGAATAGGAATTTTCAAGTAATCAATTGGACTAGCGGGCGATGCGAAATGTAAAATGTAATCTAATCGACCCGAAACATGAATGAAATTCGATACATCGTGGTGATGAAACTCAAAGTTTTCTAGCGGAAAGAGGTGTTCAATATTTTTTAGACTTCCGGTGATCAGATTATCCATTGCGATGACGTGATAGTTCTTCTCAATGAAAAAATCACACAAGTGAGATCCCAAGAATCCAGCAGCGCCAGTAATCAATATGCGTTTTGGAGCTTCCATTAATTGAATGTAGGGATTACTGTTTGTCGTCCGATTGAGCTGTAGAAAAATCCAATTTCCGCCATTCGATCCAATTCATATATATTTCGTCCATCAAAGATAATCGCTTGCTTGAGGCGTTGCTTCATCTTATCGAAATCAGGATTTTTGAAGAGTCCCCATTCGGTTGCGATCAACAATGCGTCGCATTCATTAAGCGCGTCGTATTGATTGGCTGCATATTCGATTTTATCACCAACAATTGCTCTCACATTGTCCATTGCTTCAGGATCGAAGGCCACGATTTCGGCTCCTAACGCAAGTAATGCTTCGATCATGTAGATCGCTGATGCCTCGCGAATATCGTCCGTGTCTGGTTTAAATGCCAAACCCCAAAGAGCGAGTTTTTTTCCATTCACATCACCGAAATAATCCACAATTTTGTCCACCAATTTCAATTTCTGCTTGTGGTTGACATTCAAAACACTGTTGATGATTTCAAATTGATATCCGTGATCCTCTCCACTTTTCACCAAAGCTTGAACATCTTTCGGGAAACAACTCCCGCCAAATCCAATTCCAGGATAGAGAAAGCGTGAACCAATTCTGGCATCGGTTCCAACTCCCAATCGTACTTTATCGACATCCGCCCCTACGAGTTCGCAGAAATTCGCGATTTCGTTCATAAAGGTGATTTTTGTTGCCAAGAATGAATTAGCAGCATACTTCGTGAGTTCGGCAGACTCTTCGTCCATGATGATCAATGGCTTATCATTGCTCACAAAGGGTTTGTACAATTCTTCCATCGCTTTTACCGCACGAGCATCGCTTGTTCCGATCACCACTCGATCTGGATTCATGAAATCATCCACCGCAAATCCCTCTCTTAAAAATTCGGGATTGGAAACAACCGCAAACTCTACGCGTGCTTTTTCATTGATCTTCGCTTCCACTTTTCGCGCTGTTCCAACGGGCACGGTGGACTTGTCCACAATCACTTTAAATTCTGTGATCATTTCACCAATTTGTTCCGCAACTGAAAGAATATAGCTTAAATCGGCCGATCCATCTTCTCCAGGAGGAGTTGGCAGTGCCAAGAATATGATTTCTGCAGAATTGATCGCTTCTTTTAAGTTGGTGGTAAACGAAATGCGCCCAGCATCGATGTTTCGTTGAAAAACACTATCCAAATGTGGTTCGTAAATTGGCACCTGACCATTTCGCATGCGGTTTACCTTTGCCTCGTCGATATCGACACAAACTACTTGATTCCCTGTATCGGCGAAGCACGTACCTGTGACTAATCCAACATATCCTGTTCCAACTACTGCTATTCTTTTCATCTATCTATTTAGCAATGAAATCTGCTACTCCTTGGCAGATAAAATCGAGTTGATCTTGTTCCATTTCCGTGTGAATCGGGAGTGAAATCACCCGCTCTGTCAACCAATCAGTAATTGGCAAATCGGTATTGGCACTTCCAAAAGCATCGAACATTTTTTGTCGGTGAGCCGGAACTGGGTAATAAATCATAGAAGGAATTTCACGTTCGGCTAAAAATGCATTTAACGCATCGCGATCAACACCTTCCAATGTCAATGTATATTGATGAAAAACGTGATGTGAATACACGTCCATCACTGGAGTTTTAATTTGAGGGAATTTCGAGAAAAACGCGTTGTAATGCTTCGCAACGGAACGACGCGCACTTATATAATTGTCCAATTCTCTCAATTTAATGCGAAGCACAGCCGCTTGAATGCTGTCCAAACGAGAATTGCATCCCACAACATCATGGTAGTAGCGTTTGCTTTGTCCGTGATTGGCGATCATCCGCATTTGAGCAGCGAGTTCGTCGTCGTTTGTGCACATCGCTCCACCATCGCCGTAGCAACCAAGATTTTTTGATGGAAAGAAAGACGTACAACCGATATGTCCAATTCCTCCTGTCTTTTTCAATGAGCCATCCGCCATTCGGTAATCGCTGCCAATTGCTTGTGCGTTGTCTTCGATCACTTTCAATCCACGACGATTCGCAATTTCCATAATCGCGTCCATATTCGCTGCTTGACCATACAAATGAACTGGTACAATAGCGATTGTTCGTTCGGTAATCGCTGCTTCAATTTCCGCAGGATCAATACAGAACGAATCTTTTTCCACTTCTACGAACACTGGTTTCAGGCCCAAAAGCGCCATCACCTCCGTAGTTGCGATGTATGTAAAGGATGGAGTAATCACTTCGTCGCCCGGTTTTGCACCGATTGCCATCAACGCAATTTGCAAGGCATCCGTACCATTCGCACAAGGAATGACGTGTTTCACACCCAAATATTCTTCTAATTCCTTTTGGAAACCAACAACCTCAGGACCATTTATGAATTGCGCATTTTCAAGGATATTGAGAATCGCACTATCTACCTCCGGTTTAATTTTTTGATACTGGGCGATCAAGTCGACCATTTGAATTTTTCTCATGCTGATGTTAACTCGTTAAAAGCGACGTTAAAGATAATACTATTTCTACGAATGGCTCTTTCATCGCATTCGAATTGTTTTGCAGTATCCATCGAAGTTAAGATCCAATTAACATATGTCGATCACCGAGCTGAAACTTAGATTATTTGAAATTCAATTAATTATATGAGTTAAGCGTTCGGGTTCCCGTGTTTTTATTTGAATTAAAACAACATGATAACACGTATAGAACTCACCCTTGCAACGCTCAGCGCAGCTAAATTGAGCCTGGTGTCTGGAGGTTTATTTTGAAAAGATTCCAGATAGGGCGTAATTGCTTCGAACCAATTCGGGAGTGGACGCAGACAAAGATGGTTTCCCGAGCAGATGGAAGCAACACGTCGTTTGAATTAAAAAATCCAGATCCTGAGAACGACTGACCAATCAAAACGAACGATAGTGAAGAAGGTAGAGCGAAAATAGACTTGTCATCGTGGAAACTAACATGTTCAAAGTGAGCTAATAAATAGAAGGTTATCCCGAAGATGAATGTCAAAGGGAATTTTTTTGACCTGTGCGTTCTCACATAAAAAAGGTTAATTCACACGGAATTCCAATAATAGATGGTTAACTTCGTTGTTCTATTTGAAGATCGATCGACACTATGAAAACAGCGATTTACGCACTTATTTTTTCTTGTTTCACCATGGTGAGTTCACACGTGCATGCACAACGAAACGTTCGGGACTCCATTATTCCCACAACTTGGTTGATCGTGCATTATGCTGGCGGAATTCCCAATGGCGATTTGGCGGATCGATACGGATATCTTAGTCATGTTGGTGTTTTTGCTGGCTACAAAACCAGAAGGAATTGGGTCTTTGGCATCGATGGAAATTTTATGTTTGGTAGTAAAGTACGATTAACAGGGCTCTTCGACCATCTTGTTGATTCAAAAGGGAATATAACAGACCAAAACGGCGATGTGTCAACTGTTCGGGTGATGCCGCGCGGATTTTACACAAATGTTGTCGTTGGAAAAGTACTCCATATTTTGAGTCCAAACCCGAATTCTGGTGTGTACGTCAACTTTGGAGTAGGCTACTTACTGCACAAATTGCGCGTTGAAACACAAGATCATGTTGTTCCGCAAATCGAATTGGATTACCGAAAAGGATACGATCGTTTGACAACCGGAATTAATACCAGTCAATTTATTGGATACGCTCTGATGGCGGATGACAGCCCAATCAACTTCTACGCAGGATTTTTTGCACAGCAAGGATTCACGCACAACCGCCGCACGATCAACTTCGATTCGCCCGAAATTCCAGTATCTACAGCGCTTCGTCTCGATTTGCAGTACGGTTTCAAAGTGGGTTGGATGATTCCAGTTTATCAGCGGAAACCAAAGGAATTTTACTTCGATTGATGCATTTTCTCTACAACATCGGCGTTCGACTATATGGATTAGCGATTTTGATTGCTTCAATCTTCAATCTGAAGGCAAAAAAATGGATCGCTGGTCGAAAAAAGTGGGCTTCACAGCTTCCAAAAACAGAAAACAAACGGGTCATTTGGTTCCATTGTGCTTCTTTGGGCGAGTTCGATCAGGGATTGCCCTTGATGGCTAAACTAAAAACCGAAGATCCCGATTGCTTTTTGGTGGTCACGTTTTTCTCCCCTTCGGGATTCGAGCATTACCAAAAACGCGAACACAACGCGGATTTCGTGTGCTATTTGCCGCTTGATACTCGTTCCAATGCAAAACAATTCATTCAACATTTCGCTCCTACGCACAGCTTTTTTGTGAAGTATGAGTTTTGGGGGAATTACATCCTCGCTGCGAAGAAAAATGGAAGTAAAATCTTCAATGTGAGTGGACTTTTCCGTCCGAAGCAACGGTTTTTCAAATGGTACGGAGCATTTTTCAGAACGATTTTGAAGCAATTCGACCACCTTTTTGTTCAAAATGAAGCATCCGAAGCACTTTTGAAATCAATTGGAATTGAGAACGTTACCATTACAGGCGACAGTCGATTTGATCGGGTGATAGAAAATCGTGACAAAGTAAAGGACAACGAACTCATCCAACGATTTAAAGGAGAAGATCAGCTCATCATTATCGGAAGTTCATGGCCTGCAGACGAAACGCTTTTATTTGCGTGGATGAACACTTCGGATCAAAAAATATTGATTGCTCCGCATCAAGTAGATGATAAACACATCGCGCAAATTGAGTCGGGAATTTCACGAAGCGTACAGCGTTATTCTCAGCTTTCTGCAGATTCAACCATCGATTTTGAGGTACTCATCCTCGACACGATTGGACAGTTGGCGAGTGCATACAAATACGGAACAATTGCTTATGTGGGCGGTGGATTTTCGGGGAGTTTACACAACATTTTGGAGCCAGCGGTATTTGGATTGCCCGTTATTTTTGGTCCTTCGCACAAACGTTTTCCAGAGGCACAGGCTTTTATTGACGGCGGATTCGGTTTTTCTGTGGAGAGTAGAACACAGTTTGAGATGGCCTTTGATGAGATTTTAACGGATTTGGAGTTGATTAGTTTGAAGGAACGCACATTTGTGGAATCGAACGCTGGCGCTTCTGAGAAGATTTTTTTGGCGGTGGAGTGGTGATTTTTTAACCACAAAGTGCACGGTAGACGGAAAGAATGCACGCCTAGGATGAGCTATTATTCAGAAAATCCAGTAAAAAAAAAGGATCTCTCAAGACGCAGGAGAATCTAAGCCTCTATTCCCAACTCAACAATTTCAATTCTTCTCCAGCCTTCTTCTCGCCATAAAACAACTGCACCGAGCGAACAATTTGCTCCACGCTCCCCCACTTTGTAGTTCGATTGGGTGAAAGCGCGATTATTTGTCGGGCGGGGATTTCTCCGATCGCTGAACGAATTCGTTTATAGTCAGCCGTTCGTTTTCCTACCGATCGTTCCGGAATGAGCGTGTATCCGCCATTCAATCCCACCATTTCTTTGAGCAATTCCATGTTTCCCCCTTCGTAATTCCAGTCGTCGTGCTCGCTGCGCAAACTGCAAAAATGAATCATTTGTGTGCGTAGGCAATTTCCTGAAGTCAACAGCCATGGATGGTGATTTGCCAAATCTTCTGTAGTGATTTCACTGGCGCTCGACTCAGGTACGAAGGCCAAAATTTCCTCTTGAAAAAGTACCGTTGTTCTCAATTTTCGGTCGTTCACGGGTCCCGCCAAAATGCCCAAATCAATCCGTTTTTGATCCAAGGCGAGCAGTATATCCTCGGTTTTCATTTCGACAATCGACAATTGAAGATGCGATAATTCTCTTTTCCATTGATTGAACATATCGGGAACCATGTAATCGGCGACTGTGGGAATAATCCCGAGCCGCAATCGCTCATTGAAATTTCCCTTTTGTCGCTCAGTAAGCTCCCGAATTCGTTCATATTCCGACAAAACATCGCGCACAATTGGCAACAAAGATTCTCCGAAAAGCGTCAATTCAAGTGGCGTGGTTGATCGATCGAAAATGGGACTGCCGAGCGTGTTTTCGGCTTTTTTCAATTGCATCGATAAAGTTGGCTGCGTAACAAAGCATTTTTCGCTAGCACGCTGGAAATGTTGCTCTTCGCTCAGTGCCAAAATGTATTGCATTTGTTGAATCGAAATCATATAACTAAAATTGATGTCTGGGCAAATATAATCTATATAAACTATACAAGAATTTGAATGTGAACAAGCAAGATGCTAGTAACCTAAAAATTTTCATACATTCGTTTTTAGTGTTTACTATTTAGCATGGAAAGGTACAATAACATGGAGTCATTCCTCCCAACTCAAGCAATAAAACGATTCATACTAGAGCAAAAACGCACACATGAGCAATAAAAAATACACCGTTTACCACAACAACCGCTGTTCCAAAAGTCGATCTGCACTTGCGTATTTAGACGATCAAAAAGCCGATTACGAGGTGATCGAATACCTCAAAACTCCACTCGATTCAAGTGAGATTACCGATTTACTCGCCCAGCTAAACATTCCTGCATCCGAATTAATCCGCAAGGGAGAACCCGAGTTCAAAGAACACTTCCAAGGAAAAAAACCCACCGAAAAAGAGTGGATTGATGCAATGGTGAAATTTCCAAAACTGATCGAACGACCGATTATTGTGCGAAATGGAAAGGCTATTATTGGTCGACCGGTGGAGAAAATTGGGGAGTTGGATTAGAGTATAGACTAACAGACAATAGACACAAGACTGACTTTGATAGTAGGCATCAGGATTGAAGACTTATCGATTCTTAGGCTGCCTCCCGATAACGATCGGGACGGTCTCCGGGCTTTAGTCCACTCACAAAAAACCGTTCTGCTAAGCCTGCGCTGGTAATAAATTACGCGCACAGCCTCAGCACCACTCGTTTTTCGTTTCGCGGAGCTATCACCCTGCACCCAGGCAGAGAGTAATTTCGAGAATAAACACTAATTTTAATGAACTCAGCATTGTTTCACATGAAAAAAACACTCGTCATCCTGATTCTTTTTCTCTCGATGAGCGAGTTTTCACAAGACGAACGTGCTGCCGAAATGCATTATAGTCAGGAGGCCAGGGCAGTGTTTCAGGGAACACGTAAACTCGACATGGAAGATTTGTTCGTGCGCATGCGGCCCTATCCGAAGTCGTTCAAACTGATCGAGTCAGCTCGGAATACCAAATTCTTCTCCCTAGCTTTTGCCACTGCCGGAGCGCTTCCGCTTGGTTATGTGCTCATTACTCGAATTGCATTCAATGAATTCAGTTGGCCCGTTTTGGCGACGGGCATCGGACTTGTTGGCGCTTCCATTCCACTTCATTTTCGATACAAAAAACAACTTCAACGCTCCGTTGTTTCCTTTAATCGAAAAGTGAAAACCACTACGTTTTTAGAATCAAAAACTACTCTTTCACTTTGCGTGAGCGGCACAGGAATCGGACTTCAACTCAACTTCTAATTAAAAAAAGCGAATCTTAACGTAGTAAATCGCGAAACCAGTCAAGAAAATAATCCCTAGCCAACTCAAAATCTTCAACCACAATTTCGGTTGATCCTCCTTCTCAACATCACTTCCCGTCACCAATCTATAATTGACCACAGCGATCACTGGAGCAATCAAAAAACTCATCGTCGTTGCCAAATCCACCAAATTTTTCATCTGCCTCCCAAAAAAGAAAATTATCCCAAACGAACCGAGCGCCACCAACAAGAGCGATGCCATGTACAAATTATTCGATTCCGATTTCTCCGACTTTTCTTCCTTCTGAAACAACAAAATAGCACTCCGCTCGATGCTTCGCGCATAACCATCAAACACCGTAATGCACGTACCAAACATGATCGAAAATCCAGCGATTGCAATAATGATGTAACTCCAATCGCCGATAAATGCCGTGAACAATCCCACAACGTCACTCGCAAACGCAGCGGGAGCTTCGGGCAAACTTTGTCCCGTACCAAACAACACGTACGCACCTAGCGTGACAAAACAAATCGCCAGCACCGCCGACACGATGTATCCAAAATTGAAATCGGCCAAAGTTTCCTTCATCGTTGGTTTGTAGCCTGTTTGCTTAATTCTAGCAATTGTCCACAAACTACTCCACGCGCTCATGTCCACTGCTGTTGGCATCCAACCCATCAGTGCAACGATGAATAACATGCTCTGATCGGTCCAAATAGACGGAGGAATAAAATCGGCTTTCATCGGCGCAGCACCTTTCATTAAAGCCAAACAGAAAGCGAGTAAGGTCGACAGCACGAGCACAACTCCAATGATTTTCGTCATCGAATCCAAAAGACTGTATTTCCCTGCGATCAAAATGCTGGTGCAAAAACCGAACAAACACACCGTTGCCCAAATTCCCCACGACGAGATTCCGAATAAATTCTGAAGAAAACCTGACGTTACAGCACCCACAGCTCCACACACGAAAAACATGCTGCCGATCGTGATCAAGAAATAAAGCCAAATCATCCATTTTCCGATGCGCTTGTAGCCATCAATAATCGAGGTTCCAGTGGCGTTCGCATATCGACTTCCGAACTCAAAAAATGGATACTTGAAAATGTTCGCTGCCAACACGAAGGGAATCAATGAAAAACCAAAATCCGCTCCAGCACGCGTACTTTGCACCAGATGCGATACGCCAATTGCTGTACTTGCGAACAAAATTCCTGGTCCAAGTGTCTTCAAAAAATTGGATGCGTTTTTCTTCTCTCTCATGCTTCAAAAAATCAATAATGCGATTAGAAAAATTGTTCCGCCCACGAGCATCATCGCCAAGGTATACGGCAAAATGCTTTTCGCTTTTAATCCCGTGATTCCAAGTAAAGGCAGCGCCCAAAATGGTTGCAGCATGTTCGTCAATTGATCGCCGTACGCCAGCGCCATAATCGATTTTGGCAAGCTCACACCCAGTTCAATTGCTGATTGGATGATAATTGGACCTTGCACTCCCCACTGTCCACCACCACTCGGCACAAACACATTCACAATGCCAGCGCTGATGAAGGAATATACAGGAAACGTAGTTTGGGTTGAAATCTCCACGAAAAAACCAGAGAAAACAAGCATCAATCCCGACCCGATCATCAATCCCATGATTCCGAAATAAAGCGGAAATTGAATCAATATTCCAGCCGCACCACGAATCGCTTGATCAATCGCGTACAAAAAACCATTGATGTTTGCGTGCAAGAAAAGTCCCAATCCGAGCAAGAAAAAATTGATGAAATTCGGCGTAATGAAGCCCGAACCAATCCTTGAAAAACTACTCATCGCGAGATATACTGCATAACTCAGTAGAAGAATTCCAATTCCCCTCGAAAACCAAACAGAGGCGTCCAACTTTTTCTTCTCCGATTTTTTCACTTTTTGCGAACCTTCCTCATTTACCTTCGGTAACTTCCCTTTGTGCGTCGATCGTTTTCCGAGCCAAAACATGAGCAATGGAACAAAAATCAACAAAAACAGCATCACCACGAGGTTCATCGAACAAAAAACAGTGTCCGAAAATGGAACGCTATCTGGGAGCAATGCCAATTGCTCGGGCGATAATCCATCACCAACAAGTGAAGCCAAATGCCCAGGTTCAGCAGCTTTGATAGGAGCCGATCCC
>CALFOS010000290.1 GCA_937919725.1 uncultured Fluviicola sp. | reverse complement strand
ATGGATCGCCCTTTGAATTTCGTTCGTGCTACCTCTGCGTGTCGTTCGATTTCAAATTCCACTTTTCGTTCGCGCGCAAATTCATCCACCACCAAAAAACCAATATTGTGTCGTGTGTTCGCATATTTTGCCCCTGGATTACCAAGTCCGATGATCAGGTATTTCATGTTTATGTTGACTGCGATTATTTGCTTGCGAAGATACGAATTTCTTGCTGTGATTTGGATTGTTGGATTATTGGATTATTGGATTGTTGGAAATGAGGCGAAACTAATCGTCGTTTCGAGAATAATCCAGCAATCAAAGTGCAAAGCACTCCAAAAATCCAATCAATCTAATTTTCCCGCAATAAACGCCGTCGTCCACGCTGCTTGAAAGTTATAGCCTCCCGTGATTCCATCAATATCCATTACTTCACCTGTGAAATAGAGGTTTTTTACAGCTCGGCTCTCCATTGTTTTCATGTTGATGCTTTCCAAACTCACTCCTCCACAGGTCACAAACTCTTCCTTAAAGGTCGTTTTTCCCGAGACCGAGTATTCATCATTTGTAAGAATATTCAGAAGTTTATTGAACGGTTTTTTTCCGAGTTGTGACCATGTGATTTCTTTGGGTATTTCGCATTTTTCGAGCAAGAAAATCCAAAGTCGGATTGGAATTTCGAGGAGTCGCGCGTTGGAAAGTTGCTTATTTGGTTGCTCTTTGATCAGTCGGATCAATCGATCGCTCACCATGTCGACATTCACTTCATTCACCCAGTTCACTTGCGCCACGCATTGGTAACTCAGTTCACTCAAAATCCGTGCGCCAAACGACGATAATTTCAATACGGCCGGTCCGCTCATACCCCAGTGTGTGATTAACAAAGGTCCGTCTCCTCGTAATTTTGTGCCTCGAATCCGCACGGTGGCATGTTCGACCACCACACCCATCAATTCTTTGATTGGTTCTGCTGGCATGTTGAAGGTGAA
Source organism: uncultured Fluviicola sp. (assembly GCA_937919725.1). Taxonomy (GTDB): domain Bacteria; phylum Bacteroidota; class Bacteroidia; order Flavobacteriales_D; family Crocinitomicaceae; genus UBA4466. The sequence goes on along the minus strand of CALFOS010000290.1, from coordinate 6,981 downwards.
AAGCGAAGGAACGGGTGGCGAAATTTGATGCCCGAATTCTTCGAGCCAATCAAAACCAGACAATTTTGGTGATCCTCCTGTGGCAACAATCACTTTGTCGTAGCGTTCGTTTTGGACATTTTCAACGATAAAAGTCAGCTCGATTTGTCCGTCAACTTCCTCCATCTTCCGAATGCCCGATTGTGTGTTGATTTCAATTCCAAGTCGGCGCGCCTCGTTCATAAAACAATCGATGATACTCTGCGAATTTTGCGAGACCGGGAACACGCACAAATCATCTTGAATCACCAAGGGCACTCCTCGCTCTTCAAACCAGCGCATCACGTCCTGATTGTTGTAGGTTCCAAAAAGTTTTAGCAATTGCTTCGACCCCCTTGGGTAGGCTTCTGCGAGTGTTTTAATCGAGTCGGTTCCATTGGTCACGTTGCAACGACCGCCGCCAGACACTTTCACTTTAGAGAGTAATTTCAAGGATTTCTCGTGAATGGTGACGTGCGCATCTGGGTGATGATGTTTCACAGAAATTGCAGAGAAAAATCCTCCTGCTCCACCGCCGATGATTGCTACGCGCATTTTTTTCAACGAAGATAAGGCAAAAATTGGCTTCGGAACTCTGACAGTGACGAAGACAGCAGCAAGAGACCGCGCAGCGGCAACCAAATTAGAGCATTGCTTTCGAAAGCGAGTGGAAGCTCGCCTACTAATTCGGCACACGAACCATCTTATATAAAATCGAAACCCGAGGTGTAGTTGACTTTGTTCGTTCTTTGCTGATTAGATCGACCCGCTAACGATCGTTTCACAAGATTTACTTGATTGACGCCAATGAGTTTGTGGAGTATTCCCCACTTAATTTTGGCGTGAACAGATCGGTACAAATCATCGGTTTCATCGACCCACCAAAAAATGATTCTACGACCTGAGTGAGCCAAAATACCGTCAAACAATTCCTTCAGAACTTGGGGAATATTATCTTTAATGTACACCGCTTCGACAGTAACAAATCGATGACTTTTCGGCTTGACCAATCGACTAATGAGTGGCAAGAATGGTATCAACTTAACCAGCGTACCACCCATTTTACCTGGTAATCGTTTAATTTGCCAATGAGCAGATGTCGCTTTTGCAAAGGCAATTAATTCACCCGCTTCATTTCGAATTGAGAAATGTTCTCCTTTTTCGAGTTGTTCGGTGAAGTAAAAATTCTGTACTCGGAAGTGGGAGTCAATTTCCTGCGGAATTTCGGTGGGCTGTGCATCCATTTGCACTCTTTTCGTTTTGAGCTTATCAATCGAACTGTAGGATTGTGTTGCTATTTTCCCTACGGTTTTGAAACCAAAATTCTCGCTCATCCATAAACTTTTCACGTTGCGCGGGTCGATGTAGGCATAAAACGAATCGACCTCTTCTGATTCAAGTTGATGATCAAAAAAAGCATTCAATTCTCGTTTTAACAGTCCCTTTGATGAGGATTTCTTTGTTCCTTGAGACTGCATTGCGCTGTCGAAGGCAAAATAGCGGATATACCAATTCTTTCCCCTCCTACAAAAGGTAACATTACCCAAGACTTTTTCTCGTCGCTCCATGGAAAGGTACAATGGATTGTCAGCCTCTTGAATTTTCTCACGCGTATCCAGGTGTTTGTATTGTGCTCCATCAGTTCCGAGGGTTACTGAGTCGAGCAAATCAATAATTTCCTCGTTTGGTTCAGTTCGAAATTTGAATATGGGGTGCATTTCGATCATATCGCCGCGGCCACAATTGCTTCTATTCGTGAAGGGTCAATTGCTTGACGTTCCCCCATGGCTGTCCATCCTCTTTTTTCAAACACAGCACGAATTCTTGTTTCCACTCCTGTGTAATCTTCGGTGTAATCTGAAATACGCGTATCGATGCCGAGCGCATGAAAAAATGTCTCCGTTGCTTGAATGGCTTTATGCGCAATTTCGATATCGGTTCCCGTCAGATTCCAAATTCGCTTACCGTATTGCGTCAACTTTTCCTGTTTTCCGTCGAACATTGCTTCGTACAAACGCGGTGCAATAATCGCTAAGGTTCGTGCGTGGTCGATTCCGTAAAACGCAGTCAGTTCGTGCCCGATCATGTGAGTCGCCCAATCGGTTGGAACTCCGCAGCGCAAAACACCATTCAAGGCATGTGTAGCGCACCACATTAGGTTGGATGCGAGCTCGTAATTTTCTGGTGCTTCGATCACTTTTGGCCCTATCTCGACCAAGGTTGCTAGAATAGCTTCGGCTTGTCGTTCTTGCAATAAATTCCCTGTTGGGTACGTCAAATATTGTTCGAGGGTGTGCATGTAAGCATCCACGATTCCGTTGGCAATTTGACGTTTGGGTAAAGTTGCCACTTGGGTTGGATCGCAGAATGAAAATTTCGGGAAAAACATCGGTCCGCCCATCACGCGTTTTTGCTCGAGTTCGCTTCTGTTGATTACCGCGCCCGAATTCGCTTCGGAACCCGTTGCAGGGAGTGTGAGCACCGTTCCAAACGGAATTGCATCTTTGAAAACACAGCCTTCCTTCGTGTCTAGTACGTCCCATGGATCGCCAGAATACGGCACAGCACCCGAGATAAATTTCACACCGTCGATCACCGAACCGCCACCAACGGCCAAAATGAAGTCGATATTTTCTGCACGGCACAGCACCACGGCTTTCATAAGGGTTGTGAATTCTGGATTCGCCTCAATTCCTTGAAAAGGCACGACGTGAAAATCGGAAAGTTGATCGAGCAAATTTTGGTACAAGCCACTTTTGATAATACTTCCCTGTCCATAAGCGAGAAGCACTCGTTTTGCTCCGTTTTCTTTCAGAAGAATTGGGATTCGCTCCAACTGGTTTTGTCCGAAGACGATTCGTGTTGGGTTATAGTATTCGAAATTGAGCATGTGTGTTTTATTTACAATAAAAAATCCCGTTCCAATTCCGATAGTTATCGGGATTGGAACGGGATTCAAAATTACTTAGATTCGATTAATTATTGCTGTTATCTGTCACAGAGTAGGCCAATTTGAGCGCTTCAATTTCCTGTAATTCCTTGCGGATATCGAAAATGATTCCCGTTGGCGCTTTTTCATCGGCTTTGATGCAGGTAATTACTTCCGACATCGGTTGTTTCATTCGTTCCGGTTTCGCGTCGAACTTGTCTTTTTTCCACTGTCTCACGGTATTCACCGTATACAGTTCATTTGGATTTGGTTGCATCACATTGTCCAAGAAAAGTGCATACTCGATATCAGCTTCAGCTGCTCTTTTCTTATTTCTTGGCACACCTAGGTAGATAAAGTCAATTTCGGAACGCTGTTTGAACGGCGTCATGTCTTCTGCTCTAATTCCCGTAGGTTGAATCACTTCAACTGTAGGATCTGCCTCTTTGGTAGTTGTAGCAACCATGAAGAAGAACAAAAGCATAAAAACGATATCTGGAAGCGACGAAGTATTTACCGACGGTGCTGGTTTTTTACCTCCTTTATTAAACTTTGACATAGTTCTATTTTTTAGGGGTTACTTCAATGATTCGCGCTGGGTAAAGTGCTTCGAGCAATGCTTTTTTCGCAAGGAATTCGGCATCTGTCGGTTCACTTCCCAATCTCGTTACAATTCTACTGTATCCAAATCCCCAAATTCGCTGTGAAGCGTCATCTCTCAACTCAAACATCGCTTCTTCAATTTCTGATTGAATTTTAGCGAAGAGTTCGTATGCCGTTTTCGATTGAACCACAATCCGCATGTGCGCTTGGATAGAGATTTCTGGCAACTCAGTTTTACCATAAAGTTTGAGTGCTTTCCTTTTCTTCTCCCACTCGTCCACTTTACTGAAGTAGTATTTCACCAAAACAGGATCTGCGCCAGGTGTTTTCTCCATGTCCTCCGCTTCTTTCTCCGCTTTGTAGAGCGACGCATCGATTTCGTCTATCGTATAACGCGTGTAGAACGGAAATTCAAATCCAGCATATCCAGGATCCGCAGAAGCCACATCTGTTTCAGAAGAAGATAGTTTTTCGTTTTTGCGGTAAAATTCCAATACAAGGTCCGAAATATCATCTGGATTTCGTACCTCCTTGCCACGCACCATCAAATTATTGGAGTTATTGGCAAGAATTTCAAGAATATCACGATTCTGAATCGGAGTCTGAGGCGTTTCAATTTCAACCTTTTTAGGAATTGGACGAATGTAAGCTTTGTCTCTATCCATGGTAGTTGTTACCAAGAAGAAGATCAATAGCAAGAAAGCGATGTCCGCCATCGAACCAGCATTAATTTCAGGTATTTCTCTCTTAGCCATGTTCCAATTTATTTAATGAAGCGTAAAAAGAATCCACCAAGTACAGCTAAAAAAGCAAGTACTATCGCCACGAACGCAGTCCATAGACCAGCTGTTGTAGTGGTAATGGATCCCTGTGAAACCGGGTGGCGCAAAAGCAGTGATTCATTTGTGTCGCTCGTTCCTAACATTATAAAAATGAGATAAATCACAAGAGCAACAACAATTCCAAGAATGGAAATTATTGTTTTCTTGGGATTAGAAATCAATTGCACGACAAAGAACAAAAGCACAATTCCAACACCCAATAACATAATTAGGGTTGTGAAAATTGTTGCGAGGCTCATTTCTGCTCCATCACGAAACGCTTCAATTTCCTCTGGATCTCCTGATGTTGCATTTGGCCCACTGAAAAGGAACAGGCACAAAACAACTCCAATAGCAATCAGTGCTACTTTCAGGATGTTCATATACATTGTGAGGTTTTTATCTTTCATCCTCTTGTATTTAATGGTTAATACTTACAAGCAAGGCCAAAAGGCGATGCACGAATTTGATTTCAACTAGCCTTTGTTAGCTATTGTAACTTTATGTTTCAACATCATATCCACTAAAGAGATAGATGCATCTTCCATTTCGTTTACAATTCCGTCTACTTTAGAAACGATGTAATTGTAAAATACTTGAAGAATAATTGCAGCGATCAAACCAAATACTGTTGTAAGAAGCGATACTTTAATACCATCGGCAACGGTTGTTGGAGACACTTGACCTTCCTCAACAATTTTGTCGAAGGCGAAGATCATCCCGATTACTGTTCCCAAGAAACCAAGCATTGGCGCCAAGGCGATGAACAAAGATAACCATGAAAGTCCTTTTTCCAACAATCCCATTTGCACACCACCGTAGGCAACAACAGATTTTTCAACCATGTCGATTCCTTCGTCTGCGCGATCAAGTCCTTGGTAATAGATAGAAGCGATTGGTCCACGTGTGTTACGGCAAACATCTTTCGCTGCTTCTGTACCACCATTTTTCAATGCTGTTTCTACCTCATCCATGAATCGTTTTGTATTGATTGTAGAAAGGTTAAGGTAAACGATACGCTCGATAGCGAGTGCCAAACCGATGATCAAACAGATCAATACAGGAGTCATCCAAACGGGATCTCCCTCAATAAATTTTTGTTTCAAGCTTTGAACGAACGTAAGATCTTTTTTCTTACCCTCTTCCTCGTTTGTTTTGGTTGCAGGTGTCGTCGCAGCTTCCTTAACAGGATCTTTCGGTGCCGCAGTTGAATCATTCTGGGCAGATGAAAAATTCACCATACCGAAAGTCATTGCTGCTGCAATCACCAAAGAACTAAATACTTTTTTCATGTTCTAAAAGATTAATTAAATCGAATTCTAAGTTTTAATTTAAGCCAAAAATAATAAAATTTCTTTCATCCAATCATGTATGAAATAATAGATCGAGAATGTTTTCAATCTATTTTACTTCTATTGGTGCGAAGTACTCCAAGTGATGGATCAAAGTTAGCGACAAATGTGATAAGGGATTCTTCCGAACTGGAGAATGCGCGACGCTGTTTCTGGCTGAGCGGGCGCGAGTTGGCTTTATTCCTAGCGATGTTTGTTACTATCCAACGAATATAGCAGTTTGGTTTTGATTGGAAGTATAGTATTGAGTGTAGGATTGGAATTATTGATTGAACTGTTTGATTTAAATGTGGAATTACCTACCGATCTGCTGCGCGGTGGCTTCAGCCAGCAGTAAATTGTTTCTCTATCGCTTGACCCACAATTGAAGAAGACCTTCGAAGTACATGTCTTTGAGGTCGAAATCGACGGAAACATCTAGGTCGGGCGAGCAATATGTGACAAGTTTGGTTCCTTTTGGGGTTCGTTTGAGTTGATCGACCACAAAATCTTGGTAGTAGGAATATTTTTCTTCGTTGAACTGAATTTGGTCGTCGATGGCGCCCGAAAGTGCCATGAGTTCACAAAAGGGGTTGTAGAAATAGAATGATGTGAAGTTGCTGAAATCAATCGATTTAATATCAGAATGGATAAATTCTACATTTGAAAGATTTAATTCAGATTTCAATCGAATAGCCTCTTCCACCAAATTTTCTCGAATTTCAACACCGGTAAAATGAGCGCGGCTATTCATAGAGCCAATGATGCAAAACTTTCCTACCCCGGCGCCAATGTCTAGAATACGATTAGCGCTTCCTGTTCCCAGCCAATCAACTGCTGTTTTGATCACTTCAATTGGGGTCCAGTGAATGTAGGAATGACCTTGCGTCGATTTTGAAAGCGCAGCGTCAAACGTGTTGTCACTTTCAGCGATATCCGAATTTTCGGCGTAATTCATCTCAAACATTTTATTGATTACAAGATAAACATTAATCCGCACAAAAATCTCTAATCAACTTTAAGACTTCTTACTCGCTTTTGTAATAAATATTATGATACAGATAACACCTAGGGGAATTGGAACAAAAAACAAGTCTTTCAATTCACTGAGGTGGCTCGAGTCATTTCCAATGACGTACATGGCTATTGACGCTATAAATGATAGGATTCCAAGTATTAAAAATAGAATTTTCATGCCAAATGAGGTTTTGTAGATGATTAGTAACCAATAGTGTCCTAAATAAATTTTAAGACACTTAAATTTAACGATTTTATTGAT
>CALFOS010000289.1 GCA_937919725.1 uncultured Fluviicola sp. | reverse complement strand
CGGCGCGACTCACCACGAAATCGAACTGTTCTTTGATGTTTTCGGAGCGATCATGAGCTGAGCGAACGTTTTTCAATCCAAGTGCGGATGTAACTTCATTCACTACTTTGATCTTCTTTCCAATGGAATCCACCAAAAATAAATTACACTTCGGGTAGAGAATCGCCAAGGGAACTCCAGGGAATCCACCTCCTGTGCCGATATCAAGTATTTTGCTTCCGTCGGCGAACGGCATCACTTTGGCTATCGCGAGCGAGTGTAATACGTGACGTTCGTAGAAGTTTTCGGTGTCCTTGCGAGAGATGACGTTGATTTGTGCATTCCACTCGTTGTAGATTGCTTCAAGGCGCGTAAATTGATCTTTCTGCACGTCGGTAATGTCTGGAAAGTACTTGAGCACGAGGTCGATTCCGTCCATCTTAAATCGTGTCTTTGGTGTTTTCGATCATGTTTGACAGGAAGTCGCGAGCTCGAAACAACTGTGCCTTCACGGTTCCGAGTGGCAATCCGAGTTCTTCCGAAATTTCTTCGTAGCTCAATTCCTCGAAGTAGCGTTTTTCGACCAAAATTCGATAGCGCGGTTTCAACTTGCTCACCAAGCTACGCATGTGCAACACTTTTTGCTTGTGCATAATGGTTTCTTCTGGATCAAGGGTATTGCTGCGCGCGTCGTAATACACCGTTTCGCCATCATGGGCCGTCATTCCAGTATCCATTGAGGTAACTTTCAAGCGTTTTTTACGAATGTGGTCGATGCAGTTGTTCGATGCGATTTTGAACAGCCAGGTGCTAAATGCGAAGTTGGGCGAATATTGTGTGAGTCGGTTGAATGCTTTTCCGAAGGCTTCAATAGTGAGATCGTCGGCGTCGTCGGTGTTTTTCACCATCTTGAGCATCATGTAGTAAATCGATTCGCGGTAACGGTCCATCAGTTCGCCGTAAGCGGCCTGATCGCCGTTAATTGCCGCTTGCACCAATTCTAGGTCGCGTTTAGCTTTGTCTGATAAGTGATCTTGATTTTGTTCGTCTACCATTTGTCCGATTCTGTTTTACTCACTGTATAGAACATGATTGGCGTCCAGATAGCGTAAAGAATGTCCCACAGTGGTAACCATGCAACAAAGGTGTTTTCCTTGATTTTCTTGAATGCTAATCCAAAAATGGTCCACTTAATAATCAACAGAAAAACGAAAACAGCTAAGGTAATCCAAAGGTATTCGTATACTAAACTCAAAGTAACGAAAGAAATGAGCATGAAAAGCAGGCTAAGTGGATAGATTCCTAACAGTAGCTTTTTGATAACCTTATATTTGCCAGACGTAGTATAGTGACGCGCTTTCTGTCGTGCCCATTTTCTAAATGTTTTTGGCGCTTTGGAATAACAAAACGACTCTGGTTCGATGTTGATCGTGTAATTTTGCTTTGTTGCGGCTTCTTGAATGAATAAATCGTCGTCGCCCGATGCGAGCGAGTAATGCGATTTGAATCCATGTACGCTATCGAAAGTAGATTTTGTGTAAGCGAGGTTTCTGCCGATTCCCATGTACGGCAGGCGGGCTTTGGCCATTGAGAGGTAACTCATTCCAATCCACGCGGTATCGAAGCGCATAAGTCGGTTGGCGAAGCCTTTGCGTTGATAAATAGGACCGTAGCCTAACACGATTTGTTTCTTGTCCGAAAATCGTGCTGACATGCTCTGCAACCATTGGTCGGAGCTCGGCTTGCAATCAGCGTCGGTGAAGATGAGGTGCTCGTTTTTTGCGGCTTTAATTCCAAGTGTGAGTGGTAATTTCTTCCCGTATTTCAGGTGCGTACTCCGCTCAATCTCAATTATTTTCAGCTTCGGATATTGCTGTTTGTAGGCGTCGAGAATGTATTTGGAATCGTCGGTGGATTGATGATTGATAACGATCACCTCAAAGTTTGGATAATCTTGTTCGAGGATGAAGGGCAAAAACTTGAACAAATTTTCTGCTTCATTTCGCGCAGCAATGATGACGCTCAAGGCTGGAGTTCCATTTCCATTTTTTTCGTTCTCGAATCGGTGGAAGGCGAGCTTTCCAAAAATGAATACAACGTAGATGAACTGCACGAATGCGAAAAGACAGAACGCAAAAAATACGTAGGTGATGGGCGCGTGAAAATCAAGTTTTGGAAAGAACTCCAGCATGTTGAATTATTTACTACAAAGATGCGGTGATTTTTGGGCAAAATCGGGAATTGGAGCAAGATTTATCAACAATTTTGTTCAACGATAGAATTCGATCGATAGGGATTTAGGAACAAAAAAAAGGGCGCAATCATCGACTGCGCCCTTATCATTTATGTTGATTCTTAGTTTTTAACTACGCGCATAATGCGTGTTCCGACTTCTGTAGAAACATGAGCAAGGTAAATTCCAGCTACGAAGTTTGTAACATCTACTTCAATTGAAGTCGCGTTTGCTTTCGTTTGAAGCACTAATTCGCCTTGAAGGTTGTACATTTTCACATCAGTAATGGTGCCATTTTCTGAAACAATTGTCCAACGATCTGCTGTTGGATTTGGAAATGCGCTCAATCCGCTTAAATCAAGTGAGTTCAACCCTGCGAATGGATCGCCGAACATTACATCATCAAAATAATACGTTTGTGCTCCTGCTGTTGCTCCGTCTGTTCCAAAGTTGAAGAAGATGGATGCCATTGTGAATGTGTTGGCGGTGTTTAAGGCTGCTGTTCCAGCAACTTCGTTAGAGAAATCAAACGTCAATATTTCCCATGCACCTGCAACTGTCGTAGATGTCTCTGTTTCACATGTGATGGTGTTGTTTGTTGCATCTTCCACTTTCAATCGAATTGGTGTTCCTGCAGTTGGTGACCAAACACGAACGGACATGAATGTTTCCGTCGCAGTGAATGGTATCGCTGATGCCAATCCCGCTGGCGTAGAAATCGTTGTTCCTGCCCACAATTGTGCTGCTGCCGTTTTTTCAACTTCCATTACGGTGTTTGCTGGGTTTGTTGGATCGACAACCATTACAGATGCGTTTCCACCGAAATCCGTCATGGTGTAATCTGTAGTTGTCAATTCAAACGTTACTGGAAGATCAATTTGATCCAAAGGATTAACTGGTGCGCCGAACATTACATCATCAAAATAGTACGTTTGTGCTCCTGCTGTTGCTCCGTCTGTTCCAAAGTTGAAGAAGATGGATG
>CALFOS010000288.1 GCA_937919725.1 uncultured Fluviicola sp. | reverse complement strand
TTGGTTGCGAGGTTGAATTAAATGGCCAAATCCATTTTTATATCGAGTCAAAACCAATCGAAATACTCACAGAACTAACGGTGAAGTTCAATTTATTAATGAATTTCAATCAAACACAACAGAACAAGGTCACATTTCATTTTAGAGATCAAAAAATCACCAAAGACTATTTACAAAACTCATTCGTACACCAATTCAGACTAGAAAACAGCTAATATGAAACAATTAATATTCATCTCTCTACTTCTCCCTATCGCTCTATCAGCTCAACAAGTTGACAAATTCGCTCAGCTTGGAGAACAACTTCCAACGCCAAACGAATACAGAAATGCAGCTGGCGCGCCTGGGCACAACTATTATCAGCAAAAAGCAGATTACAAGATCAACGTAAAATTGGATGATGGCTCACAGAAGATCACAGGTGAGGAAACTATCACATACACAAACAATTCTCCTGACGCATTAGAATACTTGTGGATTCAACTCGATCAAAATGTTCGAGCGCTCGATTCCGACACGAAATTAATTTCCATTGAACGCATGGAAGATTTCAGAAGTATTGACGATGTCAAAAATCAATTTTTCTATTTCGACGGTGGATTTAAAATTGAAGAAGTAAAATCAAGTGCAGGAAAGGACCTCTCCTATTTCATTAATAAAACAATGATGCGAATTGATCTCACGAAGCCATTGGCCCCCAAACACGAGTATCAGTTTCTCCATCAAATGGTGGTACAACATCAATGACCGAATGAAAATTGGTGGGCGTTCAGGATACGAACATTTTGAAGAGGAAGATAATTATTTGTATACCATTGCTCAATGGTTTCCAAGAATGTGTGTCTACAACGATGTTGAGGGCTGGCAAAACAAACAATTCTTAGGTCGTGGTGAGTTTACCTTACCTTTTGGAGATTACGAAGTTTCGATCACAGTGCCCTCCGATCACATTGTAGGTGCTACCGGAGAGCTGCAAAATGGATCATCAGTTCTTACAAGCGATCAACGAAATCGCATGAAGCAAGCAATGACTTCGGATACACCTGTACTCATAGTAACTCAAGCAGAAGCTGAAAAAGCTGAAAAAGGCAAAGAAAGAGGCGAAAAAACATGGATTTTCAAAGCTACCAACGTGAGAGACTTTGCATTCGCATCCTCACGGAAATTCATGTGGGATGCACAAGGCGTCAAGATGGATGGCGGAAAAACAGTTCTGGCAATGTCGTACTATCCGAAAGAAGGGAATCCACTTTGGGAGCGCTACTCCACTAAATTAGTAGCCCACACGATTAAAACGTATTCGAAATACACTGTCGAGTATCCTTATCCAGTAGCCATTTCTGTGCATTCTAAGTGGATTGGAATGGAATATCCAATGATTTGTTTTAACGGAGGGCGACCAGATGAAGACGGAACATATTCAGAACAAACGAAATACGGAATGTGGGGAGTTATCATCCATGAAGTTGGTCACAATTTCTTCCCAATGATTATCAACTCAGATGAGCGCCAGTGGACCTGGATGGATGAGGGTCTAAATACTTTCGTGCAATACCTCACTGAGCAGGAATGGGAACGCGGATATCCTTCTAGTCGTGGACCAGCTCATATGATCACAAATTATATGAGTGGAGATAGAAATCGCATCTCTCCTATTATGACAAATTCAGAATCGATCTGGCAATTTGGTAATAATGCTTACGGAAAACCGGCTACAGCACTCAATATTTTGAGAGAAACAGTTATGGGACGTGAGCTATTCGACCATGCGTTTAAAATTTACTGTGAACGTTGGAAATTCAAACACCCATCTCCTGCAGATTTCTTTAGAACGATGGAAGATGCATCCGCAGTGGATTTAGATTGGTTCTGGAGAGCGTGGTTCTTTACTACTGATCATGTAGATATTAGTCTGGATGAAGTAAACTGGTTCCAGCTCAACACCATGAATCCTGAGATTGAGAAAGAATTAGGCAGAAAGACAAAGGAAAACGATGATGAGCATATCGGCGTAGCTCGAAATAAAGAACAAATCAAAGAAACTGTAAACGAGAGAGATTCAAACATAGATGATTTCTATGGTACACAAGATGTTTTTAAAGTGGACGCATTGGATCGCAAAGAATATGAAAATTTCAAGGTGAAACTAAGCGACGAGGAAATGAAACTTCTCAATGCAGGTAAAAACTTTTACGAATTGAAGTTTTCTGATATAGGAGGAATTCCAATGCCGATCATACTCAACTTCGATTTTGAAGACGGCACTAACGAAGTTATCAGAATTCCTGCTGAAATTTGGAGAAGAACTGGTGAAGAAGTGAGCAAAGTCTTTATTTTCGAGAAAGAAGTACGTTCGGTTCGTGTTGATCCATTCTTAGAGACGGCTGACACTGATCTAAACAACAATTCATGGCCAGCTAAACAAGAACCTACTCGCTACGAGTTGTTCAAGCAAAAGCAAGTGAACGAGAATCCAATGCAACGACAAAAACGCGTAGAAGAAGCAGAGAAAGAAGAACAGGAAAAGTAAGCTTAATCCCTTCGTTCGATCCGATCGAACACCGTGGTATTCCCCGTTCCCGTAGGATTGTTTTTCTTGATCAGCTTGTAGTGCTCAAATTTATCCTTGATAAACGTGATCAGCTCCATTTCTGACGCTGTTTTCAAGAACTGCTCGTCCATATTGAGGAAATAAATGAACTCCTCGAACGCCTCATCCGACAAATCGATCACATCGTAGGCAATGTATGTGCGAATAAGGTCCTTCAAAATATTCCGTTGATCGTCCTGATGTTCTTGTTCAGCAATCCAACGCTTTGTCCGTTCTTTCTTCGAAAACGCCTGGTAGAGAGCCGTAATCGGACTTTGTAACATTTCAAGTCCCGTGACCGTTCGTGTTTCACGCAACGCCAAAGCCTCACGCTCTTCCTTAATTTCCTGTAAACTTTTCAGTGGACGCACCACCACTGGATCAAACTCCTGCGGATTTCCCTCAATGATGAAATTTCGAACAAACTGACAATTAGAATCAGCTATAATCCGCGTATGCACAGCAGGATAGCCCGTAATCGACAGCGAAATACTATCGCCCTGACTAGCATAGACAGAAAAAGTTCCATTCGGCTGACCAAAAACCCCACGACCCGTCGTCCGATTAATCACCATCAAATTGTAAAACGTTTTTGGACGAAGCGTATCCGTCACTCTTCCAGTAAATAAAACCTGCTCACAATTCTGAGCCATCGAAAGCCCAACGAAACAAAAGCAAAAAATAGAGGCTAAAATTCCTTTCATACGAAGCGAATGTACAAAAATAGTTCCGCGATTGAAAAAACTCGAATGATAAGAAATGTTAATCCATCCAAAGCGAACAGTTTACATTTTCAATTACATTTGTAAACTCAACAACGTTACACTCAAAACTAGAAATAGTCGTATTTTTGCAGCATGAAACGCGTCGTTGTAGGATTATCCGGAGGAGTGGACTCGAGTGTAGCCGCACACTTACTCATCAAACAAGGTTACGAAGTGATCGGCATGTTCATGCGCAACTGGCACGACGAGAGTGTAACACTGTCCAATGATTGCCCATGGATCGACGACTCCAATGACGCCCTCCTCATCGCCCAAGAACTGGGCATCCCCTTCCAAGTCATCGACTTAAGCACCGAATACCGCGAGCGCATCGTAGACTACATGTTCCGCGAATACGAATCCGGTCGTACACCGAACCCAGACGTACTCTGCAACCGCGAGATCAAATTTGACGTATTTTTGAAAGCCGCCATGGAACTCGGCGCCGACTACATAGCCACAGGACACTACTGCCGCAAGATCGAGCACGAGAACGGAACGTTTGGACTCCTCTCAGGACTGGATCCAGGGAAAGATCAATCTTACTTCCTGTGTCAACTCACGCAAGAACAACTGAGCAAGGCCCTCTTCCCGATCGGCGAACTCCAAAAATCGGAAGTACGTGAAATTGCCCGCGAAATGGGACTTCACACCGCCGACAAGAAAGATTCGCAAGGACTGTGTTTTGTAGGGAAAATCAGTCTCCCACAATTTTTGCAGCAGCAACTCAAGGCGAAAGAAGGCGACGTGAGAGAAATTCCGAACAACCTGGAACAATTCGAAACCTACAACGCGCTTCCCGTCACAGCGGCGAACGTAGAAGCACTCGCAGCACCGTTCACGTTTCCCAAAGATCAAGGAATCGCTGTAGCGAAGCACCAAGGCGCGCATTTCTACACAATCGGTCAGCGCAAAGGTTTGCACATCGGAGGACGACCAGAACCCTCCTTCGTAATTGGATTAGACGTAGAAGAAAACATCGTTTATTCTGGTCAAACAGACCAACACAACGGCCTAAATAGATGGGCGTTAAAAATTCAAAATGAAGCGTTTAACTTCGTTAATCCGAACTACACATTTAAAGAGTTATCAAATTTGAACTGCTCGCTCCGTATTCGCTACCGGCAAGCACATCAAAGCGCTCAAATCGTCATCAAAGACACTGGAATTTACGTATTGTTTGAACAAAAGCAACGCGGGATTACACCAGGACAATTCGCTGCGATTTACATAAGCGATGAATTGATCGCTTCAGGCGTTATCGAACACTAGGAATGTGCACTGTAAATGTGCCATCAGAATGAAACGTAACAATCCTCTCAATTTCTTTTAATTTATCGTCCGTAGAAGCCACTGTAACTTGCTCGTCCTTCATCTCTATCGCGGGTCCCTCAAAGTCCCCTGAGTGCTGATTTCCAGTAATCAACCACGACGCATTCACATTCGGAAACGACTCGACCACCTTCGCCAAGAACTCCAGTCCTGGCTTGTTTCTACCGCTCAGTACATGGCTTAAATTGGAGCGCTTAACCCCTATTTTATCTGCAAATTCGGAAGACGAAAGTCCATTTGCCTTGATGATTAACTGAATACGCTCGTTGATTAACATTTGTAAACTGATTGATTTAACACAATAGTACATCAATATTACAAAAATACATTGAGGTTTACACAAAAAAAGCCCTCCAATATTGGAGAGCTGTACAGAGCGATTCTATTCAACTCTTAATTATACGAGAAGAATACAGATGCGTTTGGTGCTTGATTCAAATCCTCCTGATCCTTCAGGACATCCATTAAATGGGCAACTTGCAGGATAGACAAAGAACTTCTTTCCCCTTGAACACGGTGTTGAGACAATTTGAACTTGGCTGACTTCACACGGTTTGTATTGATTAACTGCATTCTAAAAAGTTTTAATGTTTTGAATGTAGTACGCCACCCTTTCGGAGAATGTTACAAAAAG
>CALFOS010000287.1 GCA_937919725.1 uncultured Fluviicola sp. | reverse complement strand
TAACGGCCATTACAGCTCCGGAAGCACCGATTGCTGAAGTGGTTGCGATAGTTGGAAATATTTGTGAACCCAACTCGAACAATCCACCGAAAATCCCTCCCAACATGTAGGTGTACAACAAGCGCTTTTGACTAAGGAACTGCGTGAAAATACGTCCAAACGAGTAGAGAATGAGCATATTGAACAGCAAATGAATAAAGCCTTGGTGCGAGAAAAAGCTAATCAAAAGTCCCCACGGGTGCGTGATAAACTCCTTCCAAGGAATCTGAATCGTGAAGGTGTTGAACACAAATTCATCCAAAAGCAATTGTGTGTTACCACCGGAAAGTCGCGCCACAACGCCGATAATGTTAATCACCAAAAAGACAATAACGTTGATGAAAATCAACTTCATTAAGTTACCAGATTTGAACTGGTGCTTCATTTCATCTAAGATCGATCGCTGTTGTTGCTGCATATTAATAGAAATTTTTACGGTCGCGTTTTCTCCAGAAGATCACAAGGGCCGCTCCCACAATAGCTCCTCCGACGTGCGCGAGGTGCGCAATGTGATCACCTGAAGCAGTTACACTGTTGTAAATTTCGAAAGCGATGTATCCGCCAATAAAATATTTAGCTTTAATGGGGACTGGAATGAAGAACAAATATAGTTCGGTATTCGCAAATAGGATTCCGAATGCGGCCAACAATCCAAAAATCGCTCCGGAAGCTCCAACAATGCTCGACATGTTCAATTCCTGGTACTGAGTCAGTGTGGTGCCTAAAAATTCAGGAGTGAACGCCAAATTAGCATCTGCATTTTCCATGATCCGTGCATTGAACTCTGCCAAACTACTAAATCCATGCGACTCGAGAACACCGCTCGATAGAATTTCGTTCTTCAATTGATAAAGCTGCCATACCCCAATCCCATTGTACAACAGAAACGCCCCAAAACCTGCCGCCATGTAAAAAAAGAAAAATCGCTTTGCGCCCCAAACTCGCTCCAAATGAGACCCAAACATAAAGAGTGCAAACATGTTGAAAAAGATGTGACCGATCCCGTTCGAACTGTGCATGAACATGTGGGTAACTACTTGATAAGGTTCAAAGTAAATCGAGTTGAGGTAACGACCGCTTAATAACTCAAACAAGTCGATGCCTCTGCCAACGAGAATCATCGAGGCGACGAACAACAACACGTTGATGATCAATAGGTTTTTCGTTACTGGTGGAATATTATTCAGCATTTATCTAAATTTTTCGTTGATGCTATCCAAGGAAAGCGTGTCAATAATGAGTTTGTTGCCTGCTGTGTATGTGTGATTCTCACACTGAAACAGGCGTTCTATGATGTCGTTTACAGCTTCCATTGTGCTGAGATTCATCTTTTTGGTTGCCGCCGATCGGGCGATGGAATGCACCAATTCGTGGGCGATTTCTCCTTTGTCGATGTCGCGGTGGGCAATCGTTTCGATGATGCGATCGAGTGCTTTTTGAAGTGTTTCGTCTTGCAAAACACTCGGCACAGCGAATAAATTCAATTCAGCTTCTTTGATCTCGCCCACAAAACCGAGTTGTTTCAACATCATTTCATTGCTTTCCCAAGCTGTAATCTCCTGTTTCGAGAGTTCTTTTTCAATTGGAAATAAAAGAGTTTGTGAATCTATTGGATTTGTAATGAATGAGTTGATCATCTCTGTGTAAAGTATTTGTTCATAGGCACGTCGAGCGTGAATCACCATGAAACCGGACTTGCTTGGCGTAAAAATGTAATTTCCTTTGATCAAGAATTGCGAAATTCCAGACGATGTTTCTTCTTCAATCAATGGCGCTGGTTCGTCGTCTTGAACTGTCTCTCCAATGGAATAAAAGTTCTCCCAATCGGCGGTTTTTACTTCTTTGGCGCCAAATCCATGTTTCACAATTGCTTCAGAGAAATTCTCAGATTTCTTTCCTTTCGATCCGTTAGACGGTGCGTTGCGTTGGGTTTCTGCAAATGGGTTGTAGTTTGGGTTCACGCGAATAGTTGGCTCAGAAACGGGCTGTGATCGCATGCCGGATGGCAAGTCAAAGCTGGTTTCGCGTTCAAAATCCAAGGTGGGAGCAATGTTGTATTTCCCCAAGGCGAGTCGGGTGCTGCTCATCAAAATCGAATAAATGAATTTTTCTTCTTGAAATTTGATTTCTGTCTTCGTTGGATGAACGTTCACGTCAATCTTCTGAGGATCGACTTTCAAGTACAAGAAATAACTCGCGAATGCGCGATCTTTCAACAAGCCTTCAAACGCTTTATTAACCGCGTGATTGAAATAAGCACTTTTGAAAAATCGATCGTTGACAAATAAAAATTGCTCACCGCGTGTTTTTCGGGCAAATTCTGGCTTGAGCACAAATCCTGACAATTCAACAATGTCCGTTTTTTCTTCAATCGGCA
>CALFOS010000286.1 GCA_937919725.1 uncultured Fluviicola sp. | reverse complement strand
CACAAAACTTATCGTAATAACGGTAGAGGTACTCGTAGCACATTTGATCAACCACAATTCCAACTACCAGTTTGGGAGAATCAACTTGTTGGGCCTGACTCGTTGAGATTGAGAATAGAAAACTAATTGCAAATAAATATTTCATGTCACCTTGTATTGATTCTCAAAAATATCGAAAAGCGAGCAAGGAATTCCAAATAAGTTCGATTAACTTTGTAGAAAATACTAAGAAATGCTCGGATTAAAGTTACCTACCGACCCGCGATGGGTGAATATTGTTGAGAAGAACATTGAAGAAATTCTCACGGATCACGCCTACTGCGAGCAAAAAGCGGCGAGCAATGCGATCAGCATTATTGTAAAACATCCCGAATATTCGGATGTCGTTGACGCGATGACCGAAATTGTGCACGAAGAGATGGAGCATTTTGGAATGGTACACGAAAAGATCAAGGAACGCGGATTTCAGCTTGGACGCGAGCGCAAAGATTCCTACGTAGGTGATTTGATTTCGTATCAAGGAAGTAACTTTCCGGGTGGATCACGCGATAGTCAATTTGTGAACCGCATGCTCTTCGCAGCGATCATTGAAGCACGCAGTTGCGAACGTTTCCGCATTTTATCAGAAGAAATTGCTGATCCCGATTTGGCGGAATTTTACCGTAGCCTCATGGAAAGTGAAGCGAGACATTACACGACGTTTTTAGGATTTGCGCGAAAATACTGTGGTGACATCGACGTGGAAACGCGCTGGAAAAAGTTTTTGGAGTTTGAGGCGAGTTTGATGGAGAAATATGGGAAATCAGAAACGATGCATGGCTAACACAGCAGAAAGTCAAGAGTGACTTCCGTATTTACCTAATTTTCAATACTATTACTCAATAATCAAATACATGGAAGGAATGGGATTAATTTGTCTTTCAGAATGCTAAAGGCGCGTTGGATCATTCTAATTCTGTTCTTTATCTCCGTGGTGATTAGAATTCCTCATTTGGATCGACCGCTCTCAAAGCACCACGAGTTTAACGCCGCGATGATTCTCATCCCGATGGAAGTGTGGGATCAAACACCGTCCAGTGAACACCACTACGCCCCCATCATGAACTTTCCGAACGCTGGAGATAAAGGCTTGAACAACATGACATTAGAAGAACTTCAAAAGAA
Organism: uncultured Fluviicola sp.; assembly: GCA_937919725.1. Taxonomy (GTDB): domain Bacteria; phylum Bacteroidota; class Bacteroidia; order Flavobacteriales_D; family Crocinitomicaceae; genus UBA4466. Next base: position 3,951 of record CALFOS010000286.1, on the reverse strand, counting down.
CGGAAACTTCTATTATTTGTCCTTTCCGAGTGCGACTTATATGTTGCCTTATCTATCGTTTAAGCTCATAGGTGTTTCTGCATCGCCTCTTGCGTTACAAGTATTCAACATGCTCGTGCATCTCCTATGTGCGCTTTTGTTGTATCGAATAGTTCGATTTCTAACCATGAAAAACTCAGGAGATATATCGGAAACCAACCAAAGCGATCAACTACCCGCGATTGTAGCGGCAGCTGTTTTTCTTTTCTCTCCTACCCCATTATGGTTTTTTGGTAACGGATATACGCATCACACGCTGGTTATTCTTTTTATTCTTTGGACGGTTTTAATCTCCCTGCGAATTCTACATGGGAACACTCACGTGAGAAAATGGGATTGGGCTCAACTCTTTCTCGCTCTCACTCTTGCTGTTCTCACGGCATGGTCAGCATATCTTCTAGCCTTTATCTTATTCTGCATCGCGCTTCGTCGTTGGTTTCAAACGAAAGAAATCAATGCGTTTCTCGTTATTCCTATTCTTGCCGTTGCCCTCGGATCCTCTTTGACGTACTGGCAATTTTCCTCTGTTGTAGGAAGCGACGTCTTTCTGACCTATCTCAAAGATCGATTTTTGGTTCGGTCTGGCAGCGAGAGTGGTGTCGGAACGAGTATACTTCATCTATTCGCAGCTCTGGGGAAATGGTATGCGATTGGATTTTTACCAATATTGATTTTTATTCTCTATCAAATTCTGCGACTCAAAACACTTCGGTTTCATTTTTCAGAAAAAGAACGAACCTTTCTGATAGTCATCATTACCCTGTGCTTCTCACATCATTTTTTACTCGGTGAATTTACAGCAGCTCACAATTATTCAGTTCTGCTAGATGGAGTATTAATAAGTGGTCTGTCAGGTTTACTTCTTTCACGAATGATCGATGCGAAACTGAAAACTTGGCTCCTCTATTCCCTTTTGGGTCTTGTTTTCTTGGCTTCAATTACACAGTATTATTACATCAATCGAATTGGAGATTACGGGCAGAATGGAGATCGCTACGACTTCATGCAAACGATAGGAGAAACAATGCGTGAGAATTCAACAGAGGACGAAGTTTTGTTTGTAATGAACCTAAACGATAAACCGGCCCCTCAAGTGATGTATTATGCAAAACGCAATTTTCATCACGTCAAGAGTCTCAACGAGGCTGATTCGTTGATGAAGATGTACGATATCCAAAAGAGTAAAGTTTTCGTGATTAAGGATCAGGTTGTGGTTGAGATTCGAACTCTTTCGAGACAATTGAGATAGAGTTCACAAAAAAGTCGCACCTCCCGAACAACGGAGCGATGCGACTTTAATCAATTTGTTTTTTTGAAATCTAGTGAACCACTACCAATTTAACTGGTTTTACAGCTACACCTTTCTCTTCTATATATACAAGGTAAACTCCTTGATCGAATTTCGCTGTGTTCACCGTTAATTTGTTCGTTAACTGCGTGATTTTTTGTTCCTCTATGAGTTGGCCAGCTTGGTTGTAAATTTTCATCGTTCCATCGCCAATTGCTTTCGACATGCTGATGAATACTTGATCATTCGCTGGATTTGGAATCGTTTTCACACTGAATGCAAATTCGTTGATACTTGAACTCGACGTATCCTGGAGATTGAATCCAACTTGGAAATCATCAAAATAGAAACCCTCTTGATTGACACCTCCATCTGATTTCAAGATAAAACGCAAGCGAATTGTTTGACCTAAATAGTCGCTCAAATTAATTTCTTCGAGTACCCACGAAGATTGTGTTCCCTCGTAAACGGGCTCGTTGTTTGGCTGCACACTTCCGTTTGCGCTCGTTCCCAAAACAGTGTAGTTTCCACACTGTCCTGACCACGTTGAACCTCCATTCGTTGAAACTTGGAATTGAGTGTAATCGTAATCCGCTTCTATTTCCCACTTCGCATAAAAAGATACACTTGCCGATGTAGCGATAGTCAAATCAATATCTTGGTTGAACTCGTATGTCTTAGTCGTATTATTCAAATAATTTCCAGTTGGACTATCTGTGAAGCTTTTTGAAGGCGATACGAACGTGGATCCAGTTGTTGACCATGTTCCTGTCCAATTGGTTGCAGTTGTAGCGTCCTCTGAAAACTGAAGCGTGGTAGCGCCAAATGTTTTTGTAATGGTGTCGCGAACCGTCCATGTTCCATATTCTAGGTTGAGGACATATTTCACTTCATCGCCATAGGCAATTGCTGGATTGAGAACATACGATATTGCTCCAGTTGCTGTTTCTCGAACACCCAGGTTATATACGATAGGTGCACCGATAGATTGAATATTGAGCAAAGGCTCAATGGAAACCGTCACAGGAGCATCCATCAATCCCAATCGTCGGATGGAATGATTGAAATCGCCTGTGGTTGTATTAATGGTTGACGGATCTGAATCGGATAATAACGAGTATTTGAGCGCCAAATGAGCAAGTACCAAATTTGGGTGAATCATTTCGATGCAAGTTGGCACGATTCCCGCTTGCGAAGGCCAGAAGGCATCACCTACCTCAGGTGTCGTAGCAAAAATTGTATCCTTCATTCCAACACCAATATCCACTTTGTACATATAATCATCAGAATCTCCTGATGCTGGATACAACCCTGAACTCTTTTGAGCAACGTATCCATTGTAAATTGCCATGTGATTCGTATACTCTGCAAAGTAATCGTGATGATCTGCAAATTCAGCGGAGGTGGTGCCGACAGGATGCAGAATTAAATCGCCGTAAGTATGCGAGTTCGAGGCCAATTTGAAATCATGAGTTTCTACTAACCATTTGATCGCTTGTGTTTCTGGCTCCGAAAACGCGCTCGTTCCAGGGTACGTATCGTTATTTGGATTTGCGCTCACCCCTGTAGTGTTCCATCCGTATGAATAATTGCGATTCAAATCGACTCCTGGATTGGTTGTTCCCACTGGTGCTTTATTCTTTCTGTGCATACCAAATCCAGTTGGATCAGCTGATTCGTTCTCGATATAACCATCAGGATTGAGGCAAGGCACGAAGAACATTTGTGTGTTGTCCACCAAATACTTCACCTCATCGTTTGTAGCGTAATTCTCAAGTAAATACCACATGTAATAAATCGTTTGCGTCATCGAAAGTGGCTCACGCGCATGATGGATCGCAGTATACAAAACGTTCGGTTCTACTGGGGCTTCTTCAGTACTCGGATTGTCCGAAATCTTTACGTAGTAAATAGGACGGTTTTCGTGAGTCAAGAACGTCCCAATTGGTGCTTTTATGGTGATGAGATTCGGATATTGCGCACGCATTGCATCCAATGCATTCAACATGTCTTGGTATTTGTAGAACCCTGCATACGTTGGATTTTGGTAATGATTTACCGGAACAGGAGGATTGAATCCGCCACCTCCTCCGCTCCCTGGGCTGCACGTGACATTCTTTTCAAAATCATACGGGTCCAGACTGTGCTCGGCGTAGTATGCCTTTACATCGTCCTTAAGAATTTCGTAAGTGAAACCATTCGCGGCCATAATACCAATCTCATATTCTGAGAAATCGCTGATAAAAAAAGTGTTCTCCTTCGATATTCCATGATCAACTGCCACACCAAGAGATGCGAGTTGTCCAAGTCCTTGCGAATCAGTAAAAATTTTGACTTTGGAATATTTTTGTTGAGCCACGGAGAATAAGCTCAGGCCGATTACGGCTATCAGAGTTGATAATAGTTTCATTTTATAGTTCTTATAGTTCAGTGCAATTTACGACTTTTTCAACTATTAATTGGGCTTTGAAATTAAAAATCAGGAAATCAGTTCATCTGATCCTCGTTCCATTCTCCACATGGCTGAACCTTCCATCCTATTTCAAAATAAGCTTGTGCAAGCGCTTCTTATCTTTAAGCTCAAATAATCAACGAATTAAATTAATTATATGTCAATAACTCCA